>CAZWAO010000328.1:0-2500 GCA_964631815.1 uncultured Ignavibacteria bacterium | reverse complement strand
CCGTGTAACCGCCGTAGCCCGCACCTTCCTTGACCACCAGCATGGCCGCCGACTGCTTGCCGCGGGCATCCCCTCCCTCTGCTTCGCCGGCGATCAGAGCGGCATAGAGACGATCTGCCAGCGTGCCTTCGGATTCGAGAAAAGTCCTCTCCATTGCAATGACTACCACTTCCGAGGCGAGAATATTACCCTGCACCGCGTAATTGGGTCCGTTCCTCCCTCCTGCCCAGGCCAGACATTTCTCTCCTGTGTAGGTGGCGGATTTCCCGTCTGCTGCCACGATTCCGAGTTGGCGTTTCTGCGGATCATCATCGCCGGAGATAAGAGCCTGAACCGCCTCCTGCGGCGTCTTACCCTGCTCCAACAGGTCCAGACCGCGCCATCCAAAACTGGTGTTTGCATAAGACTGGGTGGCTACCGCACCCACTCCGGCTTTTGCCCAGGGCACCACCGAGCCGACAGCGAAAAACCGCGAGGCAACAGCCACGCCCAGCTCGCCCGTAACCGAATCTCGGGCAACGATCGAGAAGGTCGCCACTACATTTTGACTATCTGCACCCGGACTTGTATCGAACGCTGGCGTTCCGCAAGATAAGAAGACCGAAATGCAGAAGACGAGGAGGAGCACCTTCGCAAGTCCCCTCGTAAAACCTCGCTGGACCGAAACACTGATTGCCATACCCACCTCCTTGTTTTATGGCAATGGATGATATTGTTCCAAACCTTCTGGCGGTATCCGGGCTTTGTTCATTCGAATGATGGAGAATGCCAAAGTCGAGTTGATGACGGCCTCGCGCAGCTTCCACAAGGACGGCATCACTCTCAGCTCAACGTCGTGCTCAAGCAACGCCGCCAGAACGTCGCCGATTTTCGTCTCCGCAACAGGTATGACCGGCTTGCGTGAAATCCAGTAGCCTGCAATTTCATCCACGCAGGTGAAGCCCTCGGAGTCGAATTCATACTTGTGCAGACATTGTCTCTGAATCTCCGGCAGCCAACAGGCTTCAACCGCAATCACATGTTTCGCCGACGTGCCGGCCATCAATTTCTCAATGTCCTTGGGATCGCTGTTCTCGGCAGCGAAGAAGGTCACCCTGGGGCAGTCTCGCGGAAGCAGGTAATTGTGCAGATGCTCATAGTCGATAGCCCAAACCATCTTGCCTTCTTGTTTGGCGCTTTTGCTGGGCGCGGTCCTGGGCTCGAAACGCTTGATACCCGGCTTATCGCTGATGTGATAAAGTCTGACACTCATATGCAAACGAACAACCTCGTAATCCCCTCTCCCCCATTTGGGGGAGACGAAGTCCCGTCCCAGACGGGCCGTCCGGCTCGGAGGGCCAGGGTGAGGGGGAAAACGTTTTGTTGCATCGGGACTTTGTAGTCCCGATGCACTCTTCCCGACTTCCCTCTCCCCTTTGGGGAGACGAAGTCCCGTCTGGGAAGGATACAGGGTGAAGGGGTAAGCACCTTCTCATTTAACCGCCAATAATCACATACTTGGAAGCACGGCTTTTCCCCTATCATGTCTTTCATACTTTCCGAACCCCAAGCTACATCCACCCCGGCGCAAAATCAACAAAAAAACGCCGCCCACCATTCACCTGCTTTGGAGGCAAACGATGTTGCGGCGTTCATTGTCTTGTCGATCCAGGTGCTGTTATTCCAGCACGTGGATATTCTTCTTGGCGCACATGTCCTTGAGTATCTGCGGCCACACCGTGACGCTCACCTCACCCAGATGCGCCTTCTTCAGCAAAGCCATATAGGTTCGGGACTGCCCGATCCCACCGCCGATGGAGAGCGGAAGCTCGCCCTTGATAATTCCCTGATGATAGGGCGACTTGAGAAAATCGAGCTGTCCGGTCATCTCCAATTGCTTCTTGAGGGTTTCGGCGTTCACCCGAATGCCCATGGAGGTCAGCTCGTGCCGTCGCTTGGTGACGTGATTCCACACCAGGATGTCGCCGTTTAAGCCGTGCATAGGCTTGCCGTCGTCGGAAACCGTCTCCGTTACCCAATCGTCGTAATCTGCCGCCCGCATCTCGTGGGGATAGCCGTCCTTTAGAGTCCAACCCACTCCGATGATGAAGATGGCGGGATACTCTTGTAGGATGGCCGTCTCGCGCTGCTTGCGCGGCATGTCCGGGAATTTCTCCAGGATGTCCTCGGCGTGCATGAACACCAACTCATCCGGCAGGCTGGGATACTTGGAGCTCTTCAACTTGGGGTACATATCCTGCGCCAGGTTTTCCGCTCCCTTGAGCACCTTCCATATTTTGCGGACCACCTGCTTGAGATAATCCAGATTGCGGTATTTTTCGGTTATCACCTGTTCCCAGTCCCACTGGTCCACGTATGCGCTGTGATCGTGATCCAAAAAATAATCCTTACGCACCGCATGCATGTCGGTGTTGATCCCCTCGCCCACCTGACAGCCGAACTGCTTAAGGGCGACGCGTTTCCACTTGGTGGCCGCCTGCACCACCTGGGCATCGATGGG
>CAZWAO010000327.1:0-2511 GCA_964631815.1 uncultured Ignavibacteria bacterium | reverse complement strand
GAACCTGCAGTCACGTCCACGAGACGGACGAGGCGGATGCCGTTGCCAAAAGGAGGATCGCCTGGCTGAAAAGCAAGCATCAGGAGGGATTGCGGGTCAAGGTCGCCATTTTGGAAGGCAAGCCCGTGGGTTTCCTGTACGTCATGCCCATCGAAATCTGTCCCTGGGGGCCGCTTGGAAAAGACCTGTCGGCGATTCCTTGTCTCTATGTGCTGAACGATTTGAAAAGTCAGGGCGCAGGGTCCGGCCTGATTGATGAAGCTGAAAAAGAAGCCAGGCGGCAGGGAAAAAAGGGCATCGTAACCGTGGGCTACTATCATGACTTCTGGTTTATGCCGGCACGCTTCTTTGAGAAATGCGGTTTTTCGCGGGTGAGCAGGGTCCGGGAGGTGACATCCGAAGGAGAAAAAGACTACCTAAGCGACGAGGCCATACTGTGGAAGGTGTTCGACCAATCTGCCCAGCCGCCCCGATATCTCAGGTCAGACTACGATTTCAAACCGGTATCCGGCAGGGTGGTGGTCGATCTTTTCTGGAATGCATTCTGTGCAACCAGCGACAGTGAGGCTCAAAGGGTCCGGGAAGTGGTGAAGGAATTCGGAGATTCGGTCCTGTTCAACCAGTATCCCGCCCACGAACCATCAGTCCTCATGTGTTATCAAATCCCTCGTGCGATCTTCGTCAACGGCAAAAAGGTCGGATGGGGTTATGAGGCTCCGAAAGAAGGAATTCGCAAAGCCATTTCGGATGCTCTTAAAGCCAAGTGAACGTGGGATCGGGATTCACGTATTCGAGAGCAGCAGATTCCGGAGGTAATCCAACCATGAATCAAGGAAAAATCGAAGAGTTTCAAAAGGACCGGGAGAGATTGAACCGGATCGTGATGAAATATGCCGGCACCAACGTCAAGCGTTTCTGGAGCATCGATTCCCAAGTCTACCGTCAGGGTGCTCTTCCGGCAAAGACCAAAGAGCTTTTGGGCCTGGTCGCATCCCTGGTGTTGCGATGCGACGATTGCGTCAAGTACCACATCGTTAGATGTCACGAAGAGGGGTTCAAGGACGATGAGTTGGAGGAAGCTTTGGCTATAGCCTTAGTCGTAGGTGGCTCCATCACCATCCCGCATCTGAGAAGAGCTTTCGAAGCCTGGGACGAACTCCGATCCAAATAGCCCCCGGCCGGCCCCACGGAACATGTGACTCTGGAACTGCCGCCAGCGCGGGCCGGGGAGAAATGCCTCAGTAGTCATCTTCAACCGCCACCTGCTTTTCTGAATCTACAAGCAGCCTTCGACCTTCCGAATTTTAAGCTATCCTGCTGTAAATAAACAAAATAGCAGCAATCGTCGCCGCTCGTTTCGACTTTCCTCCCTTTCTTTCGTAAACTTATATGGGGGTGGGAAAAGCATCGGGGCTTCACCGACTTGGACAAAAGGAGGGCAGGCGTTAGGCCTGCTATCTGATGTCGTGCCTCTACCAGGCTGAGCAGCGCGCGTGAGTTTCAAGGATGGGAGCCAACTGACGATAAGGCTAATAGATGCAGTTGAAACGAGGTGTGTATAGGATATGAGCATTAGTACTGAGATTCCGGCCATGAAGACCGTTAGAGAAATATCGGCATTCGGCTTGGAGGACTTCAAGCAGGCCGCTGCGGACTATCTGCCCCGGCTGGCCAGCGCTGCCAACGCTGAAGTGGCGCGAGAGCGCTTGCTTCGGAGGATAACCTCCCACCAGTTCGATACCTTCGCCCATCAGAGCGAACTGCCCGAGGGAAAGATAATTCGGGTCAGGGACTGCACCGGGGCGCTGCGGAGCATCCTGAAGAGTCGGTCAGATAACTTGGCAGGCTTCAGCGTGATCGACGCTATATACAGAATAGCCAAGGGGGAGACGCCTCCCAAGCTTGAGCCTGGTTTTTACACCGATCTGACTTATCTGTTCATGGGTCTCAGCGGTGAGGGGCCGGTGACAACCTTTGCCCCCTTCTATGTAAGCGAGGAGCTGGAAGGTCGTCAGGCAGCCATCGCCAGGTCCAACCAGTTGGACCACCTGTGGGAGACAGTGGAAGAGTGGATGGGAAGGTACAAGCACGGGCTTGACCCGGAGGTGGTGGCCAAACGCGAAAAGAGGAAGCAGAAAATCCTCTCCCAGCTCGGCGGAACCGAAAGCAATTGGAACGACTGGAAATGGCAGATCCGACGTGTGATCAAAAAACCCTCCCAGCTTCTGGGATTGATCGGGCTGTCTCATGAGGAGAAGAACGCTCTGCAGATGTTGGAAAAAGCCAAGCTGCCTTTCGGCATCACCCCCTACTACCTCTCGTTGATGGATGAAGAGGGCGGCGAAGATGATCGCGCCATCAGGGCGCAGGTGATTCCGCCGGAGTCTTATGTCGAATACGTCAACGGCAACAAGGGAGACCCCTATTGCTCGTTCGATTTCATGTTGGAGAAAGATACCAGCCCCATCGACCTGATAACCCGCCGCTATCCGGCCATCTGCATCCTCAAAC
>CAZWAO010000326.1:0-2523 GCA_964631815.1 uncultured Ignavibacteria bacterium | reverse complement strand
ACCAGATCACCACCAGCTTGGATTCCTTGTCCACCTCGCTTAAGAACCTGACCTTCAAGCTGGAGAGCGGAGAGGGAACCTTGGGGCAGTTGTTAAACGACACCACTCTTTACCAGCAGATCAAAAACACCACTGAAAACGTCGATTCTCTGATATCGGACATAAAGAGGCATCCCAAGAAGTATCTTAAGTTCAGCGTCTTTTAATCGGAATCTTTGTACTTGCCGTAGCATTCATCCCATCCGGGGAACAAACAAGCACCCACCGGCTTTTTCCGCCTCCGGGCGGAGCCTCTATCGGGGTGGGTCGTCTGTCCGTCTGAGATCTGACCCGGAAGCCGGGAAAACAAAAGATCGAGTCGCAGGGGAGAAACATGAAGAAGATCAAGTTCGCCTTTGTCGTGCACGACCACCAGCCCATCGGCAACTTCGAATACGTATTCGAGTATGCCTTCAGCCACAGTTATGCTCCGTTTTTGGACGTTCTGGAAAAGCATCCCCGCTTTCGGGTAAGCCTCCACTTTTCCGGCATACTCTTAGATTGGATAAAGAGACATCATCCGGCTGCAGTGGACAAGGTGAAATCCATGGTGGAAAAGGGCCAGGTGGAGATGCTCACCGGCGCTTTCTATGAGCCCATACTGGCGGTCATTCCGGATGTCGACAAGATCGGCCAGATTCAAAAACTGACCGGGTACATCCAAAAAGAGCTGGGCGTGGAGCCTTGCGGAATGTGGCTGGCCGAGAGAATCTGGGAGCCGCATCTTCCCAAGGCGCTTTTCCAGGCGGGAGTGAAATATACTATCGTGGACGATTCGCATTTCAAGCACTCCGGGCTGACCGATGAGCAGCTCTTGGGTTACTACCTGACCGAGGAAGACGGTTGTGTGGTGGCCTTGTTCTCCTCCTCCAAATTCCTGCGCTACTCCATACCTTTCATGGAGCCGGAGGAAACCGTCAAGTATTTCAAAAGAATCGCTTCCGAGGACGGGCAGAACCTGATCGTGTATGCGGACGACGGTGAGAAGTTCGGGGTCTGGCCCAAGACCTATGAGCATTGCTTCAAAGACCGGTGGATCGAAAGGTTCATGGACGAGATAGACAAAAACAGCGACTTCATCGAGATGGTTCATCTCAAAGAAGCACTGGCTCAACTTCCTCCCAAGGGAAGAGCCTACCTGCCTACCGATTCTTACCAGGAGATGCAGCAATGGACCTTGCCCCCGCATGCTTTCAGGGAGTATGAGGAATTCGAGCACATACTCAAGGAACAACATCTGCTGGAGCGGTTTGGGCCATTTGTCCGGGGAGGCTTCTGGCGGGATTTCCTGGCCAAATATCCCGAATCCAACAACCTGCACAAGAAGATGCTGGCCCTAAGCCACAGCATCTTGCAACTCGAAACCAAAAAGGGCGTAAGCCAAGCCAAGTTGGACCAGGCCAGGGACCATCTGTGGAAAGGACAGTGCAATTGCCCTTATTGGCACGGAGTCTTCGGGGGACTCTATCTCCCCCACCTGCGCGGGGCCATTTACGAGAACCTGATCCAGGGGGAGAGGCTGGTGGATGAGCTTACCCATCGGGGTAAAACGTGGGTGGACCACCAAATGGTCGACTTCGACGCTGACGGCCGGGACGAGCTTATGGTGAACACTTCTGCCTTCGGTCTGGGCTTCTCGCTTTGTTCCGGCGGAAGCCTGTTTGAGCTGGACTTCAAGCCCAGGAACCTGAACCTGCTGGATACCATCACCAGACGAGAGGAAGGCTATCACCACAAGCTGTTGGAAAAACAGGGCTCACAGGATTCCGGGCAGGGACAGGAAGCGGTCAGCATACATGACCAAGTCTTAACCAAAGAGGAGGGACTGGAGAAGCTGCTGAGCTACGATTGGTACCGGCGCGGTTCGCTGATCGATCACTTTCTGGGAGAGGCCGCCAAGCTGGAGGATTTCTCCCGCTGCAGCTATCCCGAGCAGGGGGATTTCGTCAACCAGCCGTACATGTGCAAGGTGCAAAAGGAGAAAACCGCATCGGCATTCACCCTGTACCGGGATGGGTTCGTTTGGGTGGGTGATAAAAGGGCACCGGTCACCGTAGCGAAGAAGATCGCGCTCAAACCGGGAAGCTCCCAGATGGAGATTTCGTACATGTTGGTGAATAATCACGCCGCCAAGATCGCCGTCTGGTTCGGAATAGAACTGGGCTTGGCCGTGCCCGGTCACGAGGACGATAGGCGGTTCTGCTACGTGAAGGAAAACCAGGTGAAGAACAAAGAGATGGTGCAGATGGGTAATGCGGCCAGGTGTGCCGAGTTCGGGCTGCAGGATGACTATCGCGAGCTGGACGTGAACTTCAAGTTGGATCGACAGGCCCAACTGTGGCGCTTTCCGATCTACACCGTCTCGCTTTCCGAGGAGGGATTCGAGAAGGTTCAGCAAAGCGTGGTGTTATTTCCCAACTGGAAGCTGTGTTTGGAGGCGCAGGAGAAATGGGAAGTGGCGATCCTCAACAGCTTCACTCTCCT
>CAZWAO010000325.1:0-2536 GCA_964631815.1 uncultured Ignavibacteria bacterium | reverse complement strand
GGGATAGTTTCCCACCACCGTGGTTTTGAGCATGACCCTCTCCTTCATGCGTTTCGTCTTGGTCTCGAACTCGGGCGTCGGCTCAGAATCCGAACGCCGGGAAAAACGGGGACTTGAGGCTACTTCTTCAGAAGATCCCGGATGATCTTCTCCAATTCGTCGATCTGAAAAGGCTTATAGATGATGAGATCGACTCCGGACTCCTTCATTTTGTTGGGGTCGGGGTCCACGCCCCAGCCGGTGATAACCACCACCGGCACGTCGGGTTTCTTGGTCTTCACCATCTTGGAAACCTGCCAGCCCGACACATCCGGCATCCCCAGATCGGTGATGACTAAATCGAATCCGTTCTGGTTGAATATCTCCAATCCGATGGTTCCGGAAGAGGCCACCTGGGACTGATAGCCCATTCTCTCTAACACGCTGACCAACAGATCGGTGACGATGGGCTGGTCGTCGATGACCAGCACCTTCTTGGTTCCGGGATTTGAGTTCTTCTCCCCCTTGATGGTGATGACCTCTTCCACGTTCAACTGGTCTCCGGAAGGAAGAAACATCTCCTCTTCTTTGTTCTCCTCCCGACTGGATACCTCTGCAGCCGGAGCCTGCTCCGAGTCGGTGAGCAAAGCCAGGATACGGGTTCTCATCCGCTTCTGCTCGGTGGTAATCTCCGAGACCGGAATCATGCTCTTGTTCCGAAACTTGAAACTCATCAGCTCGATGCTCCCCAAAAGCCGGACTAAAAGCTCATCCGTGTCGGAGCTTAGACGCCGCGCGAAAATCTCGGAAAGCTCGGCCAGTTGACCGGCAAACAGGTTGATGGCCCGGGCGTCCTCCGGTTGGAACTTGAAAGCCTCACGACTGAAAGCTGTCAGGATGCCCCAAAATCTCTCTCCGGAGAATAGCGGCACGGCGATCATGGAGGTCAAGCCGTCGTGCTTGGTGAGAAAGGACAACTGTTCTTCGGTCTGCGGAATGTTGTTCACCACCTGCGGAATCCGGTCCCGAATCAACCGGCCCAGAATGCCCTGATCGGTCCGCAGCCCGGCCAGCCTATCTGCCGATTCATCGGAGAAGCCAAAACTCAAATCCAACACCAATTCGGCCTTGGAAGGATCAAATCTGAAGACAGCCGCGTGTTCGATTTCCAGGAATTCAGTCAGCTGCTTGGAAACGGTTTGAAGTATCTGTTTCATATGACCTTCTTCTTTTTATGATTGTCGCTCTTCGACGGACGAGGCAGGTGATTCGCCTCTGCCAAACGTCCAAACAGGGTGAAACTGTCCGTTTGGTCCACCATAACCGGAACGATTTGTCCCAGAAGGTTGACCTCCCCATCTACGATCACCGTCTGATTGGCCCTGGTTTTTCCCTTCCATTTGCTTTGGTCTCTTCTGCTTTTTCCATCTATCAGAACCAGCAGTGTTTTGCCCACCAGGTTTTGATTCCTCTTTTTGGAGATTTCCTTTTGAAGTTCAATTAACGCATGTAATCTGTCGAGCTTTTCTTCTTCCGGCACGTCATCAGGCCAGGCAGCTGCTTTGGTGCCTTCCCGCACGGAATAGCGAAACATGAAGGCCGAGTCGAACTCGATTTCCTGCATCATGTCCAGAGTTCGCCGGAAGTCATCCCCGCTCTCCGAGGGAAAGCCCACGATCAAATCCGTGGTCAGACTGGCATTCGGGACGCTCTTTTTGATCTTCCGGGCCAGCTCAAGATAGTCCCTCGAAGTATACCCCCGGTTCATCATCTTCAAGATGCGATCCGAACCCGATTGTAAAGGAAGATGAATATGCTCGCACACCTTGGGAAGTCGGGCGATCGTGTCGATCAACTTGTCGCTTAGATCCTTGGGATGAGAGGTCATGAAGTGAATCCACTGGATGTCGGTCTGGTCGTTTACCATCTGCAGAAGATCGGCGAAATCCCGGCCTTGGTATTGGTAGGAATTCACGTTCTGCCCGATCAAAGTCGCCTCTTTGCGGCCGGACTTTGCCGTCTTTTGAACCTCCCGGATTATCTGCTCCGGGGGACGGCTTCTCTCCGGTCCTCTCACGTAGGGAACCACGCAGTACGAACAGAAGTTGTCGCAGCCGCGGGAGATGGCCACGAAGCTGGTGTAGGGGGTTTTTCTTTTGGGAAGAACCTCCGGCTCCCAGATTCCCTCGGAATCGAAGTCGTCGCGGGACACAGACACGTCGATCCGGGAATGCTGTTGGTGATTTCGCAGATAGTCGGCTAAGGAGAGGATCTGATCCGGGCCTAAAATCAAGTCCACCAGCGGCGCCCGATCCAGAATATCTGCGCCCATTCTCTGGGCCATGCAGCCCGCTACCACCAGCTTGACCTTGGGATTTCGCTGTTTGTATTTCTGGAATTCGGTCAGCCTTCCCAGGGCGCGGCTTTCCGCCGTGGCTCTGACCGAACAAGTGTTCAACACGATAACGTCGGCGTTTTTGGGGTCTTTCGTCAAAGTATGACCCTCAGAGGCCAAAAGTCCCATCAGCCGTTCGGAATCATAGACGTTCATCTGGCA
>CAZWAO010000324.1:0-2538 GCA_964631815.1 uncultured Ignavibacteria bacterium | reverse complement strand
GTCTTCACGAGTTGGTCCAGGTCCTTGTTGGTGGCTACGATGAACCTGACGTCCACCTTCTTGAGCGTAACGCCGCCTACCGGGGTGAACTCCCTCTCCTGCATTACCCTCAAAAGCTTGGACTGGAAATTGGAGTTGGTGTCGCCGATTTCGTCCAAGAAGATGGACCCGCCGTCCGCCACCTCGAATAACCCCGGCTTGGTCACCACCGCGCCGGTGAACGATCCCTTCACGTGGCCGAAAAGCTCGGACTCTAAAAGCTCCTGGGCCAGCACCCCGCAGTCCACCGGGACGAAAGGCCTCTCCTTGCGGGCGCTGTTGAAATGGATGGCCCGGGCGATCAGCTCCTTGCCGGTGCCGCTCTCCCCGCGGATCAGAACCGTAGAGTCGGTGGGCGCCACTTTGCGGATGAGCTTGTATACCTCCTGCATTCTGGGGCTGCTGCCGATGATGTTTTCGAAGCCGTACTTGGCCTCAAGCTCCTTGCGCAGGTAGATATTCTCAACCACCAGTCTTTTTTTTTCCAGCGCCCTCTGCACCACCACCGAAACCTCGTCCGGGGTGAAGGGTTTGGGAATGTAATCGAAGGCGCCCAGCTTCATGGCTTCGACCGCAGACTGCACCGTGGAATATCCGGTGATCATGATCACCAGCACGTCAGGGTATTCCTTCTTGATCCGGTCCAGCACCTGCATACCGTCCATGCCCGGCATCTTGATGTCGGTGATCACGATGTCTATCGGCTCCTTGGCCAGAACTTCGAAAGCTTCCTGTCCGGATGGGACGGTGAAAACCTGGTGGCTTTCGCCCTCCAATATCCGGCGGCAGCTTTTGAGCACGATCTGCTCATCGTCGATCACCAGTATCTTGCCTTTGACCATAACGCTCATCCTTCTGTCATCAACCTGCTAAACATTGGCAGGAACCGGCAGCTTTACGGTGAAGGTGGTTCCTTCTCCCACCTTGCTTTTGACCTGCAGCTTGCCCCGGTGTCTTTCGATTATGCCGAAGCTCACCGAAAGCCCCAGCCCGGTTCCCTTGCCTTGTTCCTTGGTGGTGAAGAAAGGATCCAGTATTTTGGGCAGTATGTCCTCGGGTATGCCCACGCCCGTGTCGGCGAATGCCAGAGCCACCTTCCCATCCTCCAGGCTCGAGGACACGGTCAGATTGCCGCCCTGGGGCATGGCCTCGATGGCGTTCAGCAGGATGTTGATGAACACCTGCTGTATCTGCCCCACGTCTATCATTATTTTGGGCAGATCGGGACGGAATTTCCTTTCGATCCTCACGTTCTGCAAGCTGGCCTGATGCGCAACCAAATCCACGGATTTGTCCAGCAGCTCGTTTATATCGCAGGAGGTCTTTTGCGGTGCGGTCTGCCGGGCATAATCTAGAAGCCCCCGGACGATCTTCTTGCACCGGTTGGTCTCGTTGACGATAACCTCCAAATCCTCCCTCTCCGGGTCGCCTTCCTTCTTGGATTTAAGCAGAAGCGATGAGTAGGTGAGAACCCCGGTGAGGGGGCTGTTGATCTCGTGAGCCACGCCGGCGGCCAGCTTCCCCAGTGATGCCACTTTGTCCGACTGGATCAGTTGGTTTTCCGTCTTTCTCAATTCCTCGGTTCTCTCCTGGACTTTCTGCTCCAAGGTTTTG
The DNA here is from genome assembly GCA_964631815.1 of uncultured Ignavibacteria bacterium. Taxonomy (GTDB): domain Bacteria; phylum Zixibacteria; class MSB-5A5; order MSB-5A5; family SM1-73; genus SM23-73-3. The sequence goes on along the minus strand of CAZWAO010000324.1, from coordinate 885 downwards.
CCCCATTGGACCAATTCGCTGTCCGCCTTTTTCAGATCCGAGGTCATCTGGCGGAAGGCGGAGCCCAATTCCGCGATCTCATCCTCGCCTTTGACCGCGATGGTATAATCCAGGTCTCCCTCGGCCACCTTGCGGGTGCCTTTGACCAGCTCCCTGACCGGCCGGGTGACGTAGCGGCTGATGGATATGCTTATGGTGACCGAGATCACCAGAAAGGCGATTATGGCGAAGATCACCATCTCGTTTTGGGCGCCGTTTATTTCCCGGTCCACGTCCGCCAGCGACATCCCGATGTCCAGCACCCCCAGCACCTTCTGCTCGGGAGGATGGGCGTGGCATTCCGGCGTGGAGCAGTCCGATTCGTTGTAGATGGCCGAGATCACTCCCAGCACCCGGTGGCCGTCCTTGCTTTGGAATATCCTGGAGCGATCCGGGATGTTCAGCCTTTCCAAGGGTTTTTCGGCGGCATGGCAGGCGTAACAGGCTTCCGCCTTCTTGTCCACCATCTCCCCGATGTCCCGCTGGTCCGAGGAGAACATTATCTGCCCTTCCTTGTTGAACACCCTGATCTTCTCCAAACCCTCCTGACCTCCCAGCACCTCGATCATCTGGTGCAAATCGTCCCTCTGGTTTTTCAGCATGTCGTTGCGGGTGCTTCTCCTTACGGTCTCGGTGATCCTCAAGGCTCCCCGCAACACCTCATCCGTAAGTTGCTTCTTCTGGGAAGCGATGTTGACGTAGGCGTAGATGCCGATGGACACCAGCAGGATACAGCCCACCACCAGAATCAGCTTCAAACCTATGCTTTTAGGCCACATAGCCGGTTCTCGAGTTAGTGAATCGTTTCACAAGCGCTCAATATTATACGAAGCTCGCCTGCTCTGA
>CAZWAO010000323.1:0-2541 GCA_964631815.1 uncultured Ignavibacteria bacterium | reverse complement strand
ACCTGCGACCCACTGATTATGAGTCAGTTGCTCTAACCAACTGAGCTATGGGCCCCGGCGGAAACCGCAAGTATATTACGTCGGCGGGAAGTTCAAGTCAAGTTTTTTTTGTCGCCCTCCGTCCGATCCGGGAAGTCCAAAGACCGCAACCACCGTGGATCGGCTTTCGATGAGGCTTCCGTTTAATTTGGTTTCACCGTTGTCCGAACAGATTTCTGTTGACAATCTTTTTTGTTGAATCGATATTGACCACATGAAGAAGCGGAAGTCGAAATCCACCTTAGACAAAGTTGAAGAAAGCATTCAAACGTTAAAGCTCAGCGGCTCCCGCAATCTCAAGTCCATCTTCCGCGATCTCTCCAGCCTCAGAGACGGTCTGGTGGCGCTGGGTTCGGTCCATCCCTCGGGCAAGCTGGTGGCGGAAATCGAAAAGTCGATTTCGTTTTTGGAGAACGTCGAGAAAAAAGCCTCCACCCTGGAAAACTCTCTGGCCGACAATTTCTCCCGGCTTAATCAGGAATACCAGAAGTGCAAGTCCGACTCCAAGGAGTTGGAGGATGAAAGGAGAACCTACCGCACCCTCTACGAGTTGTCGGACATCATCTATTCGGAGAGGGACGTGAGCGTGCTCTTGGATGAGGTGGTGGATTCGCTGATAGAGATCACCTCTTGCGAGCGATGTTTCCTGCGGGTTTTCGCCCAAAGCCAAGGCGACAAACTTTCGATGGCCAAGGACAGCGACAAAAAGGAAATAGGAAACGAGGCGGAAGGCCTAAACGAGAAGGTAATGGAGGTGGCCGCGGAGACCGGAAACGCCGTCTCCATATCCGGGCTTCTCACCTCGGATGCGGACGAGGAGAAGGAGGGTTCCTCGCAGGAGACGGTTTCCATTCTGTGCGTGCCGCTGAAATCCAAAGACCGGGTGTTGGGCATCATCTATTTAGACGACACCAAATCCGATTCTTTTTTCACTCCCGACGATGCCCGGCTTCTGTCCTCTCTGGGTGAGAGGGTGGGCGTGGCCCTGGAGAACAACCTGCTTTTCACCGAGCTCAAGGAATCGCAGGAGAAACTGCTTCAGGACCTGCGGGGGAGGTTCGACTTCGACGAGATTCTGGGAAACAGCCCCCAGATGGTGGAGGTGCTCAAAACCGTAGCGGACGTGGCGGATACCGACGCCACGGTTTTGATCGAGGGCGAATCCGGAACGGGGAAGGAGCTTCTGGCCCGGGCCATTCATTTCAACAGCAGCCGCTCCAAAAAACCGTTCGTCCCCATCAACTGCGCCGCCATTCCGGTGACCCTGCTGGAGTCGGAGCTGTTCGGATACGAGAAGGGCGCCTTCACCGGCGCCGATCAGAGGAAGCCGGGAAAGTTCGAGGTGGCCAACGGCGGCACCATCTTCTTGGACGAGATCGGGGAGATGAGCCCGCTGCTGCAGGTGAAGATCCTGAGGTTTCTGCAGTCGCGCCAGTTCGAGCCTTTGGGTTCCAACAAGGTCAAGAAATCCGACGTGCGGGTAATCGCCGCCACCAACAAAGACCTCTTCTCTTTAGTCAAGCAGCATAAGTTTCGGGAGGACCTGTTCTACCGGATCAACGTGATCAACATCAAGCTGCCGCCGCTGAGGGAGAGGAAGCTGGACATCGAGCCCTTGGCCGAATCCTTCGCCATCAAGTTCGGCAAGAAGAACGGAAAAAAGATAAAGGGAATAGACCCCGAGACCTTGAACGTGCTGACTCATTATCCCTTTCCGGGCAACATAAGGGAGCTGGAGAACATCGTGGAGCGCGCCGCCATCCTGGCCCAGGGCGAGTGGATCACCAAGGAGGACCTTCCTAAGACGCTGTTCGAGGGAAACGACTTCGATTACAAGATCAAGATTCCCCAGAACTACGGGGAATTGAAGGCTCTGAGGAGAAAGGCCGTGGAGGAAATCGAGCGGTCGTTCTTAAGTCATATACTCAACAAAAACGACCACGTGGTGTCCAAAGCGGCGGAAGAGGCCAGGATGCACCGGGTGGAGCTGCATCGCTTGATCAATAAGTACAAAGAGGATTTCAGGGAACCGAAAAAATCCAAAATCGAAGTCTCCGAACATTGGACGGATTCTCCAGATTAGATTTCCTATTGGCTGGGTGTTGGCTTTATTCCAACTTTTCTCTTGCATTTGTTCCCCGACATTCGATATTAATAGACGAGCCACAGACTATAGACCACCAATCCGCAGGATCCAAACTCGGACCGCGCACTCCATCGGTGCGGAGATAGGTTAGCTGTGGACGGTTGTCGGTGGACTGTGGACGCACTCGGTGCCGGGCTGGGTGGGCCGCGGACTACGGACCGCCGACTGCGGACATCTTTTTACGGAGGGTTAGCCCTAACTGGTAAGGCAGTGGACTTGAAATCCACCGGCTCAAAAGGCCTTGCGGGTTCGAATCCTGCACCCTCCGCCATGAACCATACGGTTCATGGCTTCGCCATTTCCGTTTATGACGCTGTGGGGACGATCTCTGTAGGGACAATCCTGGGATTGTCCCT
>CAZWAO010000322.1:0-2605 GCA_964631815.1 uncultured Ignavibacteria bacterium | reverse complement strand
ATGTGGGTGGTACGGACGGAACGAAAGAGCCGTTCAGCCGCACACCCGGTCGTTAGGAGTTTTTATAACCTACTTTCCGCACAAAAAAAATATACTATTTGTCTAATTTAGGCGCATGTCAAGATGCTGTTTCCCAATACTTTTTCTCTGTGATATCAATGAGGGCGAGTACTTTTTTCTGAAGCACATTCAAATTATCACGAAATGAATTGGCTGGTTTCCCTCGTTGCATTATCGTGTAATGGGATATGTCATGAAAGAGGGCAAGTATCTTTGCGGTTGTAGGGTGGTGTGCCAGCCGGTCTTCCGGGTATATTGGTAGAGCAGCGATATCCTCTTTTTTCATTTGGCGTCTCACATTTCGCTCAATAACCGCTTGCAAAATAAGCGCCAGAAAATACAGATACGATATAGCCTCAACCCTTTCTATCTTTTTAAAGAGCAACGGTGCGGCATTGAGAACATTCTTATATTGAGCAAAGCGTTTTTCAAGGCGCGGTTGATATTTGTATGCTTTTAGCGCATCTTTCGCGGAAAATTTTTTGTCGGTACAAAGCAAAGGGAAAATGCCGTCGACGTTCAGCTCTTTGCGCAGCGCAATAATGTCGCGGGTCCAATGCAGGACAAAGAGGCGCTTGGTTCTCACAGCAAAGGCGGTGTTTGGGCCAGGTCTTCCTCGGCGCTTCTGCACGCGCTGAGTGGCGATAGTTTTCGCAATAGAAACACGCATGAAACGGCTTGCCTCGTTGGCGGCAAGCAGCTTCTTGAGGCGCGAACGAATCTGGGGACGAGTTTTGAGTTTTCGTCGATTCAACTTGCTGTTCAGCTCCGCAAGCTGCTGTTCCAGTGTTCGTAAACTGTTTTCCCTTGCTTGTCGATCACGCTTACGTTTTTCGGAAGAATGTATCCAGTACAAACGATACCCGCGTTTGGCGGTGTAATGTTTTCCGCTGAAACAGGAGAATGTTTCAGTAATAGAATCATTGCTTTCAACCTTGCGGCGAAGTATTGTCCGTTTTGATTTAATATGCCGTCTCAACTGATCTTTAAACTGTTTGCTTTCTTTCCACGTATCGGGCATAATGGTAATTACCCGCCCGCCACGAGAAACGATATAATTCAGTTGCGGGTCAGTACATACCTTGCAGTCGGCAACATAGAGGAAATCTGTTCTCTGGGCTATTCTGCATAGAGAAGTCCATGTTTCATTATGCGTTGTATCATCGGTTCTGTTTCCCGGATATGTCTTGTAGTGCACAGGCACTGCGCCATCGGCTGAAATGGTCAGGCTGTATACCAATTGCTTCAAGTCCGGCCGATGGTCCTTGCTGTGGCCGCGAGCAAGAAAGAAACCGGTCCTGCTGATACCGGCTATGCGCCCATATGCTTTGACTGTTGTGGAGTCATTATGCATGCGCTCCAAGCGGATATCTTCGATACGAACTGTCTGCACTGCCGTCTCTGTGGTTAATGAAGCCATGTCGGTGCAATAGAGTTTGTCCAGTGCTCTGCCGAAACGGTCGTCATTGAATAAATTGTGCCCACTGCCATTTCCGGGTATAACTCTTCGACCGAGTTTGGAGGCCCAATGTTCAAGCTCATACATCGGTTGGCGGCCGCAAGCAATATTGTAGACCATTATCATAAGGGTGTCTACGGTAGCAATTTTTTCATTGCCATGCACAGGAAGATACCGTGCCAGGAGACTGCGCAATCCCAGGCGGGTTGCGGCTGCCTTCAGAAGAGGGATTTCTCCGACATATCGACGAATAAGGCTTGAAGAAGGTAATCGTTGCATCTGAACGTAATATATATTATATTTAGTTCAGATGGCAACTCCAAAAGAAATAAAACAGACCAGCGAAAGAGTAACGCAGTTGGTGAACAAGCTGCTTAAACCGCAAGCTATGGTTCGTGGTTCATTCAGCACAGTATATCGCCGCTGCGGAAAGCCGACGTGTTGGTGCGCCGAACCTGGCCAGAAGGGGCATGCGAGCACGAGAATTACCTGGACAGAAAATGGAATCTCACATACGAAAACGTTAAAAGAGCAAGAACATCGACATTTTCAGAAAGCCGCAGAAGCATATCGAACTTATCGCCGATATCGTCGCCAATTACGATCAGAGGAAAAGCTTCTGGAAGAACAATTGGATTTATACGAAAGCGATGCTGCTAAAGCGCCCCAATAAACTCCTCAAAATGTATATTTACTTTTGCCTAAATTAGACAAGTGGCACTTTTAAAATGTGCGGAAAGTAAGTTAGAAATTAACTATGAAGAATATATTAAATATTAATTCAGCGATGCTAATAATCTCCATTTGCATTTCTTGCTCTGGCGCAGACAGAAGAAATCTTTTTTCAATAGATCCAATCGGAATAATACATTCGCAACAATTGCAAATAAATTATGAACGTGCTATAGCACCAAGACAAAGCATAGGCATTACACCAATGCTGGATTTCGACTATTGGTCATTTTCAGAATTTAGCGCTTTCGTAACATACAATTTCTGCTTTAAAGAGACCTTCAAAGGATTTTGGCTTTCGCCAAGGATCGGATGTATCTACTGGAAGCATATAAACAAGGACGATTCTGATAA
>CAZWAO010000321.1:0-2609 GCA_964631815.1 uncultured Ignavibacteria bacterium | reverse complement strand
CGGTATCGAAGTGACTTCACCGGGTTGGTCTTCGACCGCCGAAGGTATGTTGAAGTTAATCCCCGAGTGGTCGCCGGGCATGGTCACGCTCACCACGCTGGCTTCCAGGATGGACGAGACATTATCCCACCATCGTTCGACGCAGTCGGTGGAGGCTTCGACATAATAACCACCGGTAGGCAGACCGGTTATTGTGTAACTTCCGTCAGCACCGGTCTCGTCCGTTTTCACGGAGATACCTCCCCACACGAACGAAGTCTCATATGCGGCGACGTTGCAGCCGGAGAGGGGCGAACCACCATTGCCGTAAACGTATCCGCTGATCGAGCCACCCACCGCCAGGCTGAAATCCTTGTTCGAAACCGTACCGGGAGCGGTCACGTTTACGCTGGTGGCATTATTGAAGTTGGTCTTGTTGTCGTACCACTCGAAAGCATACGTGCTATCTCCCCAACAGAAAACCTTCCATTCACCGCTTCTAAGTCCGGTTATGGAATAATCGCCGTTCTCGTCGGTGTAACCGAAGTTCATCCACTCGAACTTATCCGGCACATAGTAACCCCACAGAGCGACACCCTCAATGGGAGCTTTGCCGGAATTGGAAACCGTTCCCTCGATGGTTCCTCCCAAGCTCAAAGTGAAGTTCTTTCCCGATGCCGTGGAGCCTTCCGTCACCGACACTACGTCCGCGCTGGTCCAGCTCGATTTGTCGTTATAGTAAGCGTCTATGTAGCCGAAGTAATTGGTGGTCTTCAGCTTGTACGTTCCGGTGGGCAGCCTTCTGATGGTGTAATCAGCCGTGCCTCCCATGTAGTTGACGGGTTGTGCGTAGTAATCCGAAGTCTCCTTGGTGATCGCATCCCAGGCATATATGAACGTGCTGAAGACCATGATTGAACCGGTCAGGGTAATGGTCCCGGTGATCTTCCCACCCACCCGAAGACTGAAATCAATGTTCGGAACCACACTGCCGGAAACCTGCACCGTGTCGGCATTCTCCGAGGTTTTGTCATTCCAGTAGATGTCCACGTAATCCGAATCGTTGTCCGTCCAAACCTCATACTCCCCGGCAGGAAGGCCGCTGATGGTATAAGATCCATCGCCGGCGGTTGTGGTGTAGTCGGAATAGGACGGGCAATCCAGCGAAGATGCTTTGACTGTTACACCCGGTATTCCACCGCCCCCTGCCTGTTTGGTCACATGTCCGCTGATTCCGCCTGTCACGTCGGCGATTTTGTGTTCTGCCTGCGACTGTTGGGATACGCAGGGACCGGGCGGCATATTCGGGTTTGCCTGCCTCAACAGCGACTGAAGATGGGCCGGCCACTGGGCAGCCGCCGGGTCGGGCAGCATCTTCTGCGCGGCCCAAACCGAAGCCCAGCCGACCAAGGTCAGTACTACGACCAGCCAAAGCCAAGTTTTACCCTTTTGCATCTGATACCTCCTGGATAGAGTTCACAACCTGCCGGAATATACCGAAGCGGCATTCGATGTCAAGCCCTATCTCGAGGTTTAGACATTCTTGAATTTCAAGCATAGGCTTGGTCATGCGACCTCCTATGCCCAACTTGCGCAACATCCGTTTTTTGGTGTCTCCCGATCGAGGAGATTAGCCTATTCGGAAGAGAACCCGGGTTGCGGTGAAAAAAAACCAGGACCCAGCTTAAGCCAGGTCCTGGTCAATCTTGATCCCTGCCCTTTGTGGCTTCAACGCGGCGGGAACTCGAGCTTTCCGAACCATTTGTATCCCACGTTCTTGAAGAGATTGTCCCTGGCTTCCGTGTCACCTAAGAAAGCCCATTCCCCAGGGTCCACCCACTCGCCGCGACCATATTTTTCCGCCATCTCGGCCAGCCGGACGAAATTCTGGTGATGCTCGGTCAAGCGCAGCTCTGCATAGTCCCGCGCGCTCCAGGTGGAAATGAGAAACTGCCAGTCCGAAGCTTGGAGAAGAAACAACTCGCGGGCCAGCTGCTTTAGAATGGTGATTAACTTTTCGTCCTTGGTTTCTCCAAACTCCCGAACCAGCTTCTGCATCCGGACTTCGTCTTCATAGATATGCTTCCAGGTCCACTCGGTCCATTGGTTCAGCCAGATATAATGATAGCCTCCTTCTCCCCACGAGCCTTCGGGTATGGAGATGACCTGCGTGGGCTTGGCCTGATCTAAGAAACGAGAACATGTGGTCAACTCGATTTCCGGATCGTCTGCCACGTACTTCAAAACCAGCTTGAGGAACTCCGTGCCTTCGAACCACCAGTGGCCGAAGAGCTCGGAATCATAAGGGGCGCAGACGATGCCCTGTTTTCCCGTCTTCTTATGATAATCGCTCAACAAGCTCTTTATGAGGCCCTTGAAATGAGCGGCATTCTCCGGAACCCTCTTCTGCGCATCGTCCGGATAGTATTCCAGCTTGTCGGCCAGGTCGCTCTTGGCAGAGGTTATCTTCCAGTAGCGATGCCCGCCGGGGAAGCGTTTCTTGTGGAAGTCCAGGTAGTTGCCGTCGCCGGGATAACCCCACTCCCCGCTCCACACCTGCAGTCCGGTGTCCGGGTCGCGGGTGAAGATGGCCACCGGTTTCTTGCCCTCGGTTCCCACCAGGTATACCT
>CAZWAO010000320.1:0-2638 GCA_964631815.1 uncultured Ignavibacteria bacterium | reverse complement strand
GTTCAAGAGTTCAAAGTTCGAAAATGAGCATCTAACTTTCAATACCGACATGAACTATCAACTGCTGATTCCTCCGATATTCCTCTTCCTGTGGGCGATTCTTCTGTTCGTCCTGGACTTTTTCACCCGGGAGAAGAAACACAATCTATCCTGGGTGGCTCTGCTGGGCATCGTCATAACCACGGTCCTGGCTTTGACCTCCCAGAAGGGCGAGCTTTTCGGAGGGATGTTTAAGGCCGACTCCTTCTCTTCCTTCTTCAGCCTGCTTTTCCTGCTGACCGGGTTTCTGACCATAGCCGGATCAGTGGAATTCACCAAAAGGCTCCCTTCATATAAGGGCGAGTATTTCGGCCTGATCCTGCTCTCCATGGTGGGCATGATGTTTTTAGCCTCCTCCGGCGAGTTCCTCAGCCTCTATGTCTCGCTGGAGCTCACCACCATACCCTTGTACGTTCTGGCTGCCTATCGCAAGGAAGAGCTAAAATCCAGCGAGGCCGGCTTGAAATACCTGATCTTAGGCGCCATCTCATCCGCTCTCTTGCTTTTCGGAATCAGCATTATCTACGGCCTGTCGGGCACCACCTCCTTTGAAGGCGTGAAAAACGCGCTGCTTTTGAGGACCTTGTCCGGAGCCGACATTCACGCCGGTCTGGTCTTGGGCCTGATCTTCATGATAGCCGGCTTCGGATTCAAGCTGGCCTTGGTTCCTTTCCACGTATGGGTTCCGGACGTTTACCAGGGTGCCCCCACGCCCATAACCGCGTTTCTCTCGGTGGCCTCCAAGGCGGCCGGCTTGGCTGCATTCTTGCGGGTTTTCTTCGGCTCCTTCTTGATTTTCCTGCTGGACTGGATTCTGCTGATAGCCGTTCTGGCCAGTTTGGCCATGATCATCGGCAATATCGTGGCCGTGGTGCAAACCAACATCAAGAGAATGCTGGCCTATTCCAGCATTGCCCAGATCGGCTACATCATGCTGGGAGCCGTGGCCGCCACCGACCGGGGAGCATCATCCATCGCCTTCTATGTTTTCGTGTATCTCTTCGCCAACATGGGGGCATTCAACGTGGCCATCGCCTTCTCCAACTCCACCGGCAGCGACAAGATAGCCGACTATGCCGGGCTTTCCAGAAGATCGCCCGCCCTGGCGGCCATGATGGCCGTGTTCATGCTCTCATTAGTGGGAATTCCGCCTTTGGCCGGATTCGTGGGCAAGTACTACCTTTTCTCCGCCGCCATCGAACAGGGTTACTTCTGGCTGGTGGTCATCGCCATCTTGACCAGCGTTGTTTCGCTGTACTATTACGTCGGCGTGGTGCGGCAGATGTATTTCCGGCCCGCAACCGACGATGCCGGTCCGGTTAAAGCCGGCGGCCTGCTTAAGACCGCTTTGATCATCTCGGCGATAGGCGTTCTTCTTTTCGGCGTCTACCCCAACCTTTTCCTCCAGTTCGCCAACCGGGCGGCTGCGGTCTTCTTCTGATTTCCGCCCGAAGGGATCTGCTTGACCGGACGATTTTTGTCCTCGCCAACGGAACAAAGCCAAGTGGCTTCGGTTTTCATGATGGCCGTGTCGCTGGTGGCATTTGCAGTGTCTTCAAAGTAAGTCAGAATCGTCCCATCAGAAGACTCAACACGCAGCCGTGGCATCTTTGCACTGAATGAGCGACAGGTATTGTAAGGTATCCTTTGCCAACATGTTTGCGGCGGTCAGGTGAGGGCCCCAGAGTAGGCAACACCCTCAAGAAGCGCCATGAAGACCTCCCCCGCCTCCGGTGCTTCACTGACTGGACTTGCTAAGGACAGAACCGCGGAGAAAGAGGTTTCCAGGTCGCACTTTTCACTCTGTCATTCATCTTCCAGTTCACGACTGACTTCCCGCGCGTTAGGATCGTCGGGGTGTTCGGCAACATACTGCTTCAGCTTGTCCAAATACCGGCCGCATTCCTCCTTGGTCTTGTGACAAAACTTGTACCTCAGAGCCGAGAATCGCCAATCTTCACCCGCAACCGGCTCCATGCGAGCGAACAGAAAGTCCATGTCCTGATAACGTTTGCGCTTTTCGAACTCAGGAACCAAGACCAGAAGGAGGGACAGATACTGGATCATGCCGTTTCTTATGGCGTCCTGGGGATCGGGCGGAAATCCTCTGGAAGCATAGTGAAGTTGCCAGCTTTGAGTGAGCCTCAAGACAAGGCGGTCAAGGAGTTGGTCTTCGGTCCCGATCGAGTCTTGGTAAGCATGTACCAGTCCGATGTAAACGATATGTCCCCCAAACGCGCCCCCAATCCCGCAGCGAGGTGCCAGGTACAGTGGGGGGTGTTCCGGGCGACTGATCACGCGGGTTATGATCTTTTCCAGAATTTCCCTCGTCTCCCAGGCTGAAGGTGGGACAGGAAGGTCCTCCACTCCCAATAGGTTCAACGCCCGTCGAGTCTTGGTGTCCGTCCCCAAGGTTTGACGATAATCAACTCCCACCAGGAACGGCAACGAGACAACAATAAGGTCTAATCTTATTCCCTCCACTCGTTGCAGGTACCATGCGGCATAGGTATCTGCGGCCCCATTGGTAAAAAAGACCCCGCCAGAATCCATCATGGTGAAACAGTTGTGAATCCATTCCACCATCTGAAGCAATGCA
>CAZWAO010000319.1:0-2639 GCA_964631815.1 uncultured Ignavibacteria bacterium | reverse complement strand
GACGAAATCAGGCCCGGCAATTTCGTGTTTTATGACTTGATGCAGGAGAAGCTGCAGACTTGTACCGAGGACCAGATAGCCGTTGCCGTCGCCTGCCCCGTGGTCGGCAAGTACAAAGACCGAAATCAGATCGTGGTATACGGCGGAGCGGTACACTTATCCATGGCAGCCATTGCGAACAAAAGCGGCCGGCGAATATTCGGATATCTGACCTCGCTGCAAGATGGTACTTTCGGTCCCATTGACAGAAGCGCACCCGTCATATCGTTATCGCAGGAGCACGGTATCGTTGAAGTCGACGGAATTGCTGTCCGCAAGATAGAAGTCGGAGATTCGCTGCTTGTGTTTCCGGTTCATTCGTGTCTGACGTGCGATCAGTACGATGAATACAGGAGCTTAGAGGGTGACGTGATTCCTCGGATGCGGTGACCCGGGTGGGATAGCCAAGCCCAACTGTGTCACACAGGAAAGGATGTCTGCCCTATGATTGGCCTGCCACCCCTCTGTTTGGATTGACTCGCTTAGCCTTCTTGCGGCCCAAGATGATCAGAAAACAACCTCCTATCACCAAGAGCCCACCGGCTATTTCCCGGGGAGCAGGCAGCTGGCTTAAAGCCACAAGTGCCAGGATGCCCACGAAGACCGGCTGGCTCTGGCTAATCAGTGCCACTTTGGACACTTCCAGGTGCTTCAAAGCATATAGGTAAATGGGTCGCACCAGAACCGGCCCGGCGAAGACAATGATTATCAATGCCCACCATACCGAGCGAGCTCCTTCAAAGGAAGTCCCAACCGCCGGCACCATGATCCAGAAAAACACGGCAGTGGTCACCGTACGCAGAAAGGCGATGACCATCGGATCAACATAGCGCACGGCTATCTTGGCGAAAAACTCGGCAGTGCCGAAACACACCGCGCCGAACAGCACCACCCAGAAGCCGGTAGAATACTCGGCGCGGAGAGTGAATTTCATCAAGACGATTCCGCCCAGCACCAGAAAGCCGCCCAACGCTTCGCTCCGCGTAAAACGCTCGCCCAATATGCCGATGCCCAGAGAAATGGTCACCAGAGTCTCTGATCGATTCAAGAATGAAGCCAGAGTGGCATCCATCATCTTGATTCCGGCCCAATGCGCCCAGATGGCCACGCAGGCCAGAAGGCTGAAAGCCATAGTCCAGCCCCAGCCTCTTCGATCCATCTTCCCGATTCGCTTCCACCTTTTACCGGGAATGATGGCCAGTCCCAGTAATACTGCACCAATTGGGAAGATAATAGCGTTCAAGGCCAAGGCGGACATGCTGTAGAGCACGAACTTTCCGGTGACGGTGAGAACGGCGCCTGTCACGGCGGAAAGCCCGGCGAAAAAATAACCCATGGAGGGATTTGTGCTGTCCTGTTGACTGGAGGGATTACTCATACGCCTGCCGCATTACATTGCTCACGGGCTTGATAAATCAAGCCCCTACGAACGATCCGTAGGGGCTATCGAGTAGTTAGGGCAAACTGTGTTCAATTCAACTCGCCTCGCGACTTCCTATAGATTCCGTCTGATCTCATCCAGACGTTTCTTAGCATCAGGCACCATATCGACGAACTTGGTTATCTTTTCGCATCCGTAATCGTCACAGTGGGCGCAATTGACAACGACCTTATCCTTCGCGCATTTGCGTATCTCGCAAACCTTGCAGTGACTGAACACGTTTTCGGCGTCGACTAAACAGCCTTCACAATTTATGTCCTCAGGCTTGAGATCCACCTTGAATTCCTTGGACCAAGTCTCCGCCACTTTCCTTCTCTCCGCGTCATCGTTCTTCTTCGTCGCTATGAACGCCCCGCAGTCGGAACAAATCAGTCCGCAGTAAGCTATCATCTGCTCCATGACTCTCTCCTTTCTGTAACGTTGAGGTTCTACATAGTATATGTTGTCACTTGCTTGAATCGTCCGCAGATCGTAGCCCGTCGCCAAATCGTCGGCAGTCCACGGTCCGCAGTCCGCCGCTAATACCTACATCCGGTTTATCCGTTTAATCCGTTGACGCCTCTTACCAGCAGCATTCTTACGCCTTTTCACATGCGATGATCTTCGACCTGCCGTCTTCCGTGTTCGACTTCTCCACCCGGCTGAAGTTGTTTCGGAACAACCTCTCTTCGTCCCTTAGAATCTCCAGGGCTTTACTGCGACCCATGAGGAATATTCTGATGTAGAAGAGCGTCCTCACAAATCTGGTCTTCGGGATGTCATGCTCCATCATCAGAAAACGCTTTCCCGGTTTGAGTATTCTGTTTATCTCGCCCAGACACTTGTCCGAAGCGTCTCCTTTTAGCTCATAAAAAGCGTGTGAACACGTGACCCCGGAGAAAGCATCGCTCTTGAACGGAAGGTTGCCAACATCCGCCTCGACCAGAAAAACATTGGCCCGAGCGCCAAGTTTCGATCGCGCTGCCTTCAACATTCCTCGTGAGAAATCAAGGCCGATCACTAATCCTTCCTGGTCAACCTGTCCGCAAAGACTGGACAACATGGCTCCGGTTCCGGTGCAAATGTCCAAAGCTGCATCACCATGCTCTAATCCGACCTTCCCGGCAAGATGGTCCCTCAATTTTCCGCCGGGATCGCCGGAGTGCATCTTTACGAAAGC
>CAZWAO010000318.1:0-2711 GCA_964631815.1 uncultured Ignavibacteria bacterium | reverse complement strand
AACCAATCTGTCTCTTCCAACGAACGCGCCGGCAGGCTGCGTATGTGTCAAGGAGGAAAATGGTGACTGATCGACTGACAGCGTGGTATCACAAACGGGATAAGCTTACCGTCTGGCTCTCCGTGTTTGTATTTCTGGTGAGCTTCGTGGCCTATCTCAAGACCATGGCGCCCACCGCCTCCTTCTGGGACTGCGGCGAGTTCATCGCCTGCTCGTATATTCTGGGCATAGCCCATCCCCCGGGCACGCCGCTTTTCGTCCTGATCGGACGCATCGTCTCCCTCATACCCTTTTATGGCGAGATAGCCGCCCGGATCAATTTCATCTCGGTGCTTTCCTCCGCCCTTTCGGTCTGGCTGGGCTTCCTTTTGATCGTCAAGCTGATCGGCTACTGGCAGAAGGCCCAACCCAGCCCCTGGATAAAACTGGGCAAGTATGTGGGCGGGGTGGCGGGCAGCCTGTTTATGGCGTTTTCCACCACCTTCTGGTCCAACGCGGTGGAGGCCGAGGTATACGGCGCAGCCATGTTCCTGATGCTTCTGATACTCTACCTGGGCTTAGTGTGGATGGATCAACGCAAGACTCCCAGGGGCACCAAGCTTTTGATTTTGATCGCCTATTTGGGATTTCTCTCCCTGGGAATCCACATGACCACCTTCATCATAATGCCGGCGGTTTTCCTGTTAGTCATCTTAGTGGACCGGGAGAGATTGTTGGACTGGCGGTTCTGGATCACCGGTTTGGTTTTGATGTTGGTGATGCACAGCGTGGAGCCTTTCCTCTTAGCTATGGGCACCTGGTTCGTGATCTCCCTTCTTCTGATGAGCGTTTCGGCCAACAAGAAGGCCTGGGGCCTGGCCTTTTCCATAATAGCGGTGAGCGCCCTGGCCTACTCGGTTCAGCTTTTCATCCCCATCCGGTCTGCCCTGGAGCCGGCCATAGACGAGAACAACCCCAGCGATTGGGAGAGCTTCAAGGGCTTTTTAGAGCGCAAGCAGTACGGTCAGGAGAGCATGATCACCCGCATGTTCTACCGGCGGGGCACCTGGGCCAGCCAGTTCGGGGCCAAGGAGAGGATGGGCTTCTGGGGATTTTTCCGCGAGCAGTACATGAACAAGACCTTGTGGTTCATTCCGATATTCTTCGGGCTTTTCGGCATCTGGGAGCAAATACGGAGAAGGAAAAGGGAGGGAGTGGTGCTGCTCTTTCTCCTTTTGGCCTGCACCGTGGGTCTGGTGCTCTACATGAATTTCGCCGACGGAACCAAGCCCGATAACCTCACCGGAGAGCTCATCCACATCGAGGTCCGGGACCGGGATTATTTCTTCACGCCGGGCTTCATGTTCTACGCCTTGCTCATGGGCTTAGGGATAGCTGCGCTTTTGGAAAGCGTGGGGGTTTGGCTGGAGAAGGTACGAAAGTCCCTGGCCCGGCCGGTGGTGGGAGTGTTGTCTGTTTTGATACTGCTTATGCCCATCATGCCGGCTTACCGGGGATTCAATTCGCACAACAACCGGAGCAACAACTACCTGCCCTATGACTATGCCTACAACCTGCTCAACTCGTGTGATAAGGATGCGGTCATCTTCACCAACGGCGATAACGATACTTTTCCCTTGTGGTTTTTGCAGAACGTGGAGAAGATCAGGCAGGACGTGAGAGTGGTGAACCTTAGCCTGATCAACACCAAGTGGTATATCAAACAGATGAAGAACCAGTGGGGGGTGCCCATCAGCTTAACCGATCGGGAAATCGACCGCTTGGGATACGCCCGCACGGCCGACGGAAAGGTCTTGAGAATCCAGGATCAGATAATCGACAACGTCATGGAGACCAACAAATGGAAGCTGCCCATCTACTTTGCGGTCACCGTGGCCAGCGAGAACCGGGTCTACCGGGGAGAATCCATCGACGATCATCTGAGGATGGAGGGAATGGCCTACCGGGTGGTGAAAGAGGAAGGGAAACTGATGGTGGAGCCGGAGATCATGCGGGACAAGCTGTTCAACGTATTCCGGTTCAGGGGAGTGGGCGATCCCTCCGTGCACAAGGACGAGAACGATTTCCGGCTTTTAGCCAATTACACTTCCTGCTTCCTGGGGCTGGCGGACACCTTAAGGAGAGCCGGCGACTATCCGCAGGCCATCGAGGTAGCCAACCGGGCTTGCGACATGCTGCCGTATGACTGGCGCCCCTACGCTTATCTGCTGCAGCTTTATGCGGAATCCGATCAACCGGAGGATTCGATCCAGAGGGTGGTCACCCAGGCGGAGGAGGTGGCAAGAATGTCCCAGGACTTAATCGAAGACCAATTCATCGAGAGGCTGTATTTCAACTTGGGCTATACCTACAAGAGATATGGGGAGAACCAGAAGGCCATAGATTCCATGAACAAAATTCTGGATATGAACCATACCTTCAGGCCGGCTCTGGAGGCTTTAGTCAGCATCTACTATGCCGAAAAGAACAAGGAGGACTTGACCAGGTTGCTGGAAGCTTGGGTGCAGAACAACCCGGACGATGCCCAGAGCTTAAGCATGCTAAACCAGGTTAAATCGCCCGACTTCAAGTTCCTGGATAGCCCACCCCAACCTTAAGAATGGTCCGCGGTCGGCGGACCGCGGACGAACGCTGCCTTGAACATACTGGCTCTAAACTGGGAAGATCTCTCCAATCCGCAAGCCGGGGGGGCGGAAGTTCACCTTCAGGAG
>CAZWAO010000317.1:0-2713 GCA_964631815.1 uncultured Ignavibacteria bacterium | reverse complement strand
GGTCAGGAGCATGCCAAAAGAGCTTTGGAGGTGGCTGCTGCCGGAGGACACAACATCGTCTTGATCGGCCCGCCTGGTTCGGGCAAGACCATGCTGGCCAGAAGACTTCCCACCATCCTGCCCAATATGACATTGGACGAAGCCCTGGAGACCACCAAGATTCATTCCGTGGCCGGGCTCTTGCCTGCCGACACGGCTCTTATCGCCACCCGACCGTTCAGGTCTCCGCATCATACTATAAGCGACGCCGGGTTGATCGGCGGTGGAAGAATTCCTCGGCCGGGGGAGGTCAGCCTGTCGCATCACGGAGTTTTGTTCTTAGACGAGATGCCGGAGTTCCATAAGGACGTGCTGGAAGTGCTCAGGCAGCCAATGGAGGATGGACGGGTGACCATCTCCCGGGCGGCCATGTCGTTGACCTATCCCGCCAAGTTCATGCTGGCGGCAGCGCTCAATCCTTGTCCCTGCGGCTATCATGGCGATCCGTCGCATGACTGCGTCTGCACGCCTCTACAGATTCAAAGATACATGGGACGAATCTCCGGCCCGCTTTTGGACAGAATCGACATCCACATAGAAGTTCCTGCAGTGAAGTTCAAGGAGCTGTCCGGAAAGCCCACCGGGGAGCCGTCAAAGGCCGTCCGCGAACGAGTGAACGCGGCCCGCAGGGTGCAGTTGGAACGATTCAAAGGCGAGAAGAGTATTTTCTGCAATGCCCATATGGAGACCAAGGAGATTCACAAATACTGCCCCATCGGCGAGGACTCAAAAGAGCTCCTCCGTCAGGCTATAACCCAACTGGGCCTTTCCGCCCGCGCTTATGACCGCATCCTGAAGGTCGGCCGCACCATCGCCGATTTGGAATCTGCGCCGGACATTCTGCCCCAGCACATCAGCGAAGCGATCCAGTACCGGAGTTTGGATAGGAATTTGTGGATGACATAGAGAATCCTGAACACCGGGAGGCCAAGAGGGGGAAAGCGAACCAGTCGGAAGGGAGTCGAATGTGAGGAGATATCCGAAGGCAGATCTAAGACTGCGCATCAGAGCGGATGTGGCAGACGGCTTTTTGATCTTTCTGCTGTTTCTGGTACCATTTGTCTTAGGCAGCTTGTTTGAGGAACACTCGGGTGTGCTTTTGAAGCTCTCCGTTGTGGGCTTATTCTTCGGCCTCCTATATGCTCTGCTCCGGGATGGAATCGGGGGAGCGAGTTGGGGCAAAAGAAGGAACGGATTGCAGGTGATCAGAATTCGCACCGGTGAACCTTGTGGTCTTGTTGGATCACTGGTCAGGAATTTCATCGGCCTGATACCTTTGATTGGCTTTCTGGATCTAATCATACTATTTGCCCACGAGAGAGGTCAAAGAATCGGGGATAGGATAATGCAAATACAGGTGGTGGAAGTCGATGATGTTCTCGGGGGAACCTTTGAAGAGGACGCGGACGCCGGAGAATCAGCGGAAGGGCAACTTTTCTCCTGCGGTAGTTGCAACGGCCAAATCCACCGGGATCAAAAGATATGCCCTCATTGTGGCGTGGAGATAGATTGGGAGGGTTAGGTGGTAATGGGGGCCGACTTCCCTGCTGGTGGTTGCTGTCATTGCTGGAAAGTCGGCGATGATAACAACATCCTCGCTGGGCGAGAGGAGTGATTGCCATGATTGACGAGAATACACCCCTATGTGGTCAGTGCGCTTGGGCAGATCACAGCCAAACCAAAAAGGAAAAAAGCAGCGCCACTCCATACGGATACAAGCTCTTTCTTCTGTGTAGATTCCGCAAAGTTCATATGTGGGAGCGCGATAGCTGCGGACGATACGTCTATGAAGACTCGTCCAGAGGGCGAGAAATCTGGCACACATGGAAGTACGGGAGTCCCGATTAGGAAGAGTGTGTGCGGGCTTGATGGGCAGACGCCCCCGTCCGGGAATCAAGCCCCTACGGTCATTCGGCAGTTGTAGGGGCCACATTCATGCGGCCCGCGGGCGCGATGGAATCGCGCCCCTACACCGAGCCACTTATTGGGAACAAAAGAGGTCTTTTCCGTGAAATCAGATTCACGCGACCTACCAGAGAAGAAGTGTCCGTCTAAAGTACTACGACTATTCAAGCGATGGATATTACTTTGTGACCATCTGTACTCGTGAGAGAAAGCCGCTGATTTCGGGACACGAGAAAACAATCGAGAACGTTCTTACAGAATTGCCACGTCGATTTCCGGGCGTAAGCATCGATTATTATGTCATGATGCCCTCACACATCCATGTTATCATTGTGTTGCACGATGCCAAGGTCACACTTGGGGAAATGATAAGAACGTTCAAAGCTTTGGTGAGCCGAGCAATTGGAATAAAGGGATTTTGGCAGCGAGGTTATTATGAGCACGTGATCAGAAGTGAGAAGGCCTTGTGGAAGATACGAGAGTATATTCAGAATAACCCTTTGGCTGCGAGAATTGAGTTTGAGCAGTTCTATTTAGAGCGGGATCGAAAAATTAGGATAAGGCCGTAGGGGTCGCATTCATGCGACCCGCGGGCGCGATGGGTAGATGCCGCACTTGGTTTTTTCCTTCCGTTACTAAACAGTCCTTCCTGACACACAGAACAAGGGTCGGTAAAAGGGTGAGATGCCTGTTCGCGCCGGAAGCCTTCGACATGAACTGATATGCAGAAACGAATGCCGATCTGCGCGCGTATCAATTTTGATCTGAG
>CAZWAO010000316.1:0-2752 GCA_964631815.1 uncultured Ignavibacteria bacterium | reverse complement strand
CACAAATCAAATAACAAACATCTTGAAAAACACTTGGCCTTGTAATATATTCATACCGGCGGAGCATTCTGCGCCTTCCCGGAAGGAGTGTGGCTTGGAAAATCTCTGGGCGCCGTGGCGGGAGAAATTCGTCCTGTGTAAAAAGGAGCCGGGCTGTTTCCTTTGCAGAACGTCTAAAGGGAACCAGGATCGAAAGAACCTGATCCTCCATCGGGGCGAAAAGTGCTTTGTCATCATGAATCGATACCCTTACAACACCGGCCACCTGATGGTGGCTCCCTATCGCCACGTGGGCCAGGTGGAGAAGCTCAAGGATGAAGAGCTGACCGAGCTTTGGAAGACCTCGCAAGTCTGCCTGAAGGTTCTCAAATCGGCAATGAAGCCTCACGGCTTCAACCTGGGCATGAACTTAGGCAAGGTGTCGGGGGCCGGCGTGGCGGGTCACATACATCTTCACATCGTGCCCCGATGGCAGGGCGACACCAATTTCATGCCCATTGTAGCAGGCACCAAAGTCGTGTCGGTGGGGCTGTCCGGCACATACAGCCTGCTCAAGAGGGAGTGGAGGAAGATGGAGAAGGCTGCAAGTGGTCGGTCGTCTGCAATCCGTCGTAAAAGCAGGTAATCGCAAGATGAGAATTCCGAAGAAAGAGGAGCTTCTCAAGCTCCAGGCCCGATATAAAACCGACAGAAAGATCGGCGAGGCCCTGGGAGGAGTGCCGGAGTATCTGGTGGCCTACTGGCGTAGGAAAAAGGGAATCGGCAGATACTCCCTCCCCAAGTATACCAAGGATCAGATCAAGGACCTGTGGGAAAGATACGGCAACGACGAGAAGGCGGGGACCGAGTTGGGCATCTCCAAGTCGGGATTCTACAAGTGGAGGAAGATTTACGATCTCATGGAGAGGCCCAAGGCACTGAAATATCAGCAACTGGAGTTCACATTGGACGGAAAGCCGAACGGCTCGGCATCGGTCTTGAGGGCACCGGGGGTCTCCGGGCAAACCATGGCCCAGAAGCTTTTGGCCCAGAAGGCAGGCAAAACCGAAGTCCAGGTGGGAGAAATCGTAAACGTGGAGCCGGATCTGGCCATGAGCCACGACAACGCCGGATTGGTGATAAAGCAGTTCCGGCAGATCGGACAAGACCGGGTCTGGAACCCCGGCAGAATCGTGATCCCCTTGGATCATCGGGCTCCGGCGGAATCGGAGAAGACGGCCACCGCCCATAAGTCCATTCGGGAATTCGTCAAGGAGCAGGGCATAAAGAATTTCTATGATATCCGGGAAGGCATCTGCCATCAGGTGATAATAGAGAAGGGGCATATTCTTCCGGGCCAACTGGCAGTGGGAACCGATTCGCACACCACCTCCTACGGATGCCTCGGCGCCCTGTCCACCGGAATCGGCGCCACCGAAATGGCCGCCGTTTGGGCCACCGGCAAAATATGGTTGAGGGTGCCCGAGTCTTTGAGGATAATCATCAAGGGACTAATGCCCAGGGGCGTTTATGCCAAAGACGTGATACTATACATCATAGGGCAGCTCACCGTGGAAGGGGCCAACTACAAGTCGGTGGAGTATTACGGGGAGACCGTGGCCCGAATGTCGATCTCCGAGCGGTTCACCTTGTGCAATCTCTCCATGGAGATGGGCGCCAAGTTCGCGGTGGTGCCTTTCGACAAAGTCACCCGAAAATACTTAGCTGGTGTGACCGGCAAAGACTACTCGCCGATCTTCTCGGATGTGGATGCGGTTTTCGACAACGCCTACGAGTTCAACGTGAGCAAGCTGGAGCCCCAGATCGCCTGTCCCTACAGTGTGGACAACGTGAAGCCGGTCAGTCAGGTGAAAGGAACCAAGATCGATCAGGTGGTTTTAGGCTCCTGCACCAACGGAAGGCTGGACGATCTGGAGATAGCGGCGAGAATACTAAAAGGCAGGAAGGCTCATCCGGACTTAAGAATGCTGGTCCTGCCGGCTACCAGAACCATCTACACCCAGGCCCTGAGAAAAGGATACTTAAGAACGTTTCTGGATGCCGGAGCAGTGATCCTCAATCCGGGCTGCGGGCCGTGTCTGGGCGCGCATGAGGGAATACTGGCGGCTGGCGAGAGATGCCTGGCCACCACCAACAGGAATTTCAAAGGAAGGATGGGCTCAGCCGAGTCGGAAGTCTATCTTGCCAGCCCGGCTGTAGCAGCGGTCACGGCAATAAAAGGTGAGATCGCCGACCCCAGGGGTTTCATCAAATAGAAGTGACTCGTGCTCTCAGAAGACAGCCGGTCAAAAGTGAGAAGTCTCTATGAAAATCGAGTATGACAAAGAAGTGGACGCACTCTACATCAGGATTCAGGAGAAAAAGGTGTCCCAAACCAAGGAAGTTGCCGAAGGCGTGAATTTGGACCTGGACGATACCGGCAAGCTGATTGGTCTGGAAATACTGGGGGCGACTGAAAGATATTCCCTATCGGACATCTTCAATTTCTCCTCAGGGAATCTGATATTGGAGAAGCCGTGAAGCAGTAAAGAAGTCGCCGGATGAAACTTGGGTGGCAGTTGAGTTCAACTCATTGACGGGTCCTTACGATTCGGACGAAGAGGCAACATGGAGAAGATCACCGGTAGAGTTTGGAAACTGGGAGACAACATCGACACGGATGTGATCTATCCGGGCAAGTACCTTCCCATAATAGATGCACCGGAGATGGCCAAACACGCCCTGGAAGGCTACGACCCGGAGTTTCCCAAGA
>CAZWAO010000315.1:0-2757 GCA_964631815.1 uncultured Ignavibacteria bacterium | reverse complement strand
ATTTCCTGGAAGTGATGGAGCTGTGCCTTAAGTCCCGCGACCTGGAGGAGGACTTAGTCACCATGCTCTGGGAGAAGGACCTGAACAACATCAAGTACCTGGTGGTGGACGACCTTTTGGACGTGGACGTTCCCGCGGCCGAGGACGTTCCGGACAACTGGGATTTCGATAAGCTATACCACGCCGAGGCGGGCTTCTTCGATCAGGAACAGGAGACCCGGGGAGAGGAGGTTGAGGATCAGCTCAGCCGGTACCAGCAAAAATACACCCGGGAGCTTTTGCGCAAACTCAAGGAATTCTCGCCGGATGAGGTGGAGAGCATTCAGCAGCTTCTGGACATGGAAAACCAGACCCGATCGCTGGACGAGTTTTTAGACGTGCTGACCGAGGTGCTGGTGGCCGAAAAGGACCCGGTGGAATTCGACCGCATGATGGAAGCCATGGCCAGGGTTTCGGATGCCCTGGTGACCGTGACCGATTTCTCCTCTGCCGCCAATATCATCCGCAGGCTTGAGAGCCTGGCCAATGAAATAGGAGACCCCGCCCAGCAGACCGATCCTTCCAGCCAGGGCAAGGCGCAGATCATCGCCAGGGTGATAGACCAGGCCGGTGCGGAAGAGAGGATCAGCCGGATTTCTCAAATCCTGAACGAAAAAGAGGGACTTGACATAAACCTGGTGCAAAGGTACCTGTTGAGTCTCAGCCGGAATTCGATCACCCCCATGATTCACATGCTGAGGGACATCAAGGAGTTCAACGTTAGGCGGATGGTGTGCGAGGTGCTGGCCAAGAAGGCCCAGGGCAACCCGGAGCTTCTTCGGGAGGGATTATCCGATCGGCAGTGGTATGTGGTCAGGAACGTGGTTTCCGTGATGGGCCTGATCGGGTCGGAGGAGGGAGTGCGGCTGCTGAAGCCCGTAGCTAAACACCGGGACCTGCGAGTGAGAAAGGAAACCGTCAGTTCCCTGCTCAAGATTCCCGGCCGGCCGGCCGGCGAGCTTATGGTCGGCTTTCTTAAGGACGAGGACAAAAGAGTGCGTCTTCTGGCCTCACGGGGACTGGCCAGACGAAAAGAAGAAAAGGCCATACCGGTTTTGTTGGAAATCCTCAAAGACGACGGCTTCCGGGAGAGTTCGCCCGACGAGAAGAAAAGCATGCTGGAATCCTTTGCCGTCATCGCCCAGGAGCAGGCCATTCCCGTCTTGACCAGGATGATCACCAAGCGAAGCCTGCTGAAGAGGGACAAACACAACGAAACCCGAATCTTTGCCGTCGGAGCCTTGGGCCTGATTCACGGCTCCCACGCGGAAGAATCCCTTCGTCAACTGAGCAAGAAACGGAATAGGGTGATTCGCCAGGCATGCGAAGCCGCACTTCGCCGCAGGGAGATCCGGCAGGCCAGAGCGGGGCGCAGCGAACCGGCGACAAAGGAGATGCCTTGACGACCGAACAGCAGGTCAAGACCCCCAAGAAAGCTGCCAGTCCGGCACAGAAGCGCTATCTTCTGGAGCAGGGGAGAAATCTAGTCTACCAGCTGTACGTCTCCGTCCGTACCGCCCAGATCTACGATAGATCCAACTCGGTCTACCTGCGGCAGGCGGAAGGTCTGTTCAAGCTGATCGGCTCTCTGCTGGAGAAGGAGCAGGAGCTGTATCTGAAATCCAAGGAAGGATACCTCTTCCTAAACGAAGTCCGGCTCAAGTTTTCCTTCGACGGGTACGTCTCCAGCAAGTTTCTGATGGACCTCCTTGCCAAGCTGCAGTTCGAAGCTTTGACCATCGTTTCGGGGCTGTCCACCCAGGAGATGGACGAATTCATTTTCATTCTGGCCCATGCCGATCTGGAAGCCCGGGAGCCTTTCGAGGTTCTTCAGAAGGCCGTGCTGGCCTCCGGCATACAGAACATAAAGGTCGAGCGGTTTGCCTCGGAATGGGACGTGGGAGACGAGTCGCTGCCCGAAAACCAAAAGAAGCTGGCCAAAAAAAGGTTCTTCAAAACCTTGTCGGTGGCCCAGGATAGCATGGAGTCGGCCAAGAGCGGACGCAGCATCAATACCGTCAAGAGCAAACGAGCCATCCAGTTTCTGATCGACCAGCTCATCCAGAACGAATCCAACCTGATGAGCTTGACCTCCATCAAGAACTTCGATGAATACACTTTCGCCCACTCGGTCAACGTGTGCATACTCTCGGTTTCGCTGGGAGCCAGGCTGGGTCTTTCCAAGAAGAAGCTCAGCGAGCTGGGATTTGCCGCGCTGTTTCACGACGTGGGCAAGGTGAGGCTGCCTCTGGAGATATTGAACAAACCGGCGGAGCTGAACGAGACCGAATGGAAGGAGGTCAGAAAGCATCCGGTGTATGGGGTCAAAACCCTGCTCTCCAAGCGCAGCCTGGACAGATTTTCGGCCCGGGCCATGGTGGTCTCCTTCGAGCATCATCTGAAACTGGATTTGTCGGGCTATCCCAAGCTGAGAACCAAGAAGGATCCCAGCCTGCTCACCCGCATAGTGACCATCGCCGACGTTTACGACTCCATGACCTCGGGGCGGGTATATGCCCGGGTGCCCATGACGCCGGAGGAGGCATTGAGGAGCATGTTGGCGGAGCAAGGGAAGGCCTTCGATCCGGTGCTGCTTAAGGTGTTCATCAACATGCTGGGCATCTATCCGGTGGGATCGCTGGTGGTTCTGGACACGGGCGAGGTGGGGGTGGTGATGAAGGCCAACCCGGCGGAGCTGTCATGCCCGGAGGTGGCCAT
>CAZWAO010000314.1:0-2779 GCA_964631815.1 uncultured Ignavibacteria bacterium | reverse complement strand
AGAATCACCAAACGCACGTCCGGGTTCTTCTTTTTGAAGTTTTGCACGATCTCCGGCAGCTTGTATTGCATGATCCCCCGGTAAGCTCCAATAGTAACCGTCCCCTCCGGCGAGCCGGCCAGCTCCGCGAAGTGGGTTTCGATGTTGTCTATGGTCTGGAGTATTATGTCCACGTAGGCCATAAGGATCTTGCCGGCGGGCGTCAAATGGATGCCGCGGCCCTCCCTTTCATATAGCTTGACGTGAAGCTCGTCCTCCAACGATTTTACCTGGTGGCTGATGGCCGACTGGCCGACATTCAGCACTTTCCCAGCCTTGGAGAAGCTACGGTGTATACCGGACCAGTAGAACCCGCGTAAGGTCTGTAGTTCCATTTTTCCTCCATAACTCTTTGTCAATTAAGATGATCTGTCTCAAAACCAACCATACATGGTTTGCCTGATACATGAATAATATCGGCTTCATATGAGCAGCTTTACTGTGTTTTGGCAAAATAGTATTTTGATTCATGTCTGTCAACCGATATTTTATAGTGGGGAAAGAAAAGTAAGAAAAATACTGCTTGCGGCAATAAGGGAACTTGGCTAGGCCAGAACCTGACCGAAGTCGGGTTCTGGTTTGGACCAGGGGCCGGAAGCGAACATGGAACTCGAAAAGAAAGGGGTCGACAATGTTTAAGCCAATTATGTTCACGCTGAGGGCGTCGGTGGTTCCGTTTCAGCTCTTACGCCCGCTTCCCACCATCTTTGCCAGCGTCCAGGGAATGGTCGGGGAAGGCGCTTGCCGGGATATGCCCCCATCGGTCGGTAAGGAGTTTAATTCGCATCTGGACTGCCTATCGGAGATGGGCAACATCCTCTGCGAGATGAAGGCTCTTCCCGGATCGGATCGTCAGAAGCTGTCGGATATGATAGCCGGCTTGAAAGAGGCTCCGACTCAAGACGTCTGCGAGAAGACCAGCATTCTCAACCGGGAGCTGGAGGAGATTTGCGAGAAGAACAGAACCGCCATCAAGGAGGAGTGTCGGGCACATCCCTTTGCCTTCCGGGTGGCCTATCGCAACAAGGTCCGGGTCAAGCAGCTGTGCCTGATCTACCAGGATGAGCTCAACGAGAGAGTCAAGAACCTGCAGGAGGTCCTAAGCCAGCGCTGTTACTACGACGTGGAGACCCGAACCGAGGAGTCGATCAAATCGCAGCCGGTGCACTCGGATTTCGTGATATACGCTCCGGGCCAGCCGGCGGGAGAGGTTTACTTCGACGGCATGCCCAAAGCAGGCATCCCGCTTCTTCTGATGATCGAGCTGGGCAAAAGCATCGAGGATTGCTCCATCGCCGATCTGAGAAGGGTGTTCCGGCACCAGCAGAACAACATCGACGTCTTGTATTCCCCCTTCCCGCCCATCCGCATGTTCCAGAAGATCGACATCCAGTACGTTCAGAATCTGTACAAGATGAGCCGTTTCGCGGCAGCCTGAGAATCAGCCCATCAGTAAAACCGAGCTTCAGGGGAGGACCAAGGGTCCTCCCTCTTTTTTTAGGGAAGTCGAGGAAGTGAGCCAGAACCTGGCTTAAGCCAGGTTCTGGCAAAACCTATCCGTATTCCAGTTGGGCTTCAATCAACCTTTCAGTTTCTTCACCAAAGAGGCCACCCTCTTTCCCAGCTTCACGGCATTCGAACAAGTCTCTTCATCCGGCGCGCCCACACAAGCCACGCCGTAATGGCCGGTGGCATCCAGAGGATCGCCCACGATGATCATTCCATATATCAACATGGCCTGGAGGATGGAGAGAATGGTGGTTTCCTTACCGCCGGTTGGATCTCCGGCTGTGGCAAAGGCCGCGCCGATTTTGTCTTCCATCTTTCCGCGAATGCCCACATACTTATCGAAAATCTCCTTCATGGGATAGGCCATGGTCCCGAAATAGACCGGCGAACCGGCTGTTATTCCATCGGATTTGACGAAATCGTCTTTGGTCACCTCCGCCACCGGTTTCAGCAGGCACTCCACACCTTCCACCTGCTTAACCCCTTTGGCCACTTCTTCAGCCAGCTTCTTGGTATTGCCTGTTCTCGAGTAATACATCACCAAGACTTGCATAATTCGCCTCGTTTGTTTTGATGGCATTTCAAAACGTGACGTTCAGTCATTTACATGGGTAGATTCTCCGGATTGTCCCGGTCCAGATGCCATTTGGTGGGGTTGTTAGCGATTTATTCACGGATGCTTCTCAATGATTCGTCATTGCGGATTACGTGATCATAGAAAGACCTTTGCCACACGAATTCTTTCAGACCGTGTTGATGGATCAATTTGGATGTCGTGGTTTTGAACGCATTGACGGATTTCGACAATAGGTTATGCCGGCGGCTGTATGCTATTGTGGGGATTTTTGTAGGGACAACCCTAGGGTTGTCCCTACGGTCACCATCGTTTGCAATCACAAGGATTGCGTGCATATGATTTGGCATTATGACGAATTCATCCAATTTCACATAGCCATATTGTCCGGCCAGCCATAGCCATTGCTCTTCGGCGATTTTTCCGTGTTCATTCAAGATCATTCTGCCGTCTGTCACCTCCCCGAACCATTCTATTCGATTCTTGGTGCATAGGGTGAGGAAATACCACCCCGATCTGGAATAATCATATTCGCGCATGCGGATGGATTTGCGTTTAGGCGGAGGAAGCATGCCCCAAGATTTTGTTTAGAATGGTTTCGCAGGGACAATCCCAGGATTGTCCCTACAGAGATCGTCCCCACAGCGTCATAAACGG
>CAZWAO010000313.1:0-2781 GCA_964631815.1 uncultured Ignavibacteria bacterium | reverse complement strand
TTGCCGGAGTGAGAGGTTATGATGTCTCCGATTTTGAGGGCCTTGCCGGAAGGGAGATTCTCCGTGGCCGGGACTATTCCGATAATCCGCAGCGGCAGCTTAAGTCGAGCGCAAGCCGCCAGGGCGGATATGACCACCGCCCCTCCCATCATGTCCCCCTTCATTTCCAACATCAGGTCCGTCGGTTTCAGCGAAAGGCCGCCGGAATCGAAGGTGATGCCCTTGCCCACCAGGGCCAGCGTATTGATCGGCTTCCTGCCGGGCCGGTACTCCAGGAGGATGAGTTTGGGAGGCTGGTTGCTTCCCGCCGCCACCGCCAGGAAGGAGTTCATTTTCAGTTTTCTGATCTCCGGTTCGGAAAAGATGGTGCATTTGAGCTTGAACTCGTCTGCCAGCCTTTTGGCTTCCGCCGCCAACCGGGTGGGGGTGAGGTCATTCCCCGGCATGTTGCCCAAATCGCGGGCTTGACTGGTGGCCCAGGAAAATAGCTGGCCGCTTTCGATGCCCCTTTTCACTTCGCCCAGGCCCTTGCGATCATCCTTCAGCAGAACCAGTTTTTCCAAAGCCGGGGTTTTCGCCTGCTCACCGGTTTTGTATCGATCCATCTTGTATTGCGATAGGATTATCCCTTCCACCATCGCCCGGGAGCATGCCTGTAAGGAAACGCCGGAGAAGTTTGCCTCGAACGACTGCACGGTCAGGCTGCGCAGCTTCAACTCCTTCGCTTTTCTCCCGGCGGAGCCAAAAGCCCGACGAATCTTCTCGGCATCCAGATCGCCTCTCTTTCCCAGACCCACCAGCAGTACCCGGTTGAAGCTCAAACCTTGCTTGGGATACACCAGCGCCACTTGATCCGCTTTTCCGGTAAAATCCCCACTCTCAAACAGGCGGCTGATAGCTCCTGAGAGGATGCCGTCCAGCTCCTTAAGAGGGCCGGTCATTTTCTTGGCGTCCTCGAAAGAATAAAGCAAAACCGCCTCATCAACAGCCGTCCGGAATTCTCCCTGCTTCGCTTCTATCTGCATGGTCAGACTCCTTTCCGGAGAAACAAGAGTCTCTCTCCGTCTTCTGATTATCCTGAACTATAGCCAATAAATCCCGGCAGGGCAAGCTAAAAAGGGAGACGACCTTTGGCCGGTCCGGGAAAACCCGGTGGTCATTTTTTGGACACCGGCTTAGGGCTGCTAAGAGCGCGAAATTTGTTGTCGATAAATTTAAGTGGGACTCAAATCCAGATGAAGGACAACCGGGAAACCCCTTAAAAGGAGAAAGCCTTGGACCCGAAAGATCAGGAAACACTCGTCAGCCGACGAAGCGCAGCCGGGAAGGCGACGGTTCAGCCGCCGGCCGCCAGGGAGTCAACTCGGCGCCCCCCTGCGAACAGAACCGACGAACGAAAACCGGTCGACCGAGAAGTCAACCTGAACCCCGGAGTGGACGTCCGCAAAACACCAGGGAAGCAAAAGAGAGATGACGGCGGCCTGTCCATCATAGATCCCAATCAGGCCGCACTTGAAACCCCGGTGCGATACGGCAAGACTTTCGTCGGTTCCACTGCCGCCAACGCAACCTCAGCTCCCTCCAAAGAGCCGGTTCCGGTTCGCCCTCAGAAGCCGAAGGAATCGGATGCT
This sequence comes from uncultured Ignavibacteria bacterium, assembly GCA_964631815.1. GTDB lineage: Bacteria > Zixibacteria > MSB-5A5 > MSB-5A5 > SM1-73 > SM23-73-3. Next base: position 1,150 of record CAZWAO010000313.1, on the reverse strand, counting down.
CCCCAGCGTGACCCTTTGTCCGAGCTGGAAGTCTCTATGAAGGCCGATCAGAAACCACTTGAATCGCCGCCTCAGCCCGTAGCCATGAGCAAAGGCGTCGCCTATCTTCAGGGAAACATGATCCGGCTGACAGGCGGGGTGAGGGTTCATCCGGGAGAAGAAATCAAGATCGGAGATCGGGGATTCACCTTAAGATCGGGCAGGAAAAGGAGAACCTGGATTTTTTTCGCCGGAAGCGTTGCGGCCATCGTTCTGGTGGCCTTGGCACTTGGACTGTTTGGAGCCGGCGACAAGGCCGCGCTTATCGGCATCGTAGCCGATCAAAGCACGTCCCGGATAGTACCTGGCGTCAGCGTCTACTTGAAGGAGCTGAACCGAACCGTTCAGTCGAATGATCGGGGATTCTTCATCTTCAATTCCCTGCCGGCCGGCTCATACGTTCTAAGGATCACCACTGATGGTTATGAGCCCAAAAGTGAGAAAATCACTGTCGCGGAAGACGAGCCTTTGGCGCTCAGAGTGAATCTCATCCCCTGGGTGCCGGAGGAGCTAAGCTCCGCTTCTACATCACCGACGCCTTCCACTAAAACCGCTGCCGGAAAGACGCAATCCCGGGAGGAGACACTTGCGGGTTCCACTTTGGGAGGAGTGCGGGTAAAATCCAACGTGACCGATCCCAACGTTCTGATAGACGACCGACTGGCCGGAGTCGGAAACAACCTCTACCAGGATATCCAACCAGGCAAACACGTGGTGGCGGTGACCAAGTCGGGATACTACGACTGGGCCAAGGAGGTCCAGGTGAAGTCGGGACGGGTAGTGACTCTGGACGTAACCCTGTCGGAAAACAACACCGCCGATCCGGACGTGCAGACCTGGAAGGATTTCGTGGCGCTGGGCAATAATCAGTTAAACGCCGGCGAACCGTCTTCGGCTTTGAACTCGTATGATCAGGCCATAAACCTCAAGCCGGATTCTCCGGAGGCGCTGCTGGGCAGAGGCTACGCCCACTCCAAGATGGGCGACAAGGCCCAAGCCCGCTCCGATTTCGAGAAGTCGGGCCGGCTATTCCAGGTCGAAGGAGATTACCGGAATGCGGCTTTGTCTTATGCCAACCTGATCAGCCTGGACGACCGGAACCCGGACTTCT
>CAZWAO010000312.1:0-2783 GCA_964631815.1 uncultured Ignavibacteria bacterium | reverse complement strand
ACGGCATAGCCACCACCTATATCATCGCCAAGGAGGACTACTACTTCGTATATCCTACCAATTATGCCGAATACGAGAAGGAGTACAGAAACAGCTTCCAGCACGGCGGCATCTCTCTGGAGGAGATGATCCTGCCGGTGATCACCATGACTCCCAAAAGGTAAGCCCGGTCCGTTTCAGCTCGACCCGCAGACGCGAACATCTCCACTTGATGTATTCTCCAGGCATCGAACTGATCCCAGCCTGAAAACATCCTTCTGATTAGATAGCGACCCCTTTTTATCGCCTGAGTTGATCTCGCAGACGCTATAGTCAAGTCAAAGAAAGTGGAAACGCTAACCCGCCCGAAACCCAAAAATCCCTTTGATTCTTGCCTTGCCTATCGTATAATCTTCTCCGCCGACCATGATGCGAAAGGAAACCCATAGCCCCGGGGAAACCCGGGAGTTCGGAAAGGCGCTGGCGGAGCATCTTAAGCCGGGTTCGGTGGTGGCGCTGACCGGACCGCTGGGCAGCGGAAAAACCGTTCTGGTGCAGGGCATCTGTTCGGGATTCCAGGTGGAAACGGCCGTCAGCAGCCCCAGCTTCGTCATCATCAACGAGTATCCCGGAATCAGGTCGGGAGCCAGAATCTGGGTCTATCATTTCGACCTGTATCGCTTGGAGAGCTCTCGGGAATTCGTGAACTTAGGTTACGAGGAATACTTCTACGGCAAAGGCGTAACCTTAATCGAATGGGCGGAGAAGGCAAAGGACTTTCTGCCGGAGAAAAGATGGGACATCCGTTTGAAGATAGTTGCTGAGAACGAGAGGGAGATTACGGTTGACGAGCCTTGAAACAGAACCCTCTGGTTTTGCATCCAGTTGAAAGATTGAGTCAAAAATGAGAGTTTTAGGCATAGATACTTCCACCATGACCGCGGCCGTGGGCTTAGTGGACGACGACGAGTTGTTAGTCGAGGTCAAGTTCGACGTGAAGATCACCTATTCGGAAGTTCTGATGCCCACCATCGACATGGCGTTGAAAACTGTGGGACTTAAACCCGGCGATGTGGACGGGTTTGCCGTCTCCATCGGCCCCGGCTCTTTCACCGGCTTGAGAATCGGGCTGTCCACGGTCAAGGGATTGTGTCTGGCCACCGGGAAGCCGCTGGCCGCCGTACCCAGCCTGGATGCTCTGGCCTCCCAATCCCTCTTCTGCCGCTACCAGGTAGTTCCCTTGTTGGACGCCAAGAAAAACGAGGTGTACGCAGCAGTCTATGATACCGCCGAGGGCGAGATCGAAAGAAAAAGCGACCTCTGGGCCATCGGCATACCAGACCTGGCTAAGAGGATAACCGAGGAAACGCTTTTCGTAGGACCGGGGGCCAAATTCTACCGCAAAGAACTGGTTGATCTTTTGGGCCAAAAAGCGTATTTTGCTACAGGTCAACAGTGCACGCCCAGTGGGGTATCTGTTGCTTGGCTGGGTGCGAGGAAATTGACTGCCGGCCAAACCGAGAACTTATCTGAACTGGAGCCTCTATACATCCGGCAGTCTGAGGCAGAGCTCAAATACAAAAATGTCCACAAAAGTTGAGCATCTAACCATCCAGAGGATGAGCCGGGAGGACGTGGACCAGGTGGCCCGGCTGGAGCAACTCTCCTTTTCCGATCCCTGGAGCAAAAGCAGTTTCGAGCACGAGCTGACCAACCGGTTTTCCATTCCGCTGGTGGTCAAATCCGGCTCGGCCGTCGTGGGCTACAGTTGTTTATGGCACGTATATGAGCAGATGGAGATAGCCACCATCGCTACCGCGCCGGAGTTCAGGGGAAAAGGCGTAGGCGGCATGATGATGAGATGGATATTGAATGAGGCCGCAAACAGAGGATGCTCCAGCGTGGTCTTAAGCGTCAGGGAGTCGAACCTGACCGCTGTCAGGCTCTACCGGAGGTTCGGCTTCGTGCAGATGGACCGAAGAAAAAGATACTATCGGCTTCCCGAAGAGGATGCCATCATCATGATCAAGGCGGTTTGACGGAAACGATCCTAGAATCGGGTCGCAGAGACCGGCTCACGCCTTGTTGACTGCTTGAGTTCGTAACTCGAGGCAAAGAGAGAACTCTATGGAGTGGTTCAGAAAGGCCAAAGAGGGCCTTATTTCCCAAAGGAAAAAGGAGATTCCGGACGGCCTCTGGGTCAAGTGCGATGCCTGCGGGGAAATCATATACCGAAAGGAATTGGAGAAACACCTGTGGGTCTGCTCCAAGTGCGACCATCACTTTCGCATCAGGAGCAAGGACTACATCGACCTGATTTTGGATGACGGTCGACTGGAAGAATTCGATGCCGGTCTTCAGTCCTCCGATCCTCTCGAGTTCAAGGATTCGAAAAAATATCCTGATCGCATACAGACTTCCCAGAAAAAGACCGCTCTTAAGGATGCCGTCGTTGCCGGAATCGGCAAGATCGACGGGCGGGAAGTGAGTTTTGCGGTCATGGACTTCGGGTTCATAGGCGGCAGCATGGGCTCGGTGGTGGGTGAGAAGGTGGCCCGGGCCATAGAGAGGTCGCTGCAGAGAAAAATCCCGCTAATTATCGTATCCTGCTCCGGCGGCGCCAGGATGCAGGAGGGCATCCTGTCGCTGATGCAGATGGCCAAAACCTCCGCTTTGTTGGCCAAGTTGTACGATGAGAAAATCCCCTATATTTCGGTCTTGACCAATCCCACCACCGCAGGAGTGATGGCCAGCTATGCGTCTTTGGGAGATGTCATCCTCGCCGAACCCAAAGCGCTTCTGGG
>CAZWAO010000311.1:0-2800 GCA_964631815.1 uncultured Ignavibacteria bacterium | reverse complement strand
GATGCTCATCTTGGCTATGTTGGCGTTGTACGATCCCGGGTCAGTGCCTCCCCAGGCTGCGCCGGCGATCCTTGACGCACCGGTACGCTTGCTCCAGTGCCAGAGATACGCCAAGCCGGGCTGATAGTACCCCGGCTCGAGGAAACCCACCGTGGACCACACAATATGCAGACTGTCGTTGTAGTCATAGCATGCGCTCAGATCATGGCAAGCTCTATAGTCCTCCGGGAAGTTGCACCCGTAATTGGTGATGTTGTGTCTGGGAGGAGGGAAGCTGGTCCCGTCGATCCAGTCGTCTCCGTTGTTCATGGACTCGATGTAAGCCACGTCTCCCAGGTAATCGCAACTGGCATCGCAGGCCCCTTTGATGTAGACCGCTGCCACCTTCCTCGACACCGGAGAGACCACGACCACCGGAGTGACCGTGCAGGATGTATCGAAGTGGCTGATCAGATTTTTAGGAAGGGAATAGTTCACGTTGGCCGCCAGTCTATACGTCCTGGTCGACCCGCTCACAAAGGACTCACAGATGAGACTGTCTGCCTCGCCCAGGTAACAGCGCTCATATGCCACCATATACGGGCAGCAGCTGGTTGATCCTTCTGTCATCACCACGTGGACGTAATCCTTCCCTTCCATCCAGTAATACTTCACTGCCGCCTTGGGCCACATTCCCGGACCCCCGGAAGGCGCGTGCAGAATGGAATCCGGAAGATCCCACCGCGAATTAAACTCTCCCCTGCACAGAGAATCCTCCAAGCTCAGCATGGAAGCCGTCACCGGGTCACCCACCTGTCCTAGATTGCGGTGATAAACCACCACTGATCTGCCGTCATGCAGATGAGCCTGGTTGCTATAGCCGGCATTCTTGTCCTGCCCTCCGTCCACGTGCACCTGGCCCAGGTAGTCGTTGAACGGATTCTTGCAGTTGGCATCCACATAACGATAGGCACCGGGATAGGGCCCATCGGCGAACATCCAGGAGAAGTGACGATAGCCAGCCGAAGTCACCGAGATCTGCCTGCCCATGGAGCCGTTCTGTTGAAAGTCGTACCAAGTGTGGCCTATCTGATCATGTTGAACGATGTCGCCAGCCTCCGGATCGATGTCCGCGCAGGTGAGGTCGTACTTCACACCGTTGGCCGGATATCTCGACATCCCTTGAGGTCGGGCCTGCTCGAAATCGCGCTCAGACCCGTCCAGACGGACGTCCTCAGAGATATGCCTCCTTTTGAATCTTTTTTCTGCTGTAGCACCTTCGGCATCCTGCCGGAAAATCATGAAACCGGCGGAGAGGAACACGAGCAAGAAAGACGATAGGAGAACTAAGGCTTTCCTCCTCATCTCTTCCTCCTTGAAGAAGGGTTTGGGGATAGGGACTTTGCTCTACTGTCCTGCGTTGTCGAGGGAATCGAAAACAGTGATCTCACAAGACAGCACTCTGTGCCGCCCGCTTGCGTGCATGCGGTCGACGGGGGAGTAATTCTCTCTTGTGCTGTTCTCGGATAGTAGTTTGAGACGAGAAAACCCTCTTCCGGACTCTCTTCCACTGGTGGCGCTGCCATAAAAGATGAGTCCCCAACCCCTGGGTGATTACTCACTTCCCCTTCATGAGTATAATACCCAACGCATAGCTTGATGTCAAGCAGAAAACACACCAAAACGAAGATCATAGTGAGATGATATGATGTCCGGCATGCTGGAGATGCACGCGGATTCGCAGAGTCTGCCCTGCAGAAGAATCAGGACTCTTTCAGCCGGATTTATCGAGTTACCAGAATTCCTTGAGTCGAATTGTATTGAGAGAGAAGGACTTGCGGCGAAGTTGTGGGAGGGTTAAAGGCGTGTCTTATCATTCAGTACCGTTTTGCGTTTTCCTCACCGGATAGAACCCGGAGACCGCCTAAGGTCAAAGCCTCCATTTCGTCCTCTCCGGGGAAAACCAGAACCGGAGCGATAAACTGCACTTTGCGGGTTATGGAGCCGGTCAGCCTCTCGGAATTGGCAATCCCGCCGGTGAGCACGATCGCATCCACTTTGCCGTCCAGGGTGGTTGACATTGCGCCTATCTCTTTGGCGATTTGGTACACCATGGCGTCATAGATCAGCTTGGCCTTTTGGTCGCCGTTATCGATTCTTTTCTCCACCTCCGGCACGCTGTCGGTTGCCAGATGCGCCAGAAGTCCGCCCTTCTTGGTGAGAAGTTGTATCATCTCCTTCTGGGTGAACTGGCCGGAGTAACATAATCTGGCTAAACCAGTGACCGGCAGAGCGCCCGTCCTTTGGGGAGAAAACGGGCCCATGTCATTGGCGTTGTTCACGTCGATTTGTCTTCCCTTCAGGTGCGAGCTGACGCTTATTCCCGATCCCAGATGGACGATGATCATGTTCAGCTCTTCGTACTTCCTGCCCAGCTTTTTGGCGGCTTTTCTCGCCACCATCTTCTGGTTGAGCGCGTGCGACAGGCTTACTCGCTCTATTTGGGGTAGTCCGGAGACGCGAGCCTCCGGTATGAATTCGTCCACGGATACGGGATCCACGATGAATGCCGGAACCTGGGTTCCTTCCACCAGCTCATGGGCGATCAGCGCCCCCAAATTGGACGGATGGTCCGCTTGCACGTTTCCCGATCTGATGTCCGACAACATCCGATCATTCACTCGATAGGTACCGCTCTCCAACGCCTTGAACGGACCACCTCTCCCTACAACAGCCGACAGGTCATTGACCTTGACCCCATTCTCTGCAAGAAACTTCAGAACCAGTTCTTTCCGGTAGTCGAGTTGATCCAGGGTGCCCT
>CAZWAO010000310.1:0-2809 GCA_964631815.1 uncultured Ignavibacteria bacterium | reverse complement strand
TTGAACCCTTGAACCCTTGAACCCTTGAACCCTGATTCTCTATGTCTACCATCAGAAGAAATCCGATCACCGGAAGATGGGTCATAAACCCCATTGGCATGGACGAAGCGCACTCCAGTCTGCTGGACATGGAGAAGCTGATGCAGCAGGGGATATGTCCTTTCTGCGAAGGAAATGAGAAATACACTCCTCCCGAGATATTCGCATTGAGAAACGATGGATCGCAGAAAGACGGACCGGGTTGGCAGGTGCGGGTGGTGCCCAATGTCTCTCCGGCCCTGAAAACCGAGCTGGATCTGGATAGAAGAGCGGAGCGAATGTATGACCTGATGAATGCCGTGGGCGCGCACGAGGTGATAATAGAAACCCCCAAACACGTATCCAACACGGCCGATTTGGATGTCTCACAGATCTCCAAGGTGATCGAAACCTACCAGGAGAGAATCCGGGATCTGAAAAAAGACAGAAGGCTACGATCGGTGTTCATTTTCAAGAATTACGGCGAGCGGGCTGGTTCTTCGGCCATTCAGCATGCCCATTCGCAGTTGATCGCCGTTTCCGTCACCCCCAAGAACATGAAAGAGGAATTGCTGGGGTCGAAGGACTATTACGACTATAAGCAAAGGTGCGCCTACTGCGACATAATCAGGCAGGAACGGTCCGCCAAGAAGCGCCTGATTCTGGAGGATGCGAATTTCGTCGCCCTGGCCCCTTTCTCCTCCCGGTTCAGCCACGAGGTCTGGATTCTGCCGCGAAAGCACTCGGCCGACTTCGAAAACATCGGAGAGGATGAGACATCCAGCTTAGCGGCGGTGCTCAAGGAGACTTTGCTCAGGTTGAAGGTCTTGCTGAACGACCCGCCGTACAACTATATCCTTCATTCCGGACCCAACCGGACCAAGAGACGAAAGGGCGCGTGGAAAACCCTAAGCGAGGACTACCACTGGCACATCGAGATCATGCCCCGATACGTCCGCATAGACGGTTTCGAGTGGGGAACCGGGCTTTACATAAACGCCACCACCCCGGAACAGGCAGCCGAGAATTTGAGAAACGTGAAAATCTGATCCGGCTCGCAGTCCAAATTGACCAAGCTCATCCGTACTGTCAACCAGCATAAGATTCAAATCGGAGGGTTGATTCCGTGTCGAGGATATTGGCCATTGATTTCGGAGAGAGAAGAATCGGGCTGGCGGTCTCCGACCCTTTGGGCATAACCGCGCAGGGGCTTCCCACCATAGATACCCGGAAATCCAGGGACGTTTTCGCCGAGATTCTCTCCATCATAGAGGATAAGCAGGTGACTAAGATAGTGGTGGGAATGCCGGTGAACATGGACGGCAGCATGAGCGTCAAAGGAGAAGAAGTCGGCAAGTTCATCCGCGAATTGACGAGGAGAACCGGGATGGACGTGGAGACTTGGGATGAGCGCCTGACCACAGTTCAGTCGTTGAGGAGCATGCGGGAGATGGGGGTCAAGCAAAAGAAAAAGGGCACGGCCGACCGGATTTCAGCCACATTGATATTACAGAGCTATCTGGAAAGACATAGCCAAAGTCGGAACGATTCTGCTACCGATGAAATCTGAACGAAAATACATAACGGCCGTGGATTGGATTCTTTTCATCTTATCCACTACGCTGATCTTTTTGTCCTCCGTGCTGCTGGTCATCTCTGCGGTGGTTTTCGGCTTGTTCCGTCTGCTTAAAAGAAGACCGGTTGTGACGGTGGCTTCCCTTGCGGTGCTGATCATCCTGTATCTGGGGGTCAAATGGACGGTCCTTCCCGTTCACTGGCGGGCTGAGGCGGACACGGTGAGTATCCTGATAGAGCCGGGTGACAGCATGGCCCGGGTGGTTGCCAAGATGAATCAGGCGAATCTGATAAGGGGCGGTACCAGTCTTCTATTACTTTCCAAGATACTGGGCCAGGACAAGCACATTCAGACCGGCAGGTATGATTTTCAGAAGGGCATGAGCTTATACTCGATCATGCGCAAGCTGGACCACGGAGAGGTAACGCTCAGGCAGGTGACCATTCCCGAAGGTTTGACCATAAGGGAGATTGCGGGAATACTCCATCGCGGTTTGGAGATCGACTCCGCACAATTCGTCGGCCTGGCGACCGACCGCAAGTTTGCCGGAAGCTTAGGGATTCACGCAGACAATCTGGAGGGTTATCTTTTCCCCGACACGTATCGATTCTCCTGGGAGACCACGCCGGATCAAGCTATTGGGATTCTGGTGAGGCAATTTCAAAAGACCTTTGACGACAGCCTTCGTCAACGCGCGGAGGAAATCGGCTTCTCCGTGGCCAAAACGGTGACCTTAGCTTCCATGATCGAAGCAGAGGCCAGGGATGGTCAGGAACGAAACTTGATTTCAGCCGTGTATCACAATCGCCTCAGGCTGGGCATGCTGCTGCAGTGCGATCCCACAGTAGCTTATGCCTTGCCCGATCTGGACCGGCCGCTTCTGCTTGATGACCTGGAGGTGGACTCTCCCTACAACACTTACAAGCATCCGGGTCTGCCGCCGGGCCCCATCTGCAACCCCGGAAAGGCATCCATCCTGGCGGCGCTCTATCCGGCAGACGTGGATTATCTCTATTTCGTGGCCCGCGGTGACGGCACGCACGTTTTCTCCACCACTCTAAGACAACATAACAACGCCAAGCTGAGAATCAGACAAGTGGGAGGAAGCAGGTAGCCTTAACACTTTTGAATTATATAGCTTGACAATTGATGCGTATAGGATATATTGGCAACGATCGCGGGGTGGAGTCCCGCCATAGGCGGGAGTAGCTCGTC
>CAZWAO010000309.1:0-2813 GCA_964631815.1 uncultured Ignavibacteria bacterium | reverse complement strand
TCGGAAAGGCAAAGCCGGGCAGAATTCCCTCTGATGGCATCTGACGCAGGCCAGCCTCTTGAGCACGATCTTCTCCATCAGCAGGAGGAACAAATAGGCCCCCAGGAGGCACAAGGCCAAAAGGCTTCTGCTTCGGGCAAGCTGAAACAGACTTCCCAAAAGCGGAATCAGCCATAGGAGGTGAAGAAAAAGAGAATAACTGTAGTTTTCCACGTATTTGGATTCGTCCCCCTTGGGAAAAAGATAGGCCGCCACCCTGCCCCAGCCGGTATTGCAGGATTTGCCGTGATAGAAGCAGCTGGCACAGCGGGAAAGCGGCAATATCATGGTTAGGGCAACCAGACTATAGATGATGTATGCCAAGCCCAGAACCTCCCGGATGCCCCAGAGGATGTAGACGCCCAGGGCGAAGATCGTCCCTAATATGATCCATCGAATGACGATCACCAGCTTTGGATAGCTATCGCAGTACCTGAAGTTTTGCTCTTCCGTCTGTGGATTCATGAGCCTACCCTCCCCCATGGTCCTCTTAGTTTACAAAATTCCCGACAGAAAACAAAACAAAAAAATCGGGGCGGGAGAAAGTCCCGCCCCGAGCCAAACATTTATCAAACCTGCTCAAACTGCGCGAGCCAGGATCAGTGCGCCGAACCTTTGTCCTCTCCTGCAGCTGTGGTCTGCTTCAGCGGCATGCCGCATAGGGAACACTTCCCCGGCTTGTCGGATAGCTGGTCCGGATGCATGGGACAGACATAGCTCAGACTTGTTGAACCTGGGGCTTGCGCCCTTTGCACGGTTCTCATCTCCAGATTCATGCCGCATTGGGGGCACTTGCCCGCTTCCGCCGAGATCACCTCCGGGTGCATGGGGCAGAAATATTCATCGGTCAGCCCGGCCGTCCGGTATACATCGTCTTTGGTCATTAAAGCCTTATGCAGCTCCTGGCCGCAGCACTTTCCGGGCTGGGCGTGGATGCAAGGATGAGCGCAATCTTTCACGTTACAGGTATAAACCTGGTAAAAATCCGCCTTCACCAGCTTCATGCCGCACTCGGGGCACTTGCCCGGCTGTTCGGATTTGACTTGCGGATGCATGGGGCAGGCATAACCTTCCACCATGGTGAGGTCACTCAGGTTGGTGAAGTGGGCGCTGTCCGGCTCTGCCGCCTGGGTCTTGGTTTGGGCTGAGGTCTTCATCAGCGGGCAGGTTTTGGTGCAGGCCTTGGGATCGCAACCCTTCTTGGCGCCGCTATCCGAGCCGGCTATGGCCATCACTGAACCGACGAACAATACAAAAGCCAAAAGGGAAAACAGGGTGACCAACAAACGTCGATTCCTACCTTCAAATGCGCGCTGCATTTTCATTCCTCTCTTTCGGTTGAATGGTGCATTTCAATCCTTTTGGGTCACAACTGAAACCGCGCAGCTAAGATGCGCGAAAGCTCTCCTTCTTCCTGGTGTTTTTCTCTGTATCTCTCACCTCCTCGCGGTGGTTGACAATGAATCAATTGAGTATTTCTTCTTCCTTTGCTTTGTTCCACACGTCTTGCCGGCTTCCGTCGACGGACGGAACCTTTTCGAACAACTGCAGCGGCTTTTTCGTCCAATCTTCGCCGACCGACCACTATTCTTCGTCCCGCACAGATGCCAAACCCGCGGGCTGTAAATACAAATACGCTGCGAGGCCGCAGATTATCAGAGCGCGGCTTCATTTCTCTCGCCGGTGCGGATCCGAATGGCCGTCTCCACCGGCGAAACGAAGATCATCCCGTCCCCTTTGCGCCGGGTGCAGGCTCCGCGCGATATGACCTCCATCAGCCTCTCCACGTCCTGGTCCGCGCACACCACCTCCAGCTTGGCTATGGTCCAGTATCTCCCGACGACCTCCTCGGTGCTGGTGAAGTAGTTGGCGTCGAAACCGTAGCCTACCGGATGAACCTCGGTCACGGTGATTCCCGGCGCACCGGCCGCCTCCAATGCCTCCACCGTCTTCTCCAACGTCTCCGTTCTCACGTATGCCTTGATTTCCTTCATGTTTCCTCCCTTTGCCTAACTCGCTCCCTCCGGCCATTAAGGCATTTGCGGAGGGAGTTTTTACGTTTAGGCGTCCGTCGAAGAATTCTCCACCATTTCTGTGGCCTCACCCGGCTTGAGCTTCCATCCTTTCCACAGATAGAAAATCACCGGGTAAACTAAAAGCTCCAATAGGAACGAGGTCACCAGTCCTCCGACCATGGGAGCGGCTATTCTCTTGGACACGTCGGCGCCGATGCCCGCGCTCCAAAGAAGAGGCATCAGCCCGATCATGGTGGTTCCCACGGTCATCAGTTTGGGCCTTATCCTCCTCACCGCGCCGTAGTGGATGGCCTCCTTCAAGTCGCCCACGGTGTTTAAGGCACGATTTTCCTCGCGTTGCCGATAGGCCAAATCCAAGTATAAGAGCATCACCACGCCGGTTTCGGCGTCCAGTCCGGCCAGGGCGATCATGCCCACCCACACGGCCACGCTCATGTTGTATCCCAGGATGTAGAGAAACCAGAAAGCGCCCACCAGGGAGAAGGGGACCGCTAAGAAAACGATCAGGGTTTTGCCCAGCGACTTGGTGTTATGATAGAGGATGAAGAAGATCAGCAGGATGGTCAGCGGCACCACCAACATCAGCCTGCGCTGGACCCGCAGCATGTACTCGTACTGCCCGCTCCACACCAGATTGTAGCCCTGGGGAAGCTTCACCTCGGCAGCCACCGCCTGCTGGGCCTTCTTCACGTAAGTCCCCACGTCGATTCCCTTGATGTCCACGTAAACCCAGGAGGT
>CAZWAO010000308.1:0-2821 GCA_964631815.1 uncultured Ignavibacteria bacterium | reverse complement strand
CTTCGGCAATAATCAGGTGCTCACCGGGGTCGATCTGACCATCAAGAAGGGTGAGACCATAGTCATCATCGGCAGGAGCGGCTGCGGCAAGAGCGTGCTTCTCAAGCTGATCATGGGACTTTTGAAGCCGGATTCGGGAAGGATACTGGTCAACGGCGAGGACATTACCGGTTTCAACGATAAGCGGCTTGCCAAGCTAAGGCAGAGATTCGGCATGTTGTTTCAGGCTTCCGCCCTTTTCGACTCCATGACCGTGAATGAGAACGTGGGCTTGGCTTTGAGGGAACACACCAAGCTTTCGGAGGACGAAATCGGCCAGAGGGTGAGAGAAAGGCTGAAGATGGTGGGGCTTTCCGGCATCGACGAGAAAAAGCCGGCCGAGCTTTCCGGTGGAATGAAAAAACGGGTGGGGCTGGCCAGGGCCATCGCCATGGATCCGGATTACGTTCTGTACGACGAGCCCACCACCGGTTTGGACCCCATCATGGCGGACGTGATCAACGACCTGATCATCAGCCTGCGAAACAAGCTCTCCATAACCTCCATAGCGGTGACCCACGACATGGTTTCAGCATACAAAATCGCAGACAGGATCGCCATGCTGTTTGAGGGAAAGATCATCTTCGTGGGAACGCCGGAGGAGGTTAAGAGCACCAACGATCCGACGGTGAGGCAGTTCATAGAAGGAAGCGCGCAAGGACCCATACCGGCGCTTTGAACCGGTCCGTGGTCGGTGGTCCGTAGTCCGTGGCAAAGACAAGGTAATAGCTGGATGGCTTTCAAGTTTGAAAAACTGGAAGTGTGGAACCTGTCCCTTGAATATAGCGACAAGATTTACGAAATCAGCGAATGTCTACCGGATAAGGAGAAGCATAATCTCAGATCGCAAATGACTAGATCAGCGACATCCATTTCCTTGAACATCGCAGAAGGTTCCACCAGTCAAAGTGATGCGGAATTCGGCCGCTTCATAGGCATAGCCATCAGATCATGTGTGGAAGTTATCGCCTGCCTGCATTTGGCCAAGCGGAGAGGATACATCGACGAACAAGTCTTTAAGCAAACGTATGAATCGAGCGGGACGCTGTTTGCAAAACTCCAGTCACTGAGAAAGAAATTGAAGTAAGCCACGGACCATCGACTACGGACCACGGACGGAATTCAACCATGCCCATTCCCAGCAAGACCAAAACGATTTATTTCTGCCAATCCTGCGGCCACAAGTCGCTGCGCTGGATAGGAAAGTGCCCGGACTGCGGTGCCTGGAACAGCATGGTGGAGGAGAAAGTCAGCCCGCACAGGGCCAGGCGTCCCACGGAAAAAGCCTGCAGCACGGCGCTCCAGGAGGTGGATTGGGCGGATGAGGACCGGATCCGCACCGGGATGCGGGAATTCGACCGGGTGGTGGGAGGAGGAGTGGTCAAGGGATCGGTGATTTTAGTGGGAGGCGATCCGGGCATCGGCAAGTCCACCTTGCTTTTGCAGATTTCCGAAAAAATAGCTTCACAATTCGATAGAGTTTTGTATATTACCGGCGAGGAGTCGTTAAAACAAATCAAGCTGCGGGCTGAGCGCTTAAGAATCAACCCCAATCGAATAAACGTACTGACCGAGACCAACCTCGATTCGATCCTGGACGTTCTTCGGCAGGATGTGCCTTACATGACCGTGATCGATTCCATCCAAACCACCTACACCCCCAGCCTGGAGAGCACCCCCGGCAGCATCGGCCAGATCCGGGAATGCGCCAGCTCGCTGATCGGCTTTGCCAAGCAAAGCCAAAGCCCGGTCTTTTTAGTGGGACACGTGACCAAGGACGGTTCCATCGCCGGGCCCAAGGTGCTGGAGCACATGGTGGACACGGTGCTCTACTTCGAGGGAGAGAAAAGCTGTCTTTTCCGCATATTGCGGGCGGTGAAAAACCGCTTCGGCTCGGCCAACGAGATCGGCGTGTTCCAGATGGAAGAAAGAGGACTGGTGGAGGTGGACAATCCCTCCGTGCTCTTTCTGCCGGATAGGGCCCAGGAGGTCTCCGGATCGGTGGTGGTGTGCTGCATGGAGGGAACCAGGCCGCTTCTCTTGGAGCTTCAGGCTTTGGCCTCTCCCTCCAGCTATGGCACGCCCCAGAGGGTCTGCTCCGGCGTGGACTACAAAAGGTTGGCTTTGCTTTTGGCTATCCTGGAAAAACGGGAGGGGCTGTCTTTGGCCTCTTTTGACGTTTTCGTCAATTTGGCAGGCGGGGTGAGGATCGAGGAGCCGGCCATGGATTTGGGAGTGATAGTGGCTTTAGCCTCCAGCCTTAAAGAGGTGCCGGCGGACCGAAAGTCGGTGGTGATAGGTGAGGTGGGTTTGGGGGGCGAGGTGCGGGCAGTAAGTCAAATAGAAAGGAGGATCAAGGAAGCGGAGAAGCTGGGTTTCAGACGATGTGTGGTTCCGCACGGTAATCTCAAGGGGCTGAACCGCAAGTTCGAAGCAGAAATCAGAGGGGTGGGAAGCATTCGAGAAGCTCTGGAAGTTATGTTAACCTGAATCCTTCGCACCAATGGAGGTGGAAGATGCGGTTGAGAATCAAGAAGCTGTTGAAGGGGGGAGAGTACTTCGTCTCTTTTGAGAACGTGGACTTCAACCAGGACGAGATGGAGAAGATCGACAAGTTCGGAATGCCCAACGTGGATTTCAGCCAGGATGGTCTGGGCACGCACAAGCTCAGCGAGATCAACGTCTCCCTGAAGTGCCAGAATGTGGAGGAGGCAGAACACTCCATCAACAGCGTAGCGCAGAACATCAAAGACCGGCTGATCGAGCTTCTGGCCCAGGTTGA
>CAZWAO010000307.1:0-2830 GCA_964631815.1 uncultured Ignavibacteria bacterium | reverse complement strand
AGTGCTGCGCGGGCGTTTTTGCTGTAAAAGGCCTGCTCGATGGCAAAATGATCCGGTTCTTTTTTTTGAATGATGCTCAGCAGTTCGTCGAATATATCCTTCAGTTTGTCAGGCAGCAAGGCTCGGGGTGACGGCTCGATGATCCCGCTTTCCATCAGCGTGTCCTCTTGACCGCGGGATCGTATGAGTCCGTAACCGGTGACGCTGCTTCCCGGATCCACCCCCAAAATCACCACTCCGTTTTCGCCTAGCATTTTATTGTAAGCCGCAAACTGTGAACCCTCAACCGGCCTGCGCGCTGATCCTCTCCATGATCTCGACGTCTATGTCGAAGTTGGCGTAGACCTTCTGAACATCGTCGTGATCCTCCAAATCCTCCATCAGCTTGAGCATCTGCTCCGCCTGCTTGTCCACTAACTTGATGTTGGTCTGGGGAATCATGGTCAGCTCGGCCTGCGCAATGGGTATGCTTTTCTGGCTTAGGGCTTTCTTCACCGCGTCGAATTTCTCGAAAGGCGTGACGATCTCGAAGTAGTCCTCTTCGGCCGACATATCCATGGCTCCGGCCTCCAAAGCCACCTCCATCAACTGGTCTTCGTCCGATCTGGCCCTCTCCACCTGAATGATCCCTCTTCTCTCGAACATCCATCCCACGCAGCCCACCTCCCCCAGGTTGCCGCCGTGTCGGGAGAAGATGTGTCTGATTTCGGAGACCGCGCGGTTTTTGTTGTCGGTCAAGGTTTCCACCAGCACGGCCACTCCGCCGGGCCCGTAACCCTCGTAACTGACCTGTTCATAAGTGACGCCCGGAAGCTCGCCGGTACCCTTTTTTATGGCCTTGTCGATGTTGGCCGCGGGCATGTTTGCCGCCTTTGCGGCTTGAACCGCGCTTCTTAAGCGGGGATTGCCGTCCGGGTCCCCTCCTCCCTCTCTTGCGGCCACGGTGATCTCTTTGATCAGCTTGGTGAATACCTTTCCCCGTGCCGCATCTGCCTTGCCTTTCTTGCGCTTGATGGTGCTCCATTTGGAGTGACCGGACATACCCACCTCCTGATTTCTTGTTGCTCTCCTCTACTGCCTGTTCCCCTGCAAAGTCAGCTTTCAGCGGAACTTAAGAACGAAAAAGCGAAGCTGGCTTCTTGCATCAAATTAACATTCACTCACCCAAAACGCAACACAAATCTGAGCCGTGTCGAACTGTCGACGGTCGGGGCCGGCCCCGCTTCTGGGCATGATTCAAGACTCGCCCTTGCATCCTTGTCCGCAAACTTAACAAAAAGTGCTTGCCAGCCAGCACAAGATCGTGTTACTTCAAGAGATGCAATACCATACCGACAAATGTGCTCTTTCCCAGAAGGGAGAATAGGATGAACATCTTCATCACCGGGGCCACCGGATTCATCGGAACTTATGTAGCCAAACGACTGGCGCAGACTGAGCACAAGCTTGTCTGTCTGGTGAGGGAAGCCAGCGACACCCGCCAGTTGGAAAAGCAAGGAGCTACTCTCGTTCGGGGTGATGTCACCGATCGCAACTCCGTGCTGGAGGGTATGAAAGGCTGCCAGTGGGTAATCAATCTGGCTAATATCTACTCTTTCTGGGAACCGAGGAAGCAGGTCTTCACGGAAGTCAACCTGGGAGGCACTCGAAACATCATGGAAGCCGCTCTGGAAACAGGCGTCCAGAAAGTGGTACACGTGAGCACTGCCGGGGTATACGGCAAGCCCGCGGAATGTCCCTTCTGTGAAAAAGACCCGGTGGGGCCGGTCCGGTTCAGCGAATACTTCCGAACCAAGCACCAGGGAGATTTGATCGCATGGGCGCTTTACGAGAAGAAAGGGCTGCCTCTGGTGATGGTCTATCCCGTCGCCGTCCTGGGTGCCGGCGATCCCAAGGCAACCGGCAAGTACATCCAGAATCTGGTCCGTCGGCGGTTGCCCGCCACCGTGTTCACTGACAGTTATTTCACCTTCGTGCACGTCAAGGATGTGGCCGAGATTATCGTCAGAGCGGCAGAGAAGGAGAGCAATCTTGGAGAGCGATACATTGCCGGTAAACATCAGTTAACATTTGGAGAAATCAACCAAATGGTCCGCGAAATCTCCGGGGTTCGTTTGCCGAGATTGGGCCTTCCCGGCTGGATGGCTATGATGAACGCCCGGCTTCTTACTGGCCTGTCCAGTGTGATAAAAAAACCGCCTCTATGGAGCATGGCCGTCGATCAGATGAGAACCATGAAGGAGGGCGTCAGGGCCGATGGCAGCAAGGCCGAGAAGGAACTGGGCATCACCTACACGCCTATCCGCGTTGCGCTGGAGGAAGCCATCGCGTCGTATCGAGAGTGAGCCTCTGAGGTCACCTGAATTGTATTCCGATGAGTTCGGGACGCGATCCCGAACACCTCTAAATCTAATTACTGACCGAACCGCAGGAGTTTTGTCGCGAGACGATCGGATTTGGTTTTCCCTCTCCCTGAATGGGAGAGGATTAGGTTGAAAATCCCGCCAAAGGCGGGAGAGAGGGTGACATAGCTATCCAGCCAGACATCCGTTTCACCCTCCCTTGTATTCCTTCCCATCAAGGTGTGAACCGGACGGTTCGCACCAAGGGAGGGAAGTCCCCTGACCATCCGACATTGGTGTCCTTCACGTTCAGCAGCAAACAGACTATCACGTCTTTTGAGAAACCACGACGATTGTATCCCTTTGTGTCCGTGCCGGTTATCTTCCCAGGAACTTCACCAGAACATGCTGCTGAAAGACTCGTGCGCTGGTGTTGGGTACGATACTGGATCTCAAGCAGGTGAACAATTTCACGAAATCCTCTTGCG
>CAZWAO010000306.1:0-2870 GCA_964631815.1 uncultured Ignavibacteria bacterium | reverse complement strand
GAGCCGAAGCTTGCGATCTTGTAGTAACCCAAAAGCGCCATCAGGGCGACCGTGATTCCAACCAATACAGAAGATATCAGAAATCCCAATCCAAGTTCTCGAAAGATTTTCTCCCCGGATATCTCCCATGCTTTTCGTCTCTCGATGAGTCTGGTATACAAGCGGTAGAGCAACAAGAAAACGATGAAACTGACTATCGCGTCCAGGTTGACCATGTACGAATACAGTGGCGGGCGGAGCTTCTCCAGAATAGGAGCAATAAGGGCGTTATGTGGTATGCTGAACGGCAGGAAGAAGAGAGGGACTATAAGCAGCCTGACCAGTGGAAATTGTACTACCTTCCCCAGCTTACTCTTCGGGATCACCTCACTGAACAGTTGTTCGCTTTTGACGTACACGACCGGGCTTTCTATTTGAGATTTGTTTCGAACATTGACAGTCATCTCTACGTGGCTGCTCGGCGTGAGGTTCCCGTTTTCGTTGGGGACAGCGCGTTTGGTGTCCTTCTGAGAGCCTCTCTCTGGCGTCTCCGTCGCTATGTGTGTGCAGTGAGGAATAAAGAGGCTATGTTAGGTCGAATGTGGTTCCCTGACCGGGATTGAGCGAGTTACACCGGATGCCTCACAAAACTCTTGACACCGGAGCAATCGGGCCATAGTCTTAGGTAAGACCAAACTACAAGTAGTTAGGAGGATCAGCCATGATCGGAGCCTGGGTGCCTAAATGGCCGGCGCTGCTTGTTCTTTGTGTCGTTCTCGGATGGTATGTGCCGGCGGGCGCAGACTCAATTGGATTCGGAATCGGCGGCTATCACAGCACCAATTGTGAGAGTTGTCGCGATAACCCGGACGTTAACATCGACCGCAGCCGGCTTTGGAGTTTGGAGTACTACTTCGGGAGCATCCTGGGCTGCCGAAGGAACTGGCGGTTCGGCGTTCGGGTGTCGTTTCTCAGGGCAAGAGTCAAAAGCATCAACCCACCCCAACCTCAGCCGCCGGGAAGCGGAAGCTCGAAGCATTGGATGACCTCGCTGTTGGCGAGTCATCAGAGGAAGCTCTATAACCGCGGCTGGCTCTATTTCGGTGCGTACTTCTCCGCCGGAATTACCTTTTTGGGATACGAAGGCGGAGACGCAAGGGAAGCTTGCACCCCGCCCTTTTGTACCTGGAAGGAGACGGAGGTGAGCGTGCAGTCGGGCCTGGACTATATGGTGAACATTTACAGAGGCTTGGGAGTCCGCGTCAGTGGAGGCTACAATTTTCTCACCGGGGGCAAGACCCATACTTATCCCTTCGGATCAGGTTTTGTGTTCGAGGGTGGGCTGCTGCTTGAGATCCCGCCATGCGGCTCCAAATGACCTTTGCTCTGCGGACGTTTGCGTATGCGCAAACAAAGGAGAAGAAGATAAAATGGCGCTGAAGTTCCGATGCAGCGGATGCGGCAGGATGCTGGTGGCTCCCTTTATGAAGGCCGGCGACGTGGTTAAATGCGGCGGCTGCGGGGCGGAGATGGAAGTTCCCCGCTATGCCGTGGAGACCGATCAGGAAGCGGTTTACCGGGAGCGGGTGCGCACCCTGCCTGTGAAAGAAGCCACCCTGGCAAGCCGGGGCTCTCGTTTCGGCGCGTGGGCCATCGACGTGCTGGCCTACCTGATTCCGGTTTACCTGATCAATCCGGTGCAGAATGATGAAGCCCTGCATCTTTTGGCCTGGTTGGGCATCCTGGTGGTTTACACCGCAGTGCAGTGGACGCTTTTGACCGTCGAAGGCCAGACCCTGGGCAAGATGATCATGCAGGTGAAGATCGTGGAGGTAGCCACGGGAAAGAACGGTGGATTTGTGACCAACGTTCTGCTTCGGAATGTGGTGAATTTCCTGATTTCTATCGTGCCTTTCTACCTTCTGGTGGATGTGTTGTTTATCTTCAGGGAGGACCGGCGCTGCATTCACGATCTGATTGCCGGAACGCGGGTGGTGCGGACGGAGTCATGAACGTGATCTTTTCCCCGTAAGCGTTTGACTCTCCGTATTAGTGAAGAGAGGATAGGAGGGGTGAGTCAGGATAGGTTTGCCGGCATTGTCGGTTCACATTTTTAAGGGAGAGGATTATGCAGGAAAAAGATGCGGTTCAGATCGCGCCGTTCGAGCGAGTTGCTATTTTCATTGACGGATTGAATTTCTCCAAGGCCACCTATGAGGGTCTGGGACTTAGAGTCGATTATACCAAGCTATTGACTTATTTCTCTCAGCGGGCGCTTCTGCTTCGGGCATACTATTATACCGGCGAGTGGGATGACGGTGGAATTGCGCATTACATTCGGCTTACCGGTCCGCCGGACGAAGCTGCAAAGAAAAAGGAGATGGAGGAGCAGCGGGACGGAGACAGAAAATTCTGGCGCTTTCTGGACAGAAACGGATTCCGGGTGGTGCGCAAGCGGGTGAAGGTGTTTCGGGACCCATCCGGCGAGATCAAAGTAAAAGCCGACCTCGATCTGGAGCTGGCCATAGACATGCTCGCGCTTGCAGACAGGTGCGACAAGCAGGTTTTGATATCGGGTGACGGCGATTTCGTGCCCATAGTGCATGCGGTTGGCGCGCGAGGCGTGCGGGTGGTGGTGGTTTCGACGCAGGACGAAGGAGCTTACAAGAGAGCATACTATCGCGCCTCGGATGACCTTCTGGACGCAGCCGACGAGTTCATCAGCATAGAGAGCATTCGCAAGTTCATCGAGCGGGTGTGAATAGGACCCTAGCGAGACATTGACGCGAGAAACAAGATGCTCGCGGGGATGTTGGAAGTTGAATAGACCTGCGAGCTTGACCTCTCCCCCTGTCGTCCCCCTCTCCATAAGATGGAGAGGGGGACAAAGA
>CAZWAO010000305.1:0-2878 GCA_964631815.1 uncultured Ignavibacteria bacterium | reverse complement strand
CATTGGGCTTGAAGATGCCGATTCCCAGGGTGTTGTCGAGCAGATCGCCCACCGGCGCGAAAATGGACAGCGTGTCTCCCCCTGCCTTGGCGCCGATGAAGCCGGCGTCGATGCCCAGGCTCTTGGTGGCATCGCTGGAGAACTCGGTAACTAAAGCCTCGACCATAACCTGCCTGGGCGGAACGTCGATGGTGGCCAGCTCCTGCTTTACTCTTTGGATTATCTCCGGAGAGGCGGTCACGGTCAAAATGTTGGTGCTTGGATCCACTTTAATGAAAGGCTCGAAGAACTTGGAGAGAAGCAGGGGCACGTCCTCGGCCTTTATGTAGTTGGGCACTATCCTTTCGGTGACGCTCAATATGCCAAAGGAGGGATTATCGGGATAGGCGGCACCCACCAGGTAGTATCCGGGCATTTTCCTGAAAGTGAGACCGAAGGGTGCCAGAACCCTTCTTAGGGCCTCCTCGAAAGGAACGTCCACCAGCTCCAGACTTAAAAAGCCGTACACGGTTTGATCGGCCACGATGTTGATTCCGGTCTGGGCGGATATGGCGGAGAGGGCTTCCCGGACGTCGGTTTCGTAAAAGACGTTGGTGACCAGCAACTGGTCTTCGTAATCCTGGGGTCCGGCAAACGGCGAGGAGGACGTTGGGGCGGGGAAATCAAATGGGACCGCAATCAAAAAAAAAGAAAGCGCGAGAAAACCAACGAACTTGCTCATACCACCTCCCGAGGTTTCGAAAAATCGATGCAGTCTCACTTGATCTGGAACTCCCGGACGAGCTTGGCCGGCTCGGCGCCGCCGTAATTCACGGTGACCTCGGCCTGATACTTGCCCCGATCCAATGCGCCGGCATAAGCCGCCACCATTTTCCGCACACCCTGCGGAAGAACGTACTGGTCTACATCCTCAAATGGGAAATCAACCACTTTCTCGTATCCGGTTTTCCCTACATAAGTGAGATCGGCAGTCTGGGGGGCCGCCTTGAACTTGCTGATGGTCACCCTTCCCTTGGGCTTGACGTGAACGTTGCCCAGATTTCGAAAATAGGCGGTGATGACGCCCGGCTTTCCAGACGTGGCTTGTATCTCCATATCCAGAACCTCGCCGCCGTAAGTCTGTCTGGGTGGAATGCTCATCAGAATCGGAATCTCGAAAGGGGTGGAGATGACGTTCTGGTTCGACTCTTTGAGCAGAGCGTCGAAGACCAGGCAGGCGTAATAGCCCCCTTCTCCTTCCTCCGGCGCCTTTATGGTGAACCTGACCTGCGCGCTTCTCTCGGGAGCCACGGTGAAGGTGACCGGATCCAGTCCGATCCAGGACTTGCAGGACCGGCCGGTTTCGGCGGAGTCCAGCGCCTGAACCTCGCCATCCAAACCGAAGCCCAGCTCGGCCACGTGGGCTCGAACAAAGATACTGTCCTGCTCCTGGTTCCGAAAGCTGAAGGTGGCGGCCCTTAAGCCCCGGTTGGGTATTTTGATGTCCAGCTTATCCGGCTTGACGTCCATGGCCATGGCCGCGCTGGCCTTAAAGGCGCCCGAAGCAGTGCTTTTGGTCCGGGAAACCACAAAAGGCACTTCGGCGATGCAGGGGCTCAATCCCCCGAAGCTTATCACTGCCCGGGCCACGTATTGCCCGGCAGGAGGCTCCTTGAGCAGAGACTGGAATTCCACGGCGGAGCCGGGAATCACTATCCCCCGGCCTCCTCCCAACGGCACCCTTCTCTTGGTGCGGCCGTTCTGGTCTTTGATGATCAGAGATCCGGTGCCCTCCACGTGAACGTTGCCCTCGTTTTTCACCAGGGCGGTGAAGCCCAGCCCGGGTCCCCCCAACTGCTTTATCATGGCGGCCTTGGTTACCCGCTCCACCTTGAAGTCGGTGATGGACGCTTTTCTGACCAGCCCCCCGAACCTCTTCACCGTGACTTCCACAAACGCCGGCATCCTGAAGTGGTACTGCACCGAACCTAATTTCGGGCCGCCGGGAGCGGCTTCCGGAACCACCTCCACCACCACCGCACCATAGCGGCCGCCGAATATGTTGGGAGGCGCCATGATTTGCACCTTGATCTCCCTGGACTCATGCGGCGCCAAAACGAAGCTCGAGTCCTGGATTCTCATCCAGTCGGCGCAGGAGAACTCGGATTGGCCCTTGTCCACCACCTTATAGGCGCCCTGTTCGGTCTCTATCATGTCCATGGCGTAGACGACCAGGTTGGCCGTCTTTTGGTCGTTTTCATTGGTTACGAACAAGGAGAAGGGTTTTCTGGCGCCGGGAACCAGGTCCAGCTCCACCAAAAGCGGGCTTATGGATATGTCGAATTGAGCGGGGGCCGGCTTGGGCCAGAGGCAGGCGGCGAAAAGCAAGAATGCGAGGACTATATGTCTTTTCTTCATGCGAGAATCACTTCACTCTTTTAAAAGATACGGGGTGACCGTCCCGTTTACCCGTAAAACCTAAAACACCAAGTACAAACGGGTCCCACTAGTTCGTAATGTCAACAAAGTAACCGGTGGTCCGGTCGATCCAGGGCTTCTGGCACAGCAACTGCAAGCTGATCCAGGCTGCGTCTTCGTACTCGCAGGCGGAATTGCACCTGCTGACGTTGATCCTGTTCCACAGCTTCCAGGTGATGCCGTTATGCAGAGCCATAGAATCGAACACGGTATCCCACTCGGCCGGTTCGTTCATCTCGTACGAGCGAGTCCAAGCCGGATCGTCGCACAAGGGCGGCGTGCCCAGGCCCCAAACCGCGTACCAGATCTCGATGGTATCGTCTATCGCTTTGTCGGGATCCAATGCAATCAGGTCGCCGAAATCGTGATAGTCGACCAACACGTTCTGGTTGCTGGCAATGGTTCCGCTGATGCAGTCGGC
>CAZWAO010000304.1:0-2881 GCA_964631815.1 uncultured Ignavibacteria bacterium | reverse complement strand
GGTTTGATAGTGGCCGGGCTTCACCAGTCGCCGGTTCCGTATGCCGATTTCGTGACCACCACCACCCATAAGACCCTAAGAGGTCCGCGCGGCGGAATGATCATGTGCAAGAAGAAATACGCCAAGGACCTGGATCGCGAGGTCATGCCCGGAATTCAGGGCGGGCCTTTGATGCACGTGATCGCGGCCAAGGCAGTGGCATTCCACGAGGCTCTGCAGCCGTCGTTCAAGGAATACCAGCGACAGATCATCGCCAACGCCAGGGATCTGGCGGCCAACATGGCCAATCTGGGACATCACGTGGTCTCCGGCGGGACCGACAATCATCTGATGCTGATCAGCTTCATCGAGAGGAATCTGACCGGAAAGGCAGTGGAGGAGGCGTTGGAAAAAGCCGGCATCACCGTGAACAAAAACACCGTCCCCTTCGATCCCCAGAAGCCATTCATCACCTCGGGCATCCGCATGGGCACTCCGGCCTTGACCACCAGAGGGATGAAAGAGCCGGAGATGGAGCAAATCGCGAACTTGATCGACAAGGTTATCTCCAATCTGGGAGACGAGGGAGTCTATTCCCAGGTCAAGCAAGAAGTGGTCGAGATTTGCCGGAAATTCCCGCTGTACAAGGAGCGACTGGAAAGAGCGTAATAGAGCCTTGGGTTGATTGCAGGGAGGCAGAATGTCCGATCCGTTCCTGGAAAGACTAAAGGCAGGTCCCATGCTCTGCGACGGAGCAATGGGAACTCTGCTATACATGCGAGGGGTTTCCTACGAGCGCTCCTTCGACGAGCAGAACCTGTCCCATCCAAAGATCGTTTTGGACGTACATCGCGAATACATCAAGGCCGGCTCCGAAATAATAGAAACCAATACATTCGGCGCGAACCAAATCCGACTTCGCAATTTCGGACTCGACGCGCAGGTGAGGGAGATAAATCGCGCAGGGGCCAAGATCGCCAGGGAAGCGCGGGAGATCGAGGGGCGGGAGGTGTTCGTGGCCGGGTCCATAGGGCCTTTGGGTAAACCATTGGCACCGCTGGGCAAAGTCTCGCCGAAGGATGCTTTCGATGCTTTCCAGCGGCAGGCCGAGGCCTTGCTCGAAGGAGGCGTTGATCTGTTCATCGCGGAGACCTTCTCCGATCTCTCCGAGATGGAACAGGCGATCAGAGCCATAAGAAGCGTATGCCGACTTCCGGTGATTGCCTCCATGACCTTTGATGAGGACGGGAAGACCTTCATGGGCTACACGGCGGAGGAGGTGGCTCATGGGCTGGAGAAGCTGGACGTGGAGATCATCGGCGCCAATTGCAGCGTAGGGCCGCAGAAGATGCTGGAGCTCACGCAGCGACTCCGCCAAGCCACCAGGAAGGCGCTCTCGATTCAGCCCAACGCCGGTCTGCCCCGTTACGTGGACGGAAGATTCGTTTACCTCTCCTCACCCGAATACTTCGCCCGGTACGCCAAACAGTACCTTGAGAATGGCGCGATGATCGTCGGCGGGTGCTGCGGAACAACGCCGGAATATATCCGGGCGCTACATACCATACTGAAAAGTGACGCCAAGTCGGCTGCCGTCGCGGAGGATGCTTACGTTGCCGTCGAAGAAAGAGCGAGGGAGGAAACATTAGCGCCCAAGGAGAGTGTCAAGGCATCTGAATTCGCGGTCAAGCTGGGACAGGAATTCTTGATCTCTGTGGAGATAGACCCTCCCAAAGGCGTGAATGCCGAAAAGATAATCAGAAACGTGGAAAGGCTGAAAGAGGTTGGTGTGGACGCGGTGAACATAGCCGACAGTCCCATGGCCCGGGTGAGGATGAGCTGCACCTCGCTGGCCGCTCTGATCAAGCAGAAGATAGGCATGGAGACGATCCTGCATCTTACCTGTCGGGACAGAAACATCATGGGACTTCAGTCGGATCTTCTGGGGGTGCACGCCTTGGGCATTCACAATATCCTGGCGGTGACCGGCGACCCTCCGGTTTTGGGCGACTATCCCCAGGCCACGGCAGTCTATGACGTGGATTCCATAGGTCTGGTGAAGATCATAGGGAAGCTGAATCAGGGCGTGGACTGGGTGGGAAACTCCATCGGCTCACCAACCAGTTTCTGCGTGGGCGTGGCAGTCAACCCTAATGCGGATGATCTTGAAAAGGAAATCGACCGGTTCAGAAAGAAAGTGCAGGCCGGCGCTGATTTTGCCTTCACTCAACCTCTGTACGATCTGGGAGTCTTGGAACGATTTCTCGAAAGAGTCTCGGATGTTCGGATCCCCATCTTCCTCGGGATTCTTCCGCTGCGTAGTTTCAAACATGCGGAGTTCATGCACTATGAAGTGCCGGGGATAATCGTGCCGGAGGAGATCAGAAACAGAATGAGGGATGCAAAAGACCGAAGCTCCGAAGTGGGAACAGCCGTGGCCAGGGAGTTAATGAGCAAGGCAAAACATATGGTAGACGGAGTTTATTTGATGCCTTCCTTCGGCCGCTTCGAGGTTATCTCCGAAGTACTGCAAGGTTTCGGGCTCAAAGCCAAGCCATGAACTAACCGTCCACAGTCCACCGACGACCGCTTGAGTCGTCCGCTGCTAAAGCCGCTGTCCACTTTATCCGTTGCATCCGTTGACAGTTGATTTCCGACCACAGTTCACGGCTCAAGCATCATCCGTTAAATCCGATTTATCCGTTGACCGGCCTATGCCGTCCACCGTCGGCCGTCCGCCGCAAAGGGGTGATCCGGTTAATCCGTTTCATCCGTTGACCGGCTCGGTCCTCCTATTTCAGCAGCACCATCCTTTTCGTCTGGGACGACTCATCCACCAGCAGTCTGCAAAAGTAGATCCCGCTGGACACGGCATTACCCTGATCGTTCGTCCCATCCCAAT
>CAZWAO010000303.1:0-2887 GCA_964631815.1 uncultured Ignavibacteria bacterium | reverse complement strand
TTCGCCGGAACCTCGTCCGGAGCCAACGTCGTGGCCGCGATTCAAGTAGCGAGGAAGCTGGGGCCGAATGCCAAGGTGGTCACACTGATGGTCGACTCCGGCCTGAAGTACCTGAGCACTGATGTGTACCGGAGCAGATGAGGCCCGGTTTTGGTGAAAGCGCCTATCGTGCAGAGGTGCCCTCGTGGACTTGTTCAATCATAATGACTTCAGACAACCGAACAAGCTGACCAGCCGTTCGCGTGGTCTTTCAAACGAGCTGGGTGGGTTTTAACATGGTCGACCATCGGAATAGCGGTCAGGACCACCACGGTCATAAGAACAGCAACGGACAGACCGCCCACGTCCATACGCACGGCGCCATCGACCCTTCCATTCTCACCACCCAGCGGGGGATATGGGCCGTCAAGTGGTCTTTTGTCGGGCTGTTCGCCACGGCCGTTTTTCAAATCGTCATCGTCGTGCTTTCCGGGAGCGTGGCGCTGCTCGCCGACACCATTCACAATTTCGGCGATGCCGCCACGGCCGTTCCCCTGTGGATTGCCTTTAGGCTCGCCCGCCTGAAGCCCAACAACCGCTTCACCTATGGCTATGGGCGGGTG
Organism: uncultured Ignavibacteria bacterium; assembly: GCA_964631815.1. Lineage (GTDB taxonomy): Bacteria > Zixibacteria > MSB-5A5 > MSB-5A5 > SM1-73 > SM23-73-3. The sequence goes on along the minus strand of CAZWAO010000303.1, from coordinate 2,285 downwards.
GAGGACTTAGCAGGTGTGGCGATCGTACTCATAATTTTATTCAGCGCTGCTGTTGCGGGCTATGAATCCATTGATCGTTTTTTCCATCCGCAGTTGGTGAAACATCTGTGGACGGTAATCATTGCATCACTGGCCGGCTTCGTCGGCAATGAGGCCGTAGCCCGGTTCCGCATCAAGGTAGGCACGGAAATCGGCAGCGCGGCATTGATCGCCGACGGGCATCACGCCCGAGTAGACGGCCTCACCAGTTTGGCCGTGCTGTTCGGCGCGGTCGGCGTGTGGCTGGGCTACCCGCTGGCAGACCCCATCGTCGGCCTGCTCATCACCCTGGCGATTCTCCGAATAGTGTGGGAATCCGGCAAGTCCGTCTTTACCCGGGTGATTGACGGCGTGGACCCGGAGGTGGTGGATGAAGTTCGGCATGCGGTGAGACATGTGGCGGGGGTGAGAGACATCTCCGAAGTGCGGATAAGATGGCTGGGACACCGGCTTCATGCCGAGCTGAATATAGCCGTAAGTCCGGAGCTCTCCGTGGAAAAAGGACACGAGATCGCCAAGGAAGTCCGGCACCAGCTATTGCACCATTTGCGCTATCTTTCCAATGCCACTATCCATATCGATCCGATCAATGCTTCAGGGGAGACGTATCACCGCATCGATGAGCATCAACATGACGACCTGCCCAGCCATTCACATTGAGCAAAGAAAGTTGGCGGGCGGACCAACATAAAGACATCCAGGCATCTCACATCATTGTCGAGGAAGCAAAACATGAATCCAGGGAAGATCATATTTCTCAATGGAGTTTCCAGCTCCGGGAAATCCACTCTGGCAAAAGAATTGCAGAAGCGTCTGGCTGAGCCTTTCCTCCATCTCCAGTTGGACGATTTCATCCATATGCTGCCTCGGACCGACGATTTGGACATGTTCATGAGAATGGTGAGCGGCATGAACCGGTCCATTGCGGTGATGTCTGAGGAACATAATAATTTGATCGTCGACCATGTGGTGGTCGATAAGAGTTGGTTGGATCAGTGTCTGGAGCTTCTGGCTGGCCGCTATGTTCTCTTCGTCGGTCTGCACTGCCCGTTGGAAGAGCTTGAGCGCAGGGAGCGAAAGCGCGACAGCAGACGCCAGGGTTTCGCCAGAGCGCAGATCGAAAACATACACCGGGGTAAGATATACGATATCGAGTTGGACACTCACGTTCTGAGCGTGCAACAGTGTGCAGAGAAGGTGCTGCAGTTCTACAATTCGGAGCACCCCACGGCATTTGACGGAATGAGAGCCGCCGCCAGATCGAACCTCTAGCGCGTGAATTCACCTGGCTGCCCCGTCGTTTGCGGTGATTCGAGATTCTTGCTCACCGTGCTCCTTCTGTGACCCGTACGGTCTCCACCACAATCGTTAGGGGCTCGTGTTCAGAGTCTCCGACATGGATTATGAGCCGCGAAACAATAAAAAAACAGGCGGATCGAAATCCGCCTGTTCTGATTGCAGATCCTTGTTTGGAAAAATCCTACAGCCTGAAATTGAAGGAGAAGCCGCTGTAGATGAAATACCTGCTGAGGGTGATCTTTAGAGCCCCTATATCCGCTAAATCTCCCAATGATATTTCGCCCGAGGAGGAAAGAATCCGCACTCCCACCTCTCCGCCGATTCCGAAGTTATCGCTGAAGTAGTATTCGGAGCCAAAAGCGGCCATGAAACCAAACGGGCTGAGCACATCCTCAATCGGTCCTACTATATCCTCCTCATTCACGTCATAGCCAAGCAGCTGACCAACAGCCTCACCCAGTCCACCGGCATCGAGGTTGGTCATGGTCTTCTCAGCTCCCACAAAAATGTAGGGGCATACATTTCCCTGTTGCCTGGGCTTGAAATAGTATTTAAACCCGGCATGAAACAGCATATAGCTGGCAGAAACTTCAAAGTCCTCCGTTCCGACTTCCGTTTTCACTCCCAAACGTCCGTAATCCAACCCTCCCAGAACTACCACGTTGGGCGACACGTCGAAACCAAAGTAGCTGCCCAGTGCCTGATCCATGGGTATAAGGCTGTTATGGAAGGTCAAAGACTTCACTCCGAAGTTGGCCCCTGCCTGAGCCCCCGCACCGGCAAAAAGCAGAAGAGAAACGCCTATGATCGCCGCAAATGTCAGCTTCTTCATCTTTCAACTCCCCTCTATCAGGGTTAAAGGTTTTTGTCTTGTTATCCAACCAAAACATTTCTTGCCCTTCATCACCTCCTTATCCAGCGAAGACAATGTTCGGTTTAAGGTTTTC
>CAZWAO010000302.1:0-2901 GCA_964631815.1 uncultured Ignavibacteria bacterium | reverse complement strand
TCAGCGAGGCCAACTTAAGCCGCATGGCCAAGCGCATTTCGCTGGGCAGCTTCCTCAACTTAAGCGAGGATGAGGAGAGATCCGGAGGCCGGGAAAGAGACTCCATAGTCTCGGATGCATACGAGGCGGTCATCGGCGCGGTCTTCTTAGACGGCGGCTTGGCCCCGGCCCAGGCCATGATCGAAAACCACATACTCAAAAGACACGTGGAAATCACCGCCGACCAGACCCTGCACAATTACAAGGGGGAGCTTCTGGAGTACCTGCAGGCCCTGGGCCTGGGACTGCCGCGATACGAGGTGCTGGAGGAAAAGGGGCCGGATCATCATAAGAGGTTTACCATCGCGGTGTCGGTCAAAGGACGAAGCGTGGGCCAGGGGGCGGGCAAGAACAAGAAGGAGGCGGAACAGAGAGCCGCCCGGATGGCCCTGGAGAACATGGACTCCATCCTCCAGGAGCTGAAGAATCGCAGTTAAGACTTGTCTTTTTCGATAATTCCGAAACATGGATGCCTGGCGCCTGATTCTCTCCGGGGCAAACGACGGCTATTTCAACATGGCCTTGGACGAAGCGCTGCTTTTCTCCTGCCGGCAGGAGCTCTCTCCTCCCGTGGTGCGCCTGTATGGGTGGAATCCCCCTGCCGTGTCCATCGGATATTCCCAATGTGCGCTCAAAGCGGTGGACGTTCGAAAATGCGAGCGGCAGGGCGTGGATTTGGTCAGACGAATCACCGGAGGCCGGGCGGTCCTGCATCACCAGGAAATCACCTACAGCGTCTGCGCTTCATCCTCCCGTTTCCCCGAGCTGGGAGACGACATAGGGGAGACCTATCGCAAGTTGAGTTTGGCCCTGCTGGAATCATTGCGGATCCTGGGAGTGGAAGCCGATTGGGTCAGGCCCTGGGCCGAAACCAAACCCCTCCCCGTTAACGCCGGCCGGCGCACACCTTGCTTCCTCACCAATTCCAGGTACGAACTCACCGTGAAGGGGAAGAAGCTGGTGGGCAGCGCGCAGCGAAGATTTTCCTTGCGCCGCGGGGAAGAGATCATACACAGCTTCATCCAACACGGCTCCATTCCCACGGGGGAAAGCGCTTGTGGACTGGCCTTCTTCCTTCCGGAGGATGACTTCACCCGGCAGCTTCAGCAGAGTCTCTCGGAGAAGTCGACGCATCTGGGGAGCGTTTTGGGACGGGAGGTCTCGGCCGAGGAGATGGCTGGGGCTATGAAGCAGGGCTTCGAGCGATGCTTTGATTGCCGGCTGGAGGAGTCGACCCTTCGGCAAAGCGAGGTCCAGACGGCGCGGGACTTGAGTCGACGGAAATACGGGTCCGACGGATGGAATCTCCGTCGGTGAGCGGGTCACACCTTGATCGACCAAACCGAATTCGCGGTTACAAACCACGTCCGGGAAGCCACCGGATTCGCCTAATCTTGCGAATTGCGTAAGCCCCTAATTCCCAGTGCAGTAGAAGATGAAGCAGCTTTTTCCGTCGCAGATTTCTGCGAAATCACACCGGCAGTGCAATCAATCGAAATCCGCTCTCCGGCCGAGTGATAGGTAACTCGTTGTAAATCCGTTAAATGGCAGGACCCGGAAAAAGCCTTGGTGCTCTGATTTTCGGTATGGATTTTGTTAGCTTAGTTTAGGCCTTGGCATAGTTTCGATGTAGTTAAACCAGGGTAGATGCTGTTGATGTGGGTATGAGGATGTCGGTGGGCCGAGGCCCCGGCGGAAGAAAACGAATCGTCAATTCACGTCACACTAATCCACAGTTTTCAGGAGGTGATCTGCGCTTTAGTTGTTAAATGCCCGGCAAAAAAAACTCTTGACAACACCAGGTCAAGTTGCGTTATTAGTTGACTACATTGGGCTGCACGGCAGAAGGCTGGGATTGACTTCTCCGTGCGAATACCAGTCGAGAGTGAAAGGAAATAAGGAAGAAAGGAGTGAATCACATGCTGCACTTTTTGCAGAAGGTGGGCATCTGCGTTCTGGGGCTGACGTTTCTGGTGGCTTTCAGCGCTCCTGCTTTCGCGGGTGTAACCGGAAAGATATCGGGAAGGGTGACCGACGCCGAAACCGGCCAGGAGCTTCCCGGCGCCTCGGTGCGGATTGAAGGGACCACCATGGGCAACATGGCCGGCCCCGACGGGTCCTATTTCATCATCAACATTCCTCCCGAAACCTATTCGGTGACCGCCTCCTTAATCGGCTACATCTCCGTGACGGTGGAGGGCGTGCAGGTCAGTTCCGATCGCACCAGCGAGGTCAACTTCAGGCTGAAGGCTTCCGCCGTGGAGGTGGAGGGAGTGGTGGTCAAGGGGAAACGGGAGTTGATCGACAAAGGCGTCACCGCCAACGTTAGAACCATCTCCACCGACGACATCAAGAACATGCCGGTCAAAGAGATTTCCCAGATACTGGCCACCCAGGTGGGATTCGTGACCAAGGGCAACGAGCTTCACATCCGGGGTGGAAGAGCGGGCGAGGCGCTGTACATCGTCGACGGCGTGGAAACCCGGGACCTGTTGGGAGGTTTGGGGAGGGTTTCCGGCGGCTTGGACGTGGCCTCCTCCAACATCGAGGAGATCTCGGTGATGAAGGGAGGATTCGACGCCGAATACGGCAACGTGCAGTCGGCGGTGATCCACTTGGTTACCAAGGAGGGTTCCAGCAAGACCACCTCCGGGCTGGTGGAGTTCATCACGGACGATCTGGGCAGTCCCCAATTGAACGACTACTCGCGAAACAGCGACCGGTTGGAGTTCAGCTTAAACGGCCCGGATCCCTTCCTCACCACCAAGTTCCTTCCGGCCCTGGGGATAAAATTCTTAGGGGAGAAACTGGCCTACTACTTCAGCGCCATCACTTATAAGACCAACACCTTCTACGACGTCA
>CAZWAO010000301.1:0-2916 GCA_964631815.1 uncultured Ignavibacteria bacterium | reverse complement strand
GGATTGCGCCAGTCCGGAAGCCCAAATGCTGATGGAGAAGTTTTGGCCCGGACCTTTGACCCTGGTCTTCAAATGCACCGATCCCAAGCTGTCGCTGGTTTTGGCCAAGGGCGAAAAGCTGGGCATCCGGGTGTCGCCCAGCAGACTCGTCAGCCGGCTTTTAGACGAAGCCGGGGTGCCCATCACCGCCACCAGCGCCAATATCTCCGGGAAGAAGAGCTGTGTGGCGGCAAACCGGGTGTTCTATTTCTTCAACGGAAGGATAGACATGATCTTAGACGGAGGGAAATCCAAAGTGTTCCTTCCCTCCACCGTTTTGGATGTGTGCCAGAATGAGGTTTCTTTAATCCGTCTGGGTCACATACCGCTGGATGATATAAGAAAAGTCGTGCCGGAAATTAAGATTCCGGAAGAGGAAGCTTTCGATTGCGAGCCACAGGATGCAGTGGAGGTCGGCACGATTGTGCAAAAGGATTTAGCCGAGGGTGAGCAGCAAGCCGGTGCATCGGATTGATCGGAGGCGTGCGGGTATTCGTATGAAGCGGTTCATGATGAAATGGATCAGGGCCATGAGGGCGCCGTTCTTCACTGCCAGCGCGGTGCCGGTTCTGGTGGGAACGGCACTGGCCTTCAACCTTACCGGCAGGTTCAACCTGTACAAGTTCATTCTGGTGCTGATCGGAGTGCCGCTTTTCAACGCCGGCACCAATCTGGCCAACGATTACTACGATCACAAAACCGGCAACGACGAGATAAACACCAAAATCACGCCTTTCTCCGGCGGAAGCCGGGTAATACAGGAGGGAGCGGTTTCACCCAAGCAGATGCTGGCTGCCTCTCTTTTGTTCTTCGCGGCCGGTTCGATCATAGGACTCTATCTGAACGCGGTGACTCCGGGAAATGTAATCTTATATCTGGGAATCTTCGGGCTTCTGTCCGGCTTCTTCTACACAGCCGCTCCGGTGTTGATCGGATACCGGGGCGTGGGCGAGTTCGTGGTGGGCCTGGATCTGGGTACCCTGGCCATACTGGGCGCATACTATGTTCAGGCCCACAGTCTGAGCTGGCCGGCTTTTTGGCTTTCGCTTCCCATAGGCTTTTTGGTGGCGGCCATTCTGTATATCAACCAGTTTCCGGACTATGATGCCGACAAGGCGGTTGGAAAGAAACATCTGGTGGTCAGGTTGGGGAAGAGGAAAGCGGTTTACGGTTACTATCTGCTGATTTTGGCTACTTACTCCGTCATTCTGGCAACAGTGGTTTTCAAACTGGTCACCCCTTTCGTCCTGCTCTCGTTTCTGACGCTGCCCATAGCATTGGGCGCCGTCAAGATCCTCAAGTCGAACTTCGATAAGTTCACCGAATTGATTCCCGCCCAGGCGAAAACCATCCAGACACATCTGCTCACCGGTCTGCTCTTGTCGCTGGGATTGGTGATCGGCAAGATCGTCTGAGTTTCGTAATACATTTGTGCGACGGTCGCCTTGGGCGAAGTCTTGCCTGAGGTCGATGAAGTGAAGTATCGAAAATGCGAGATTCTTCGGCTGCCCAGACGGGCCCGTCCGGGCGCCCAGAATGACAGCAAAACAGTGTTCTTCATTTTGAATTCATCATGGTTGATCTAATCCTCTTACATCCTCCCAGCGTTTACGATTTCCGCAAGCGATCCGTGATGTGGGGACCGATAAGCGACGTAATTCCCTCCACGCCGGTGTTCGACATGTTCCCTTTGGGCTTCGTCAGCATGTCGAGCTTTCTGGGAAGCAATGGCTACGACGTTCGGATCATAAATGTAGCCTACAAGATGCTGTCGGATGATCGCTATGATCCGGAAGAGGAGATCAAAAAGCTCAAGAGCTTCGCCTTCGGCATAGACCTGCACTGGCTGCCGCATGCCCAGGGAAGCTTAGAGCTAGCGCGGATAGTCAAAAAGTATCATCCCCAAGCTCCGGTGATCTTCGGAGGACTATCGTCGACTTACTTTCATCACGAGCTGATGAATTACCCCCAAGTGGACTTCGTTCTCCGGGGGGATTCCACCGAGGTTCCTCTAGCCAGGCTTCTGGAAGTTCTGCGAAGCGGAGGGAATCTGAGTGAAGTGCCCAATCTGACATTCAAGGAAAACGGGACGTGCAAAGTCAATCCTACTTCCTGGATTCCGGAGAACATAAACGACTTTGGTTTGGACTACTCCCAGATCATCAAATCTGTGGTGAAATACAGAGACCTCTCGGGCGCGGTTCCGTTCTATGGTTGGCCTCAATATCCCATTACCGCCATTTTCACCTGCCGGGGATGCACCCATCATTGCGGCACCTGCGGAGGCTCTCGGGAATACTACAGCAATTTCTGTCATCGCCGGAAGCCGGCTTACCGTGATCCGGAGCTGGTGGCCTCCGATGTGGCTCAAACGTCCAGGTATTTCAAAGGCCCCATCTTCATCCTGGGTGACATTTTCCAACCGGGACAGGAGTACGCCGACAGGCTTCTGGACCAATTGCGCAGACAAAAGCCGGACAACCACATAGTGCTGGAGTTTTTCGACATTCCCCCTCTTGAGTCTTTGGATGCCATCTGCACTTCCGTTCCACATTTGAACGTTCAGCTATCGCCCGAAACGCACGATCCGGAAATCCGTGCGGCGTTCGGCCGTCCATACGATAATCGGCGCATGGAGCAGATGATCGGACGGCTACTTAGTTTGGGATGCCGGAAGCTGGATCTTTTCTTCATGATAGGCATACCCGGCCAGGACCCTAAATCGGTAACCGATACGGTGGACTACATCGACCATCTGCTGCAGGAATCGGGCAGGACCAAAAGGCTATTTCCCTACATCTCGCCTTTGGCTCCCTTTGTCGATCCGGGAAGCCGCGTGTTCGAAAATCCCGACAAGTACGGATACAAATTGTTCTG
>CAZWAO010000300.1:0-2918 GCA_964631815.1 uncultured Ignavibacteria bacterium | reverse complement strand
TATCCCGGACACCATTTGCAGCTGGTGCACTCCAACCGCATCAAGTCCAAGGTAAGGCGCGAGCTGGGGACGTCCTTGTTTGCAGAAGGTTGGGCGCTTTACTGTGAGGAACTGATGTACGAAAAGGGATTCTACACCAAGCCGCAGACCCGGCTGCTTCAACTTAAAGACCAGCTTTGGCGCGACTGCCGGGTGGTGATCGATGCCGGCCTGCATACCGGGAAGATGAGCTTCGACCAGGCGGTGAATATGCTGGTCAGGGTGGCGAAGCTGGAGAGGACCAACGCGGTAGCGGAAGTCAAAAGATACACCTACTCCCCCACCCAGCCTATGACTTACGCCATGGGAAAAGCGGAGATCCTCCGGCTGCGCGACGATTTCAGAGTGCTCAAAGGCAGGGGATTCGATCTCAAGAAATTCCACGACCAACTTCTAAGTTACGGAACCATACCGGTGCAGATGGTCAGGGACAGAATGTTGAATGCCTGACGCAGATCATAGAATCTGCTAGTATACGGAGCATAGTATGACACAATATAAAAAGCTGATCGGCAAGAAGTGCTATCTCTCGCCGCCCAGCCTGGAAGACGCGGAGAAGTGGGCCGGGTGGAACAACGACCTGGAAGTCACTATTCCCATGGGCGAAGAAGCATACATTCCGTTTCCCGTCGAGAAGACGCGGGAGATCATAGAAGACGTCATCAAGAAGCAGGCTCACTGGTTCAACATCGTCGACCAGAAGACCAACACAGTCATCGGGCGATGCATGCTCTTCGCCATCGACCAGGTGGACAGATCGGCCAAGTTGGGGATAGCCATCGGGGACAAAACATACTGGGACAAAGGATACGGACAAGAGGCAACCGAGCTTCTGCTCGACTATGGGTTCAATCTTCTGAACCTGCACAATATCATGCTGGGCGTCTATTCCTTCAACCAGCGGGCCATTAGCTGCTACCGGAAAATCGGCTTCAAGGAAATTGGGAAAAGGCGAGAGGCCAGAATCATTTGCGGGAAGAAGTACGACGTGGTTCTGATGGACATGCTGGCGACCGAATTCCAATCGGTATATGTTCAGAAGTTGATGGAAGACCGGAAAAAGAAAAAATCCGGGCGTGCTTGAGAATGGACATGAATCTGAACGTTGATCTCCAAATAACCAAACTTGCAAACGTGAATCAGGCGCGCGAGTGCGCCCGGCTCATGTCCACATCGGAGCCGTGGATAACCCTGCGCAGAGATTATGATCTTTGCCTGAGAATACTGACCGATCCTGCCAGGGAAGTTTACGTGGCGCTCTTAGAGAAGGAATTGGTTGGCTTCATCATCCTGATCATGCGCGGCGCGTTCGTGGGCTTCATCCAGACGGTGGCTGTCAAGCCGGAGTGGAGAAGCAGGGGAATCGGGACCGGCCTTTTGCGATTTGCGGAGAAAAGGATCTTCAAGGATATGGCAAACGTCTTCATGTGCGTTTCCTCATTCAACCACAAGGCACAGGAATTATACAAACGACTTGGGTATCAAACCATCGGCGAGTTGAAAGATTTCATCGTGCCGGGGCATTCCGAGATTCTATTGCGAAAAACCATCGGTCCTCTATCCGAGTTCAAACCAACCGGCGATATCCCGCAGCAAGACGCCAAGGCTAAATCCTCAATTCGAACAGCAGGAACGGACGATGTCGAAAGGCTGTGCGATTTGTATTACGAGTTTCACGAATTCCACGTGCGCGGACTGCCGGACAGGCTGGTGGCTTTGGAGAAGATCGGCTCTCACCATGCGGAGGAATTGCGGCGCAATCTGAATAAGATTATCGAGAACGAGGACTCGGTGATCTTCGTGGCCGAATTCGAAAATCAGATGGTGGGACTGGCAGAGGTTTACCTGCGAGAAGATGACAAGCATCCCGCAAAAGTCTCATATCGGCATGGTCACCTGCAGAGCTTGGTTGTCAGCGAGGCATTCAGACGAAACGGCGTCGGAAGACAATTGGTCGATACTGCGGAGAAGTGGGCCAAGGAAAAAGGCGCCTCCGAGATGCGGCTTGACATTTGGGAATTCGGCCAAGGCCCGCTGCGTTTCTATGAGCGGCTCGGTTTTCGTACGCTGCGACGAAGTCTGGTGCGTCAGCTTTGACGATTACATCTCGTGGAGGAATCCATGAAATGCAGTCAATGTGGAAGAGAATATCCTGTCGGACATCGTTTCAGAAGCGGTTCGGTATGCGAAGCCTGCTACGACAAACTGACTCCCGAGCAAAAAAGATCCGCAGAGGTAGCTGATCTTCGGTCTGCCAAACATGAAGCAGCTACGCAGGAAGTGCAGGGTCATGCCCTCAAGTGCCCCATCTGCGGATACGACCGGTTCTGGACCAGGCGAACTCTGATGAATACTCCCGGGATGACCTTTCTGGGCGTTGAGTGGGCGAATAAGCAGGCGGACAATTACGTCTGTAATCGCTGCGGGCACATCCTATGGTTTTTCCGCGAACAGTAATGTATGAGCTTTGTTCTTGCTTCCGGATTTTTCCAGAACGAAAAGCTCATTAGATTATAAATCAGGTTCCCAAAAACCCGGCACCGGGCTGCGTCCTTTAAGGCGTTTCTTCGATGCAGGGGCGGCACCCGTAGGGGTGCGATTCCCGGACAGGGACATCTGCCCATCGCACTCGCGGCGGGGCTGTAGTTGCGCGATTCATCGCGCCCTGGGGATGGAGATTGTAGTTGTACAATTCCTGGACAAGGGCGACTGCCCATCGTGCGTTGGGGTGGAAATTGTAGTCACGTGAGGTAAGGGGAGGATTTAAAAAATGAAACGCAATGAGCTCGGATTTGAGGTAACCAATCCAACACTGCTTCTAGACAAGCAGAGGGTTTTGAAAAACATCGAGAGGATGGCCGGAAAAGCCAAGGCCTCGG
>CAZWAO010000299.1:0-3031 GCA_964631815.1 uncultured Ignavibacteria bacterium | reverse complement strand
GGCAGCATCATCGCCGGCGCCGGATTGGGCTACCGGCAGGGATTCTCCGCGCTGTGGTTTGACGCGGGGGTGTGGGTAGCTATCATAGTGCTGTATTTCATCGCCGGACGCGCCCGCAAATTGGCGCAGTTCACCGTTCCCGACATCCTGGAGATTCGCTACAACCCGACAGCCAGAATATTGGGCAGCATCACCACCATCATCGCCTACACCGCCATAGTCAGCTATCAGTTTAAAGCCGGCGGCATGGTGCTCAACCTGGTGGTAGGGATTCCGGTCGATCAGGGGATCATCATCACCGCGGTTTTCGTTATAGCCTATACCGCCCTGGCCGGGATGATCTCCGTGGCTTACACCGACGTGGTCAACGGAGTGGTTCTGCTGGTGGGACTGGTGATCGCCTTCCCCTTCATGTTGAAATTGGCCGGAGGCTGGAGCGGCGTGACCGCCGCTCTTCCTGCGGAGCGATTTCAGGTTCTGGGAACCATGACCGTTTGGGAGGCGCTGGGATACTCCCTTCCCACGATGCTTTTGCTTTTGGGCGAATCCAACATGTACCAAAGGTTCTTTTCCGCCAGAGACGAGAAGGCGGCCAAAACATCGGTCATCGGCTGGATCTCGGGAACTATCTTCGTGGAGACTTTGATAGTGGTATTAGCCATCATCGGAAGCAGCATATTCGTCGGCATAAACCCCGAGACCGTGATCCTGCACTCGGTCAGGCACGGTCTATCGCCCGTGATCGGCTGCTTCTTGTTGGCGGCTATCGTGGCAGTGATAGTCTCTACCGCCGATTCCTTTCTCTTGGTTCCCTCCACCAACATCATGCGCGATTTCTACCAGCGGTTCATCAACCCCAACGTCTCTCAAGCCAAGATTGTGCTGTATTCCCGCATGGTGGTGATTGCTTTAGGGTTGATCGCATTTTTGCAGGTGAGGTTTTTCGGAACGGTTCTGGCCATGGCCCTCTATGCTTATACCATGTATGGCGTGGGAGTCACTCCGGCTACTCTGGCAGCCTTCTTGTGGAAGCGAGCCACCGCTTTGGGAGGCGTTTCATCCATAGCCTTGGGCATGGTGACTACCATAACCTGGGAACTGCTCAAGAAGCCGTGGGGCGTTCCCACGGTCTATCCGGCGCTGATTCTATCGGTCTCCAGCCTGATATTAGTCAGCCTGCTGACGCCCAAACCATCGGAGGAAAAAGTGACGCCGTTTTTCCAATGATGGGACCCTATTCCGACGGGCTGTTGCTTGAAGCACACTTACGCTGGCGGTCCTGATCTTAAGGAGGTTTCCGACAATGAAGAAGTCGATTTTGATTCCAATTCTTTGTGGTCTGTTTTGCCTGCCGCTGTGCGACTGCGGAAGAAAGGGTGTGGAGATGGAAAACCAAAAATTCCAGCAAATGGCCTATGAATTCCTTCAGGGCTTCTATCGAGCCCACCCGGTATGGGCCACCGACATCGGAGAGCACCAGTATGACGATCTGATCGACGATTACTCCGAGCAGTCCATCAAGCAGGAGATCCTGCGCCTGAGGCTGTTTATGGACCGGATGAAATCGATTGACACCTTGAAGCTGGATGCCGTCAACCAGGTGGACTACAAGATCCTGCAGAACGAGATCGATGATCAACTGCTGCGGTATGAAGAGCTCCGGCCATATCAGAACAGCCCGGTGATGTACACTCGCCTTATGGGCGAGGCCATAAACTCGCTTATCTCCCGGGATTTCGCCCCTTTGAGCAGCAGGCTGGCCCACGTATCCAACCGCCTTAGACGCATCCATACTCTGGTGCGTCAGGCCAGAGAAAATCTCAAGAATCCGTCAGAGATTCAGACCCAGACAGCTATCCGACAGAACCGGGGCAACATCAGCCTTATCCGGGACGATCTTCCCAAGATTTTGGAGAGGCTTCCCGGCATGAAGGAATCCTTGTCGCGGTCTGGGGACCAAGCCTTGCATCAACTGGAAGCCTATCAGGACTTCCTGGAAAATGAACTTCTTCCCCGATCCACGGGCGATTTCAGACTGGGCAAGAAACTTTTCGAAGAAAAGCTCCAACTGACCTTGCAGTCCGATCTGACCTCGGATGAGATAGTGGAAAGGGCCGAGCAGGACATGGCTGCGGTGCAGAAACGCATGTTCGAGCTGGCCCGTCCATTACATGAGAAGATGTTCCCGGGACGCGAACTAAAAGAAGAGGGAAAGGAATTGGAAAACCGGGTGATAAGGGAGGTCTTGGAACAAATCGCCCAAGATCATCCTGAGAAGGACCAACTTTTGGCGGTCTGTCGACAGGATTTGCAGGAACAGGAACGGTTCGTCCGGGAGAAGGACCTGGTGGACTTAACCGGCATAAATCCTCTGGAGGTCGAATGGGAGCCGGAATTCGCCCGCGGGGTGGCGGTGGCTGGGCTGGATTCGCCCGGCCCCCTGGATAGGAACCTCAAATCCTTTTTCCGGGTCTCTCCCCTACCAGACGACTGGACCAAAGAGCAGGTGGAGTCCTTTCTCCGCGAGTACAACAACTTCATGTTGAAAGACCTCTGCATTCACGAGGCCATGCCCGGCCATTACGTGCAGGGATACTACGACAATCAGTTTCCTTCGCTGATAAGGAGCATTTTCGGAAACGGGGCTTTCATCGAGGGATGGGCCGTGTACTCGGAAAGAATGATGGTCAACGCCGGCTATCTGGACTACGATCCCCGCATGGAGCTTACCCAGCTTAAGATGTACCTGCGGGCTGTGATCAACGCCATCCTGGATGCCAAGATTCAGGCCGGAGACATGACCAAAGACCAGGCCATAGCACTGATGACCGAGCAGGGATTTCAGGAGAAGTCGGAAGCCGAGGGCAAATGGGTACGGGCCTGCCTGACCTCCACCCAGCTTTCGACTTACTTCGTCGGTTTCCAGGAAATCATGGACTTGGAGAAGGCTTACCGGGAAAAGGTGGGCGAGAATTTCTCTCAGAAGGATTTCAACCAGAAGCTTTTGAGCCAGGGATCACCGCCGGTGAGA
>CAZWAO010000298.1:0-3042 GCA_964631815.1 uncultured Ignavibacteria bacterium | reverse complement strand
CCCTCTCCTCTGACTCCTCTCCCGGGAGGGAGAGGAGAACCACTGTCCCTCCAACATTAAGGTTTGTTAAATCGCGCGGAATCGGCTCTCTGGAGTCGTGGGCACATGGCTCAAGCTCCAAGTTTTGCTTGACTTACGCCTAAATGAGCTTAAATTGGTCAGAAAATTGCCGAGGAGATGGAGTTGCTATGAAGAGAGATTTTCTGGCGGTAACGGACTTCACCGCAGAGGAGATAAACCAGACGCTGAAACTGGCTGGAGACATGAAGTCCAAGAAAATCGCGCCGCTTCCCTTGAAGGACAAAGCGGTGGCATGCATATTTCTGAAGCCGTCACTGCGCACCAGGGTGAGTTTTGAGGTGGGGATCGGACAGTTGGGCGGTAAATCCCTGTATATCACCAAAGATGAGATTGGCCTGGGTCAGCGCGAATCCGTTTACGACGCGGCCAAAGTGCTGTCCAGATTCGTCAACATGATAATGATAAGGGCCTTCGATCACAAGGAAGTGGAAGAGCTGGCCCGGCATGCGGATGTGCCGGTGATCAACGGCCTGACCGATCTGCTGCACCCTTGCCAGATCATGGGAGACATGTTGACCATTTTAGAACACAAGGGGCGGTTGGATGATCTGACCATCACCTACCTGGGCGACGGGAACAACGTGACCAACTCCTGGCTGAACGCTTCCACCAGGTTTTCTTTCGATTTACGAATAGGAACTTCACAAGACACCCCGCCCGATCCGGGCATCCTGGCGGCCGCGCAAAAGAGCGGCTTGAGCAAGGTGACCGTGACTTCGGACCCGAAAGCAGCCGTAAAGGACGCCGACGTGATATACACCGACGTTTGGGCCAGCATGGGGCAGAAGCATCTCTCCGACGAGAAGAAAAAGCTGCTGAGAGGTTTTCAGGTCAACTCTGATCTGCTGAAACACGCCAAAAGCGACTGCATAGTCCTGCATTGCCTGCCGGCCAACAGGGGAGAGGAAATCACCGACGAGGTGATGGACGGCCCGCAGTCTGTGGTATTCGATCAGGCCGAGAACAGGCTGCACGCCCAGAAGGGTATCATGGTCAAGCTTCTCAGTTGAGTCGTGAGGAGAAGGTTTTGCACGTGCGTCGACGGCGGAGGGGGCGACGGATACGACAATTGTTCAGAAAGGTTGAAACATGGCAAAGATAGTTGAATGTGTTCCCAACTTCAGCGAAGGAAGACGACCCCAGGTGATCGAGGCCATTTTAGCCGAGATCAAATCCGTTCCCGGTGTTTTACTTTTGGACCGGGAGATGGACCCCGATCACAATCGAGCTGTGGTGACATTCGTGGGCGGTCCGGAGGAGGTCAAGGCGGCTGCGTTCAAGGCAATCGCCAAGGCCACAGAATTGATCGACATGGAAAAGCACCATGGCGAGCATCCCCGTATGGGAGCTACCGACGTGGTGCCTTTTATTCCCATATCCGATGTGACCCAGCGGGACTGCGTGCTGCTGGCCGAGCAATTAGGAGAGCAAGTAGGGGAGAAGCTTCAGATCCCGGTATATCTATACGAAGCCGCGGCCAGAAGGCCGGAGAGGCAGAATTTAGCCGACGTGAGGCGAGGCGAATACGAAGGAATCAAAGCCGAGATCGAGACCAATCCCGACAGAAAGCCGGATTTTGGCCCAGCCAAAACGCATCCCTCTGCGGGCGCAGTGGCCATCGGCGCCCGGATGCCTTTGATAGCCTTCAACGTATATCTGGGAACGTCTTATGTGGGCATAGCCAAGAAGATCGCCAAAGCCATAAGGTTCTCCGGGGGCGGTCTCAGATATTGCAAGGCCCTGGGTTTCGAGATCAAAGAGCGGCATCAGGCTCAGATATCCATGAATCTGGTCAACTATAAGAAGACCACCATATTTCGCGTCTTCGAAATGATAAAAGCGGAAGCGGATAGATACGGGGTGCCCATCCTTTCCAGCGAGATAGTCGGGCTTACGCCTCAGGACGCTTTGCTGGACGTGGCCGAATACTATCTCCGGCTGGAGAATTTCAAGAAGGAACAGGTTCTGGAAAACAAACTCATGTCTTTTGCCGGTGGAGAAAAGGAGGGGTTGGAAGGATTCATAGATCAGGTGGCCTCGTCCTCACCCGCACCGGGAGGCGGGAGCGTCTCCGCGGCCTGCGGCGCGTTGGGCGCAGCTCTCTCTTCCATGGTGTGCCGGCTGACCATCGGACGCAAGAGATTTTTGGAAGTCTCCGAAGAGCTGAAGGTGATTTTGGAGAAAGCGGAAGCCATCCGGAGACAGATGGAGGCGTTCATAGTCAAAGACGCCGAGAGCTTCGATAAGGTGATGACCGCCATGAAGCTGCCCAAGTACACCGACGAAGAAAAAGAAAAAAGAAATCGGGCAGTTCAAGAGGCGACTAAAGGCGCCATCGTGGTTCCGCTGCAAGTGATGGAACAAGGATTAGAGGCGCTCAAGTTGAGCCGCACGGTGGCCGAGAAGGGAAATCCGAACATGATCTCGGATGCGGGAGTCTCCGCACTCGCAGCCAGAACCGCAGTGGGGGGAGCTTACTATAACGTCAGGATCAACCTGAATTCCCTCGAGGATCAGGAATTCGTCAAGACCACCAGAGAGAAAGCGGATGCCGTAAGAAATGAAGCAGAGGTTATGGCGCAGGAAATCGAAAAACTGGTGGAGGAGAAGCTAGAGCCGTCCGAATGAATCCCATGCAGAAAAAGTATATCGACCTGCACATACACACCACCGCCTCCGACGGTCTTTTGACCCCGGAGGAAGTGGTGGAAATCGCAGCAAGGGAAGGGTTGTCCGCCGTCTCCATCACGGATCATGACAGCATCGACGGTTATCTGGCTGCTCAGGAAAAAGCGGAGGAGTTGGGAGTCGAGCTTATTCCCGGGGTGGAGCTTTCCCTGACCCACAAGGGAGAGGATTTTCATCTTCTGGGCTATCTGATCGACTGCGAGAACCCCGAATTCTTAAAGAAGATCAGCAGCTTTCAGGAGGAGAGGCGGATTCGGGGGGAGAAGATGGTGG
>CAZWAO010000297.1:0-3050 GCA_964631815.1 uncultured Ignavibacteria bacterium | reverse complement strand
ATCCCGCCAAAGGCGGGACTTCAGTCCATTTGGACCACCTCTCCACTGAAAACCGTCCGCCGTCCATCGTCCGCGGTCCGCCGCTAAGACAAAAGCACCACCAGACCCCTGTCGACGGTCCACAGTCGACCGTCCACCGCAAAACCAAAAGTAATCAGCAACACAGGCCCGACAACTACGTTCCGGACGCGCGCTCCTTCCTGGCCTCCACCTTGATGCTGATGATCTTTCCCCTTATCTTCTGAGCCATCCCCTCCTCCAGGAACACCTTTTCGTCCAGAACTCTCATTCGGGAAAAGCCGGCGATTTTGATGGCTGACAAATATTCTCTTTTGGTCAGCGCTCCGCCGATGCACTCGGCCCAGGCGGCGAACGACTTCCGGATATCGTCCGGCAATTTCCTGTCGGTCACGATATCCGAGACCACCATCCTTCCCCCCGGCCGCAACACTCGATGCGCTTCGGCAAACACCTGCTCTTTATCCGGCGAGAGGTTGATCACACAGTTGCTGATGATCACGTCCACCGACTCATTCTCCAAGGGAAGATCCTCTATCTCCCCCAGACGGAATTCCACGTTGCGGTAGCCGCCTTTCCGTGCATTGGACTTGGCTTTTCTTATCATCTCCGGAGTCATGTCCACCCCGATGACCCATCCCTCCTCGCCCACCCGGTTGGCGGCGATGAACACGTCGATTCCTCCGCCCGAGCCCAAGTCCAAAACCGTCTCCCCTTTTTTCAGGCCGGCCAATGCGGCGGGATTGCCGCATCCCAAGCCCATTACGGCGGAATCGGGTATCTGTTTCAACTCCTCAAGAGAGTAGCCGATGGCCCGCGCCTGCTCCTTGGCGCTCACCCCGTTGCAACTGCAGCAAGCCCTGCTTTTTTTGGCTATCTGTCCGTAGCGGCTCTTCACGAACCTCTTGAGTCTTTGTTCTTTGGTATTCTGAATGGTCATAAACTTAACGGTTTAAGTATTTCCGCGTGTGCATCCGACAATTGCATTTCCTTTCTTAGTATACTAAATGTTCGCCGCCGCGCAAGGCTTTTTTGGTTCGGCCGGCGAGCCGACGAGAAAAGACCGGCTGGGTTCCATCGCCGCGATCTGAAAGGAAACTTTTGCAAGTTCCGGTACGTAGTGACAACTGAAAAAATTCAGGTCAAGGTGAAGGGAAGTCTCCCCGGGATGCAGAGAAAATGGAACCGTCGGACATGACGCCTCTTTGCCTGATGACCTCCTCATCTCACGGAAACCAATACATGGCCGGAGGAACAAAATGAAGAGAATGCTTCTGCCAACGGTTTGTGGCATGCTGCTGATGCTCTTCGCCATAACTTCCCATGCGCATGCCCAGCGGGGAAGGATCTGCGGAACGGTATATACCCGGGATGGAGAAACCTTCAGAGGCCCCATTCGTTGGGACAAAAACGAGGCCTTTTGGGACGACATACTGGATGCCACCAAGAGGCGGGACGGAAGTCATCGCGACGCCAGGCGTAGGGAGAAAACCATCAGCATCCTGGGCATTAAGATCACCTGGGACGAGGAGGGTTCGGAAAGCAGTGCCAGCTCGGGCATCCCCTTCGGCTACCTGAAGTCTCTGGAGAGAAGGTCCAGAAACCGCGCCGTCCTCACCCTCAAGAACGGCGACGAGATCATCTTTTACGGTTCGGGGACGGACGTGGGCTCGGGGATCAGGAGCATAGTGATCCAGGATCCCGATGAGGGCGAAGTGGATCTGGATTGGGAGGATCTGGATGTGGTGGAGTTTGAGGAATGCCACCCGGACGAGATAACCGAACCCGAAACCCGGCTTTACGGAGAGCTGGAGACCCGGCGGGGTGACACCTTCAAAGGCTTTATCTGCTGGGATGTGGACGAGCTTTTTGATTCTGACATACTGGACGGTGAGGAAGGGCATCGTAACCGCAAGATCCCCTTCGGCCGGATAAAAGCCATAGAGCGCAGATCGTCCAGTTCCGCTTGGGTGGAATTGAGAGACGGCGACAAAATCAGGCTGTCGGGAACCAACGACGTAAACAGCGGCAACCGGGGCATAGTGGTCCTGGACCCCCGGTTCGGACGGGTGACCGTGAGATGGGACGAGTTTGATCGGCTGGAGTTCCTCGACGACGGGGACAAACACCTTTTGAGCTACGAGAAGTTCGACAACCCCAAGCCTCTGTATGGGGTGGTATACGACGAGGACGGCGACAGCTATAAGGGACACATCCGATGGGATGACGACGAGACTCAATCCTGGGAACGGCTGGATGGGGAGTATAAGGATGTGGATCTGGACGTGGAATTTTCTCAGATCGCCCAGATTGAAAAGAAATCCTCCAGCTCCGTGCTGGTTACGTTGAAGAACGGAAACAGCTTCAAGCTCTCCGGGTCCAACGACGTGAACGACGAGAACAAGGGAATCTACGTGACCACGGATAAGGGAGACGAGATCGAGTTGGATTGGTGGGATTTCGACAAGGTGATCTTCAAATAACGGGCGGGTAAGCGACCGTCTCCTTCTTTGATTTTTCAGGGGCAGGGCATAAAACCCTGCCCCTGTTATTCGGTCTGGTAAAGAAAACTTAGCATCCGAGTTTCATCATCTTGGATGTGAAAAAGACCAGAACCTAAGCTTAAGCTAGGTTCTGGTCTCCCTCTTCAAGAAACATTACTCCCAAACTCGCGGCAAAGGCCGGACCGGGGATGCGGAAAGATTCACCTGATCACTTTCTTACTTTCTCGACAAACCTGCGAACTCCCCGGTAAATCCCCTCGGCGCATTTCTTCTGGAAGCTTTCGGTTCTGAGAAGCTCTTCCTGTTCCGGAATCATCATAAAAGCCGACTCCACCAAAACCGCGGGAAGCTGGCAGGGCCTGGTGAGCACCAAATTGCCGTAATAGAGTCCGAAATCCGGAAGGCCCAACTCGTGCAGAAGTTCCTCGTGAATCTCCCTGGCTAAGGCCAGCGACTGGGGATGATAGTAGTAAGTGCTGGTGCCGTTGTTGAAAAAGGGATTCACCCCGTCGGGAAGCGCATTGTTGT
>CAZWAO010000296.1:0-3069 GCA_964631815.1 uncultured Ignavibacteria bacterium | reverse complement strand
TCTTGGTCACCTGAAGAGCTCGCCTGACTCTGTGATTTGCCGGGCAGCCGGAAAGATCGTTGCTTCACATATCGAAAGATTATCTCCAACAGCAGGGCACCGACAAACACAGCGGCCATCCCATAAACCGCATTCTTCTGGGACTTAAGCTGAAAATACAGAAGGGCGACAAAGACGGCGGTCAGAACGACGAGGTTGCACACAATCAGAAACCGGCTGCCGCTCACTTGGCCGATCAGCCGCAGGTGTGATATCAGGACAAAGATGTAAATGACTGTGAAGACGCCGCTGGTGATGAAAGCAATGCCGTCCATTTTGAAAAGCAGGCCGAAGAGTATTCCCAGGGCTGCCGTCATATAAAGTCCCTCAGCCGAGCCGAACCAGACCTTCCGCTCGAAGAAGGCGGGCAGTTCACCATCTTTGGCCAGGGAGTAGGCGATATTGGCGCCTCCGTAGAGCGTTGCGTTGAGGGCTGATGAAATCGAAAACAGGGCGCCGATGGATATCAGAAGGAAGCCGAAAGAGCCCAGAAACGGCTCGGCCGCTATGGCCAGGGCGTTTTCCTGGGCTTTGATGAGCCGGTCCAGCGACAGGTTGCCAACCGCGACGGCCGAGACTCCGACATATATGAACAGGACAATCGCGATACTGATAAAGATGGCACGCGGGATGTTCTTTGACGGATTTACCATGTTTTCGCCGGCGTTGGTGATGAGTCCGAAGCCCATGTATGACAGGAAGAAGATAACCGAGGCGTGAATGAGGCCGCCCGTGTGAGCAGAGTCAAAAGCCGGGGTTACCCGATGCGGGGCTATTCGCGAAATGCCAAGGGCGATGAAAACGCCGAGGATCAGCAGCTTCACCGCAACGATGTAGAACTCGGTTTTCCCGACGGCTTTGGAGCCGAAAAACGTCAGCGCCGTGAAGAGAACCACGACCAGAACCACAACCACGGAAACCGCCGTGGAATCGGCTTGTGCGCCGACCAGCGGAAGGAAGTAGCCGGCGAATCCGCGGGCGAACAGGGATATGGAGACAACATAGGTCAGCCAGATGAGAACGCTGAGAGCGCCGGTGACGATATTGTCTCCGATACCCCTTAAGATGAATGCGATAGGACCGGCATTGGAGACGATCTTTGTGCCCAGCTTGGCATAGGAGTAGGCGACAATGGCGGCATAGACACCGGAAAGGAGGAAAGCTAAGGGCAGGTCCTGTTTGGCGATTTTGGCGCCCACGCCGAATATAGAGAATATACTAGCTCCCACCATGGTGCCCACGGCCATGGATACAGCTTCCCATAGCCCCATTTTGCCATCGTGTGAGTTCCTATCAGACATGGCATCCTGCTGCAAGGCGTTACAGTGACAGTTGAGATTCAAGATACGCGTGGGAGGCTGCGGTGTCAATCGCTAAGTTGTGTATTCAGCGGTAGGTCAGGAGCCGTGTCTATAAGGGGAGTGGATTGGGAAATTAACAAATCCCCCTAAATCCCCCTTTGCTAAAGGGGGACTTGAAATGCGAGTGTTTGGAGGCGGGCGTGAAACGTGATGTCCTTTGTTGTATCGGGACTTTGTAGTCCCGATGCTTTCATTGAAAAGGCTTCTTCTTCGCGTCGGGATAACAATATCCCGACGCGACTTGAAAATTGACAAATCCCCCTTAATCCCCCTTTACTAAAGGGGGACTTGAAGCAGGAGTGTCTAATCATAGGGAGAATCAAAAACGCTATACCAGCCTTTTAGGATCAATTCTTCGTTCTTGAAACCATACACCTCATATACACCCTCCGGGAATACTCTGCGAATGTCAAGATCCGGAATCAATAACTCAATAGTCTGACAAAGGGTTTTAGTTTTCACCAACACGTAGCCGGATGCTGGTTCTTTTTGATTGCTGTATATAACCTTCAGAATCAATACATATTCATTGTCAGGTACAATATCCAAATACATGCCGAGCCCATCGCCAGAGTAGAAATCCCCTCCGTATCGTTCTATCTTCGGGCCAAAAAGGGAACCGTCCGTCTTTTCATATTCCGTTATCGATTCGCGATAACTGGACCAATTGGGAATCTTTGTTGCATCTCTATGAATTGCATAATTCCGCTTCTCCAGCTTGTCCGGGTAAATAATGGCCTTGTGAGAAAAGCAGCTCATCGAGAGACAGCTTATTATCATAATTGATGAAACCAACTTCCACATTGCAATTTCCTTTCCGGTCAGTAGCTCAGGACTTCTACGATCCCGGCACTTGAATTGTGTTGTCAGCCGGTAGGTCAGAAGCCCCGAGGCTCCTGGTATCGTCAGCGCTTTTGTAATAAGCGGAACGCATCCGAAAGCCCAATAGTAATAAACCACGCCGATCGGCCATCTGCTTTCTTTGACCACTTGACACCAAGACCGATATACACGTATTTTATTCCGGAACGCACATCGTCTTGATCCGATGGCTTGGAGTATTCACCACCACCCTGAAATCCAAGCTGATAGCTGTCCTCTTGAATGTCCAGATTGTCGTGGGTGTAGCGTGCATACAGCCACCAGTGGTTTTCTACGCCACGTATTATCCTGACACGCGCAGACAATCCATAATAGAAACCCTGGTCTTTGTAGCTCTCCTCATAGTGGCTGGGTCCGTCTGAAGGCGCCTCGAATACCAATACATCTTCCGATAAGAACGCCCAGCCAGCTTCCGGATAAAGATGGTATTTGTCTTTGCGGAGTGCATAAGCGCCTTTTATTCTTTTTGTGAAACTGTATGCCTTTTGAATAGAATCGTCATCAGCAATGTAGTCTATTGTTGTGACAAAACTCAAATCGCAACCGATTCTTAAGGAAAAGACTTCCAATCCGGCTTCTCCATAAACGGTCCAAGCAAACGGATCGATTTTCACAAGATCGGACAGGTTATCTTCTCGCCTTATTATGTTCTTGTAGCGGCCTAATCCGCAGTTAACGCCGAGAAAAAGAGACAGCCAGTCACTCTGGGCTTGGGCGACAGATGTGCTCTCGGCAGCAGCCTCGGTTCCAAGTGCCGCAGAAGGTTGAAGTAAAACACCGGCGAGGA
>CAZWAO010000295.1:0-3078 GCA_964631815.1 uncultured Ignavibacteria bacterium | reverse complement strand
TTAATCAGCTGTGAATAAAAACCACCAATTCGCTGCCCAGAATCCCAAACACTCTCAGCAGGTGCCTGGTTCCTTCTCCCCTCAGGGGAGGCCTACGGCGTAGCCAAGGATAGGATGAGGGGATTTTGGAGAAATTCAAAAAGCAAAGATCAAAATGCAAAATTACAAGGCAAAATCCAAAATTAAAAAGTCCTGGAGCTAACCGCCGACTGAGCTGATTAAGCATACTTTTCGAGGACGTACTAACAGGATTATCACTCAGTGGCCTTCATCTGCTTAATCCATTTAATCAGCTGTGAATGAACCCAGCCCCCCTCCTTTAGTTGTCTTGCTTTTCCTTCCATCTCTCCTTAAATTATCTCTCAGTGCCACAAAGATACCAGACCCATGAGAGTCTCCTATTGTTTTCAAAGGATGGGTTGAATGGCCCTGCGCTTAATCGAGATATTCCTTCCGGCAGATGAGAAGCCCCGGCTGGACGAGATTCTTAAAGATCACGAGATTCTGGGAAGCTGGCAGGAGGGGTTGGCCGAGGGCAAAACCTTGATAAAACTCCTTCTCCCGGTCGAGGAAACCGGAGCAGTCCTGGACCTGATGGAGAAGCACTTCGCCTCGGTGGAGGGTTTCAGGATAATCCTCCTTCCGGTGGAAGCCTCCATTCCCCGGCCACAGCCGGAGGAGGAAGCCAAACCAAAGATCGAACAGAAAGAAGCAAAGCAAAAACCCGAGAACAAAGTGGCCGGGATCAGCCGTGACGAACTATACGCCGACATCGAGGAGACCGCCAGGCTATCCTGGATCTTCATCGTTCTGGTAATCCTCTCGTCCATAGTCGCGGCCATCGGCATGCTCAAGGGAAGCGTGGTGGCGGTCATAGGCGCCATGGTGATCGCGCCGCTTTTGGGACCCAACGTAGCCTTGTCCCTGGCCACCACCCTGGGCGATACCCATCTGGCCCGCAGGGCCGTCAAAAGCAATGCGGTGGGAATGGCGGTGGCTTTGGTGTTCCCCTTTTTGCTGGGATGGTTCGTGCAAGTTGATGCCTCCGTTCCGGAGATTGCCTTCAGGACCAGCGTGGGAATGGGGGACGTGGTGGTGGCTCTGGCAGCCGGAAGCGCCGCCGCCCTGTCTCTGACCACCGGGCTTTTAAGCGCCTTAATCGGCGTGATGGTAGCGGTGGCGCTGCTTCCGCCGTTGGTCACGCTGGGCATGCTGCTCGGAGCGGGCAGGTGGCAGCTGGCTTTGGGGGCCTTGCTCCTGCTTTTGGTCAACCTGATCTGCATCAACTTAGCCGGAGTGGTGACCTTTCTGGCCAGGGGAATCCGGCCGCTGACCTGGTGGGAGGAGAAGAAAGCCAAAAAGGCCACGCGCACGGCCATATCCATCTGGACCATTCTGCTTTTGGCGCTGGTCGCCGTGATCCTGCTGTCACAGAGAGGTTAGAGCCTCGATCCGGCTCGGTTGACAGATACGGAGAAGTCACGCAGAGCAAAGGAGGTGAAGCACGATGCCAAGGTTTTTCAAGAGGATGTCGAAAAAGGCGGGGCTGTCTCCCGGCACCCTGGTTCACATCGGCAGCAAAAAAAGCGAGAAGGTGGAAATCCGAATAATCGACTACGATCAGGACCACGTGGAGGAAAAGGAGGTCAAGGCCGTCGAGGAGTGCTTTTCCTTTAAGGATAAGCCCACCGTAACCTGGATCAACGTGGACGGGCTTCACGACGTGGACGTGATCGAGAAAATCGGCCAACACTTCTCCGTGCATCCGCTGGTCTTGGAAGACATTCTGAACACCGACCAGCGTCCCAAGATCGAGAACTTCGACGACTACCTGTTCGTGGTTTTGAAAATGCTCCAGTTCGACGGAAGCGAAGGTGAAATCAAAGCCGAACAGGTAAGCATCATCTTAGGCTCGAATTTCGTCATCTCCTTCCAGGAGAAAGAAGGCGACATTTTCGATCCTTTAAGGGAGAGAATCCGAACCGGCAGGGGACGCATCCGCAAGATGGGCTCAGACTACTTAGCCTATTGCCTGCTGGACGCCGTGGTGGACAACTACTTTTTGGTGTTGGAGAAGCTGGGCGAGAGAATCGAAGACTTAGAAGAGGAGTTGGTTGCCGATCCCCAGCCCAAAACCCTTCAGGCCATTCACGGCCTGAAGCGGGAGATGATATTCCTGCGCAGGTCGGTCTGGCCCTTAAGGGAGGTGGTGGGCCAGTTGGAGAGGGACGAGTCGGAGCTGATCCAGGAGACGACGGGAATTTATCTGCGGGACGTTTACGATCATACTATTCAGGTTATAGACACCATCGAAACCTTCCGGGATATGGTCTCCGGCATGCTGGATATTTATCTTTCCAGCATCAGCAACCGGATGAACCAGGTGATGAAGGTTCTGACCGTAATAGCTACCATATTCATTCCCCTGACCTTCGTGACCGGCATTTACGGGATGAATTTCCAACACATGCCCGAGCTTAAATGGTACTGGGTTTATCCCTGGGCTTTCTGGTTGGTGATGCTCGGGGCGGCCGGCGTGATGTTGGCCTATTTCAGAAAAAGGAAATGGCTGTAGGTCCATATCGAGAGAGGAGATTTGTCTATGAACGCCAAAACCGTTGTCATCCTGATCATAGCGGTTCTGCTTCTGATAATCATCCTGCAGAACACCCAGATCGTCACCATGAGGCTGTTTTTCTGGAAAATCAGCTTGTCCCGGATAATCCTTCTGGCTGTAACGTTGATCGTCGGTTTTGCCTTGGGATATTTCGTCGGAGAAATCACAGCCAGCAAGCCGAAGAATGGGTGAGCCGGCCGATCCTGCGCTCGTTTCACACCCCGGTTTTCGTACCATCTTTGGAGGCATACCTGGTCTCCGTTTGATCAAAAGAGGGAGGGTGTGCTTCAATTGAATCTTACCCGGGCCTGACCGGCGACCAGTGATCCGGCCCGACTCGTCCACATCTGCATGACAGAAAGCAAATCACAAAAGAGACGAATACTGCGTTGGCTGGCCAGGGTGGTGCTTTTCGCTCTGGTGCTGCTGGGGATTCTGCTCGTCTTCTTCACCCTGCCTCC
>CAZWAO010000294.1:0-3095 GCA_964631815.1 uncultured Ignavibacteria bacterium | reverse complement strand
GCCATGGCGAAGATGAAGAACCCGGTAGCCACCAACGCCAGGGTGACGGATATCTCCATCCACGACGGGAAGTAG
The DNA here is from genome assembly GCA_964631815.1 of uncultured Ignavibacteria bacterium. Taxonomy (GTDB): domain Bacteria; phylum Zixibacteria; class MSB-5A5; order MSB-5A5; family SM1-73; genus SM23-73-3. The sequence goes on along the minus strand of CAZWAO010000294.1, from coordinate 3,020 downwards.
TGTACTCCGGAGGAGGCCACAAAACCCGTGGTGGAGATATTCAGCCTGTTCAGCAAAAAGCCGAAGATGGTGCAAACCGAGGCGTAATACAAACCCCGGGCAGAGATTCTTATCTTCCGTATGGACAGCAAGACGATGGGAGCGATGACTCCCGACAGAATCTCCAGCCAGAATAGATAAGTCTCCATCCGAGGCAGGAACAACTGCGACCATACACCGCGCATGGCAAGATCGTAAGCTTTCATCAGGAAGTAGACCACTAAAACCACCAGAAGGATTCTTCCGATATCCGCCAGCACGTCATGCGCCAGCCGATGGCCGAAGGCGCGGAAGCTTAGATGAGACTCGAAGATCACCATGGCGCAGCCCGCCGCAATGGCGGAAACATAGAATAGAAGCGGCAGGGATGCCGTGTACCATAAGATGTAGAGCTTCTGGGGCACGATCAAAAACAGAGATCCCAGCGACGATTGGTGCATGGTGGAGAGTACCACTCCCACGATCACTAAGGGAACCGTCACCTTGGTTATCCATCTTTTCGGTGCGGACCAACCCAGGCGTTGAAAGATGTTGGGGCTGAATTCAAAAAACAAAACCGTGGTGTAAAACATCACGCACATGGCTACTTCGAACAGAGGCGAGTGGGGATTGCCGAAGAACAGCGGATTGTAAAGCTTATCCGGACGGCCCACATCGAACAGCAGTCCCACGATCACCAGCAGATACCCCAAAAAAGCGGTTAAGATGGTGGGCTTGAGCACCGGATAGAACCGCTTCACGTGAAACACGTACACCGCGGCTGCTATGGTAAAGCCTCCTGCGGCCAAACCCACTCCGGATATCACGTCGAAACCCACCCACAACCCCCAGGGATAGGCATCGCTCAGGTTGGTGGAAGCCCCCAGACCTTTGGTGAAACGCACGATGGTGGCAGTCAGGCCTGCCACCCAGATTAACACCAAAACCACTTTCCAGAAAGTGATCTTGAACGGTAGCTTGATACTCATCTTTATCTCCCTTTCGTTATCGACTTACCGAGGGCTCTGGACTTAGGGTTTACGTTTTGTCCGTGGGTTTCGATTCCTGTCCCCGGGATCCAGATTCGGACTCCTTCCGGTTGAACTCGGCCACCTCGCTCCGGCGGTCGATTATCCACCATAGGCCATAGAGGATGGCCCCGCCGAATATGGCGATGCTGGGAACCTTCGATAGAGCCGCCCAGGTCAGCTCGGGCAGAGGCCGATCTCCCAGCCCGGTGGGGAAGCCCAACTGTCCGAAGGGCACACTGGACAGCATCAGAACCGAGGTTCCCCCGGCTTCCTTCTCGCCGTATATGTGATCTACATACATTCCAGGGTTATCTTTGATTCGCTGTCGGGCCACCTTGATCAACTCATCCCGGTCTCCGAAAGTGGTGGCTTCGGTGGGGCAGGCCTCGGCACAGGCGGGAATTTCTCCCTTCTGCAGCCTGTTATGGTAACACATGATGCACTTCTGCACCTTGGGCGCCCGCTTTTTCCACTCGTAAGTGGGAATGCTGAAAGGGCAGGCCTGCATGCAGTAGCGACAACCGATGCACTTGTGAGCCTGATAGATCACCGCGCCCTCCGGGGTCTTCTCGAAAGCCCCCACCGGACAAACCGAGGCGCAGGTGGGTTCATTGCAGTGCATGCACAGCCGGCGATAGTACACGCTGTCTTTCTCCTTCACCACGGTGAAGGCCGTAGCGGAGAGTTCCTCCTCCGGCTCGCCGGGCAGACCGTTGATCTCCTTGCACGCGGCAGCGCAGGCTTGACAGCCTATGCACTTGGTGAAATCTATGAGTAATGCCTTGGGCTTGGACATCAAACCACTCCTTGCTTATGTTGTTCGTTCCAAAAGGAACGGCTTATTATGAAACGCAGATACGGGCTACCCTGTCACCTTTGATTCGCGTGACAGGGATGGCCCGTTTGCGAACGATTTTCGAAGTACTCTCGGGTCTAAGCCGACTTCTCGACTGCAGTCGCCGGGACCCGGCCCGCTTTCTGAAGCACCCGCAAGGCTGCATCGGTAAGCTCTTCGGGAGTAAAGGGTTTAGGCACATAATCCGCTATTCCGGACCGGATGGCCTCGATCGATGAATCGACCGAGGGATAGCCGGTTATCACTATCACCTGGGTAGTGGGCTTTTCCTTCTTTATCCTGCGCGCCATTTCCAGACCGTCGATTTTGGGCATCTTCCAGTCGGTGATCACCAGGTCGAAACCGTCACCTTTGACTTTGCCCAATGCTTCCTCGCCGGAGAGGGCCACGTCCACTTTGTAACCTTCCTGCGAGAGGATCTTCTCGCAGCTGCTGCATACCGTTCTCTCGTCGTCCACCACCAACACTCTGGGAGCCGGCCGGGCTGCCTGTGCGGTCTGTACCGCGGGTCTGGCCGTTATGGGGAATTCCACCCGCTGCTCCTGTCTTTTGTTTCTCCTTACCGCTGCGTCGATCACCAGCGCGGCTATGAAGGTCAGTGCTACCAGTAGGGCTACCATCTTAGGCTCCTTTCACCCGTTTTTTTGTTTTCGTTTCCATTTCTTCGTCTCAGTTAAACCGTTTTTCCCATCAAGCGTTTCGAAACCCCGAAGAGCAGGGCGAAGATCACCAGCGGGCCTAAGGCCACGAAGAACAACCGACCGAAGGCAGCGGCCCATGCCGACTTGAAGGCAAACCCGGCCGGACCCACTTTCTTCTCTTCCACTGTCGCCGGGACCACCCGGGGAGCGACCTTTATCTCCACTTTGGGTGTCTCTTTCTCCTTGAGCTGATCAAGTACCAGTTCTGCCGGAACGGCCTGGCCCTGGGACAGCGCCCGAAGCATGGCATCGGAGAGCTCCTCAGGGGTAAAGGGCTTGGTCACGAAGTCCGATGCGCCGGACCTTATGGCCTCTACCGTATTGTCCACCGAGGGATAGCCGGTGATGATTATCACCGCCATCTCCGGCTTCTCCTGCTTCACCCTGCGGGTCACTTCCAGTCCGTCCATTTTC
>CAZWAO010000293.1:0-3148 GCA_964631815.1 uncultured Ignavibacteria bacterium | reverse complement strand
ATCTTGATCCCCACCGGGGTCTTGATGCCCGTGGCCAGCATGTCGATCCTGGTCTTAATGGGCATGGTCCAGGCATTGGTCAGGCCGGGAAACTGGATGGCCCGGTCCAGCTCCTCCACCAGCTTGTCCGGGGTCATCCCCGGCCGCCAGTCTTTCTTGGGCTTAAGCTGGATGGTGGTCTCTATCATGGTCAAAGGCGCCGGATCGGTGGCGGTCTCTGCCCGCCCGATCTTTCCGAAGACCGTTTTCACTTCCGGGAAAGAGGCGATGATCTTGTCCGTCTGTTGCAGCAGCTCCTTGGCCTTGGTGATGGAGATTCCCGGAAAGGTGGTGGGCATGTAGAGCAGATCCGCCTCGTACAGCGGCGGCATGAACTCGCTGCCTATCTTCAGGATGGGAACGGCCGTGACAGCCATCACCATCAGGGCCACGCCAATAACCAGCCAGGGGCGTTTCAACACCCAGGTGATGGCCGGATGGTAGATTCGGTGTAGAATCCGGCTGAGGGGATTGCGCTCTTCGGTTCTGATCCTTCCTCTTATCCAATAACCCATCAGAACCGGCACCACGGTGATGGACAAAAGCGCGGCTCCGGCCATGGCATAGCTTTTGGTGAAGGCCAACGGTTTGAAAAGCCGCCCCTCCTGCTGCTCCAGCAGAAACACCGGAAGGAAGGAGACGGTGATGACCAAGAGGCTGTGAAACAACGTGGGGCCTACTTCCTTGGCGGAGCGGCCGATGATGGACCAGTAGTCCATCTGGCCCCGGTATTTCTCCAGATGCTTGTGGGCATTCTCCACCATGATGATGGCCGCGTCCACCATGGCCCCGATGGCGATGGCGATGCCCCCCAGCGACATGATGTTGGCGTTGATCCCCTGAAAGTACATGATGATGAAGCTGATCAATACCGCCGTGGGCAGGGTGAAGATGGCCACCAGCGAGCTCCTGAAATGCAGCAGGAAGATCATGATGACGATGGCCACCACGATCATCTCCTCCAACAGGGTGTGGCTCAAGGTATGAACCGATCCCTTGATCAGATGGGACCGGTCGTAAACCGGCTTGGTGACCACGCCCGGCGGAAGTCCGCTTTTCAGCTCCTCCAGCTTCTGCTTGACCAGTTCGATGGTGCGCAGGGCATTCTCTCCGGAGCGCATGATCACTACCCCCCCCACCACCTCTCCCTGGCCGTCCATCTCCGCGATTCCCCGCCTGAGCTGGGGGCCGAGGTTCACCTGGGCCACGTTTCTTACCAAAACCGGGACGCCGTTTTTCCCCACGCCCAAGGGAACATTCTTCAAGTCCTCAATGGATTGGATGTAACCCAAACCCCGCACCATGAATTCGGTCTCGCCCATCTCCACCAGACTTCCACCCACGTCGTTGTTGGAGCGCTCTATGGCCATCTTCACGTGAGAAAGGGGAATGCCAAACGCCAGAAGCTTGTCCGGGTCCACCTCTACCTGGTATTGCTTGACATAGCCGCCCACCGAGGCCACTTCCGCCACTCCCGGCACCGAGGTCAGGGCGTATTTAAGATACCAGTCCTGGATGCTCCTCAAGTCGGACAAGTCCAGCTTTCCGCTTTCGTCCTCCAGCACGTACTCGTATACCCAGCCCACTCCTGTGGCATCCGGTCCCAATTGGACCGTCACCTTCTGGGGCAAACGCCCAGAGGCGGTGTTGAGATATTCCAGAACCCGAGAACGAGCCCAGTAGAGATCGGTTCCGTCCTCGAAAATGATGTAGACCAAGGAGAACCCGAAAAACGAGTAGCCTCTTACCGCCCGGGCGTATGGAACCGACAGCATGGCGGTGGTCAGAGGGTAGGTAACCTGGTCCTCCACCACTTTCGGTCCCTGGCCCGGATACTTGGCCTCGATTATCACCTGCACGTCGGACAAATCCGGGATGGCATCCAGCTTGATGTTCTCAAGACAGTAAATGCCCACGACGATGACCACCACGGTCAGCAGGAGAACCACCAGTCGGTTTTTTATGCAGTAGTCGATTATGTTGGCTAACATGACGTATCTCCCTCACTCCGACTTGCTTTTAAGCGGCACCAATTTCATGCCGCACTCCGGGCACTCGCCGGGCCGGTCCGATAGGATGTGATGATGCTCGGGCATGGGACAGGTGTAAACCGTCCTGCCGGTTTGGGGGACGGGCACCAGGTCCATCCCGCATTCCGGGCAGGTTCCCGGTCCCACCTGAAGCACATAGCTGTGCTCCGGCATAGGACAGGTGTAGACTTCGTCGGCGGAATCGGCCTTCTTATCCGGAGTCAGGTTCATGTTCTTGACCACAGCTGCTTCGGCCTTCGGAGTCTCAGTCTGTTTGGTGCTGTCGGCGGTGGACGGCGCTTGCATTTGGGACGCGGAGGATGCGGGATTCTGGACCTGGATCATCTTCTGAATGGCCTCCTGGGTCTTGCTTTCCGAATCCAACATGAACTGGCCCGAGGCCACGATGGTCTCTCCCGGCAAAAGCCCTTTTTTGACCTCCACCACATTTCCCTCTCCGCTCACCCCGGTGACTATCTCCCGAGGGGCAAACTTGCCTCCTCCCAGGTCCACAAACACTATCTCCCTCTTCCCGGAGCGGATCACCGCCTCTTCCGGAACCAAAACCCTCATCCCCGGCAGCTCGGACTCGATCACCACGTCGGCGTACATTTCCGGTTTGAGCTTAAGATCGGGATTGGAGAACTCCAGCCGCACCTTGACATCGCGGGCCTTGGCATCCAGATAGGGATAAACATAGGCCACCTTCCCCTGGAAGGACTCTCCGGGAAGATAAGGCAGGCTCACCCGCGCAGTCTGACCCAGCTTCAGATAGGGAAGCTCGTATTCGTAAACTGCGGCCTGAACCCACACCGTGGAAAGATCGGCGATTCCGAAAAGATCCGACCCGGCCTTGACGTAGCTGCCCTCCACGGCGTCCTTATGGACCACCACTCCCCGGGCACGTGCATTCAGAACCAAGGTTTTCTTCATTCCGGCCCCGCTTTCCAGATTCCGGATCTGGCCTTCGTCGATGCCCCAATACTCCAATCTCCGGCGGGTGGAATTCAGAAGCTCCAGCGCTCCCTGCCGCACGTCCTGGTAAGGGCTGTCCTTGAGCGACTGGTAATTCTTGGCGG
>CAZWAO010000292.1:0-3156 GCA_964631815.1 uncultured Ignavibacteria bacterium | reverse complement strand
TGAGCCTAGGCCGGATCAGGGAGCCGATCGGGTGGAGTATCAACTGGTGAGGGAGATGGATCTAAAGCCAGAAAACGCAAAAGCCGTCTTTTTCGGACCCAAGAAAGGCAAAGGCTCTGCATTATCAGACATAATCATAGGTGTGAAAGACACAAACGTTTGTGTATATGATTCCAGTTTCAATCTCATTCGGAAGATGTATGTGCGCGATGCGGCTTTTTCGCGAAGCCTCAGATACATGGGAGGGGTGAAGTATATTGAGCACCCTTCAGTCCATCGTGAGGACACGCTGCTATCGGGTGAAGTAGAATTGGTGGAAGAAAAGAGAATATTCTACAAGTTTCAGCTTCTTGATTACACCGGGAAGGAGTTATGGGAGTCGGAGGAAAGGGAATCACGCGAGGTCAACTCCACTTATTCCATCTCCAACAAAGGGACAGTAATTGAGCTGGATCACGGGAGTGGCGTTGTCACCTTTTTTGACCAAAACGGGCATGTGACCAACAAGATCAAAATCTGTAGTACCAGCGGCACACCCGGAGAAGGAATAGCGGGGGGGATGTTCTCCGATGACGGGGAGTATGTATTGATCATAGCAGATAACCAGTGTCCTGACACGCTCGAGGCGAGACTGAGGGTTTTGTTCTTTACCTGGGATGGCACGGAGTTATGGAGGTCGACTACTGATGAGAATGCGGAGGGGGGTGCAGGCGTTTCCGAACACGGCAACTATGTGATAGTATCAAGCCTTGTTTGGCCTCCTCCCGACCATGACTATCCCCCCGACGGAAAAACCACATATCTTCTGTCAGGCAAAGGTGAGCTAATAAGCAAATACGAGAATGTGCTTGGTTCTCCCGTGTGCTTCTCTTCCAACGAGAGATATGCCCTGTTCGACTTCTACGGGGTCCTGTTTTTAATCGACTTGCCCACCGGGAAGGTGCTGTTGGAACATGCCAGAGGCGGGGCATTCGATCAACTCAATTCCCTGGATATCGCCGAGGATGCCGAGCTGATTGGCTTGGCCACGGCCTCTAGCGTGGTATTATTCGGCTTTGACGGGCGCCAGGTGTGGTCCCAGGACTTTCCTTCTGGGGATGGTCGGCCCCGCGCGCGCTTGTCTGATGACGGGAACCAGATCGTGGTTGTCATTGGATCGAAGATAATGATTTATCAGCGGATACGGTAAGGCTCCACATTGGAGATTGGGAACGCGACGCGACCAGTGAAGAAGAACCGCTTCGTGTTCCGAAATCCGGATACTCGCATAACACTATCACCCAGCTTTGGGGAAGAGGGTACCGCTACGTTGGTGCACTCTGTTCATGAGGAGGGATGAACGATGAAAAGGCTGATTTTGGTTTTGTCAATCACAGTTCTTCTTGTCCTGACTGTCATCTGTGACCTCACCCTTTTGCGAGCAGAAAACCGAGGCAAAGACAAATCTGTGCTTTTAGGAGACTGGCTTGAGAACACAGGACAGAAGATCGGGGAGCTTCAGGACGTTGTTGAGCTTGATTCGAACAACAAAGGTACTTTCTCTGTCTGGGGCTACCTTGAAGAGCCGGGTGACTGGGATTACTACAGTCTGATACCCGGGGAGGGACCTATCGAGATTCATCTGAGCAATATCCCCCTGGGTTCCGATTACGATCTCTATCTGTATGGTTGCGATTGGTATGAGCTGACCTACTCTGATTATGCCGGAAACAACGATGAACTGATAACGTATTATCTCCCCACAGACACTTATCACATAGGTGTCTATTGTTACAGCGGAGGGGATGATACAATTCCCTACCATCTCTACGGCACCTGTGTGACTCCGCCTAAGCTGCCGGACCTGATCGTACAGAGCCTCACTTCCGGTGATTACGGTCCGATTGTGGGGGACGAGATCACCATCACCTTAACCGTGAAGAATCAGGGCGACACCTCCTGTTTTACATTCTGTACCGATCTTTATCAGAATCTTGCCTCACCCCCGGATGTCGGCGATATGGGGGAGTGGTATTGGTGGGCTTATTGGCAGTGTACAATCCGGACATAGGTTACGGATTAGACCGGGCACAGGCGTGTCCCCGTCCGGGGACGCCCTCGTTCCTGTGCCCGCCAGGTCCCCTGACCTGGCGGGAAGCACCGGTCCGAATTTGGATCCATAGGATCGGGTCGGGGACTCGACCGGCACACAAATCCCTCTCTTCCCCTGTGCCCGCCAGGTCCCCTGACCTGGCGGCGAATCCTGGTCGGGTCGGGGGACCCGACCGGCACACGAGTTTACAATTCCAAAGAGGAGAAAATCCAAATGAGAAGAGGCAATCTGTTTACTTCACTCCTATGCCTGGTAGCTGCCTCCATTTTTTCTGTCATAAGCGCAGGCGCACAGGAACCGAAGAAACAGCCGAAATTCGAGACAATCGAAATCGGCATGGGCGGGACGCCCAAATGGTCGCCTGATGGAACCAGACTGGCTTTCTTATCCGGCGGCTGGCTGCGTGTAGCCAAGGCAGACGGAACCGGCAAGATTGACAGGATTGCTGAGCTGCGACCCTGGAGTTTTGACTGGATGAGTGACTCGGCTTTTGTCATTTCGGAGAAAAAGGAGTGGCGGCAAGAGACGGGGGCGCGAGGTTACATACTGGCGATAGAAACGCTCGACATGAAAGGACACTTGGAGACGATAAGGCGGGATTCGATCGTTGTCGTTCCCAGAAGCGAGTATCTCACTTACCCTGGCACCCCATTTATCTTGCCGGATGGGACAGCGGGGTATTATGAGGTTCACGAAAAACCCGAGGGAGAAACGAAGGTTTTTGAGGTAATCAAGAAGGGCAAGCTTGGCTTCCAGGAAACAGGAAACCAACTGCACGCTTTCGTCGAGCCCTATGGCTGGGGAGATATTTGGGTAGGACATGTTGATGGTACTTCGAAAAGGAAGGTGACCGACAGTGAGAGGAAGTACGGATCCCCCTTGCTTTCCCCAGACACCACCATGATCCTTGCACATCACTATGGTGTGGGCGTATCCGTGCTTGACCTTCAAGGAAATGTGATTGCTGATCTTAGCAAAGACTTGCCCCAGGTCAAACCGGGGCAAGTAGCGGACATCGTGTCGGCAAACTGGTCTCCAGATAGCAAAAAGCTACTGTATGGTCT
>CAZWAO010000291.1:0-3157 GCA_964631815.1 uncultured Ignavibacteria bacterium | reverse complement strand
GCTGCAGTGGCTCACCTTCTCGGTCAGCGCGGCAGACCCGGACAGCACCACTCCCCGACTGAGAGCCTCAGGCCTTCCGCCTGCGGCCAGCTTCGTGGACAACGGAGACGGAACCGGCTCATTCTCTTATCACGCCACCTTCGAGGACCAGGGTGTGTACTATAGCTTGTTCGAGGCCATCGATTCGGTGGACACGCTTCTGAGAAGCGGGGAGCTGGTGGAGATTACTGTCATAGATGTGAACCGAAACCCTACGGTTCGATTCGAACCGGATTCGGGTACCTACCATTACTATGAAGGGAAGACTCGCATCCTGAAGCTGATCGGAACCGATCCCGACGGCCCGCCGCCCAGCATACACCTCACTCCTCTTCCCGCCAACGCCACACTGGTCGACAGCGGGAACGGAGTAGGGGTATTCACCTGGACCCCGGCTTACAATCAGGGAGGCGTGCCCTATGCGTTTTACACGGTCACTCCCTGGGTGGTGGATGCGGACTACCCAGACACCAATCAGGGCGATAACAAATTCATACGGGTGTATGATCTGCCCGAGCCGCCCAACATCCTTCCCATAAACGACACCACGGCCATGGAAGGCGTCAGCCTGAACATCAGGGTGATCACCACCTCTACTGTCGACATACCGGTCTTGACGGCCGGAGGTCTGCCGCGAAACTCCACCTTCACCGACAGCACCAATGGCCGGGGCCTGTTCCGGTTCGACCCCGACTTCACCCAGGGAGACTCGGCTTACGACGTTCGGTTTGTAGCCACCAGCCGGGGTTTGGCGGACACCGAGTGGGTGCACGTGGCGGTGGTAGAATTAGGTAATCACGCGCCGGTTTTGGATTCGGTCGGAGCTAAGTCGGTCAACGAGATGCAGACCTTGAAGATAAGGCTGCACGCAACGGACCTGGACGCCGATCCGATAACCTTGCAAGCGGCCAACCTTCCCCTCCACGCCACATTCGTGGATTCAGGAGGCGGGGTCGGTTCCTTAATCTTCAGCCCTGACTGGACTCAAGAAGGAATCTGGTACGTCACCTTCCGTGCCATAGACTCGTATGCCGCCCTGGACACGGAGGTGGTGAAGATCACCGTAGTCAACGTGGATCAGTCGCCGGTACTGGATTCCATAGGACCCAAGACGGTCGATGAGGGACAAACCCTGCAGTTCAGGGTGCACGCCACGGATGTGGACAGCGACAGCCTGGTGCTGACTGCAGCGCCGCTGCCCCTGAACTCGACGTTCCACGATTCTGGCAACGGATCGGGCCTCTTCACCTTCACGCCGGACTATTACCAGGCCGGCAACAGATCGATCTACTTCTCGGTATCGGACCTGGTGAGTTCGGATTACGAGCAGGTGGCCATCACCATCGTGAACGTGGCCCAGCCGCCGACCTTGGACTCCATCGGCCCCAGGAGCGTGCAGGAAGGAAACGAGCTGACATTCAGGATTCATGCCACCGATCCGGATGGCGATGAGATGACCTTCAGCGTGGCCAACAATCCGGCCAATTCATCGCTGGTCGACTCGGGGAACGGAGCAGGTTCCTTTACGTTCAGCCCCAGCTTCGTGCAAGCGGGGAACTATCTGGTCACCTTCAAAGTGACGGATGCTACCGGCAAGCCGGACAGCGAACTTGTGAATTTGGAAGTGACGGAGGCCGGCAACCAGCCTCCCACGCTGTACCCGCTCCCGGATACCACGGAGCCGGTGGTGGGAGACACCTTCTACTTGCACGTGCGCGCCACGGACCCGGACGGCCCCAGCATCACCCTGACTGCCGCCGGGCTGCCCAATCATGCCGCCTTCTTTGACAGTGGAGGAGGAGGTGGGTTGTTCACCTTCGCGCCCGACAGCACGCAGACCGACTCGGTTTATTCGGTGACTTTCACCGCATCGGACGGGTCTTTGTCGGACGATGAAACGGTGGAAATGAAAGTCATCTTCTTCGTACCGGGAGACGCCAGCGGCGACGGGGAGGTGGGGTTGGGCGATGTGGTGTTCATCCTCAACTACTTGTTCCGCAGCGGTCCCGCGCCGGTTCCAACCATGGCGGGCGATCTCAACTGCTCCGGAGAGGTGGAACTGGGAGACGCCATATATTTACTGAACTATCTCTTCCGTAACGGACCGGCTCCGCCCAGCAGTTGTCCCTGACGGGCGGTGGACTTATTCAGAACGGAGAACGGTTTCAAGTGATCCGGAGGGAAAGATGTTGAAGCACCACTGGCTCTGGCGAGTATTTCTCCTGAGCGTTCTGTGCCTGCAAGCGCTCACCGCTGTTGGATTAGCTCAGGGAGAGTACTACATGGAGCTGGAGGACGGTGTGGTGGCGGACCCCGGTCAAACCATGCCTTTGAATCTGGTGGTTTCTTCTCCCGATTCGACGGCCGGCTTGGATGTGCTTGTGGAATTCGATCCGGAGATTCTAACATTCAGCTGGTTCGAAGCACTGCGTCGGTTTCAGTTGATAACTGTGTCCACCCCCCAGCCTGGGAGGGTGAAGCTGACCCTCAGAAGGCAGCATCCGGATTCGACCGGTTTGCCGGCCTTGGCTCCGGGTACCGATACCCTGGGCCAGATAGGGCTGACCGTGACTACGCAGGATCTTCTGACGGACGTGCATTCTGCGGTGGAGTTCGTCGAGGACGGGGAAACCCCTTTTGACGACAACAGATTGGTCAGGAATGACAGCAGTTTCGTGGTACCTCCGGAGTTAGAGAGAAACGATGGAGGCATCCTTGTCAGGCATCCCTTGTATGGGGATGCCAATGACGATGGTTTTGCCGGCACGGTGGCGGACATTATCTTTCTGGCAAACTATCTGGGTGGGACGCAGCAACTTACTTCTCGACAGCGGGCCAACGCCGATGTGAACAAGGATGGATTTCAGGCCGGAATGGCCGACTTCACGGAGTTGATCCGAATGGTAGTCGAGAAGTAAGGGTTTACCCTCATATAGGCGTGATCCTGACTACGGTCTTGCCTGACCGGATACGGAGAAAATCGGAGACGCTTGGATGCGTCCGTGAGGCTTGAATGCAGCACTTGACTGGACGGACAGGCATGCCAAGGTTGTGACCGGGAATCCAAAAAAATCCTTGACAAAACTGCGTTGAGTGTGTTTATTTATAACGGTTACAT
>CAZWAO010000290.1:0-3158 GCA_964631815.1 uncultured Ignavibacteria bacterium | reverse complement strand
CTGGCGGCGCTCTCCTGCTCTTTTCTCAAAAGCAAAATCAGAATCATCCCCAGAAGCGGGATGAAAATCAGAAGCGAAAGAATGGGAAGGTTCATGTGGTCTTTGCTCCTTGTTTATCGTCCGGTTCGGAATGAATCAAAAAGCCTCTCGATTGAATTCGCCGTTTTTGAATATCATACCTCAATTCGTCAGCACGTCGACGCTTACATCAGCTTGAAGATGATGATCAGGACCAGCCCGAAGAATATCACGAAGGCGTAGTTCTGCAATTGTCCGGTTTGCACCTTCTTAAGTCCCGATCCGATTCCCCGGGTGACGAAAGCCGTGCCGTTGACCGCACCGTCCACGATATGGCTGTCGAACCATTCCTGCACGTCCGAGAAGAACACGGTGAAACGCCCGGCCCGGTTGACCAGCCAATCCACCACCCCCACGTCCACCCGGCCGAACAGGAAATCGCACAACTTCAACAGGGGATTGATGATCACCGCGTGGTAGAGCTCGTCGAAATAATACTTGTTGTAAAGCACCTTGTATATGAAAGAGAACTTTGCTTTCAGCTTGTCGGCGGAGATGGATTTCTTGTAGTACATGGCATAGGCTAAGTAAATGCCGCTAAGAGCCACCAGGGTGGAGACGATCATCAGGATGAAGTTGGGCTCCGCGTGGTGAGGTTCATGATGGTAGACGAATGCGGAATAACCGTGCTTAAGCCAGGGTATGCCCACCCAGCCGGCAATCACTGCCAGAACGGCCAGAACGATCAGAGGAATGGTCATCACCTTGGGCGATTCGTGGGCATGGTCGAACTTGTGCTGGTCGCGCGGCTTCCCGAAGAAGGTGACAAAGCACAGCCGGAACATGTAGAACGAGGTCATGCCCGCCACCAGGGTGCCCACTATCAGGAATATGGGATTTGGATAATGGCTGGCAACTGCTAAAATCTCGTCTTTGCTCCAGAATCCGGACAAGGGGAATATGCCGGATATGGACAGCGAGGCCACGATGAAGGTGATGGCGGTGGTCTTCATTTTGGGATAAAGCCCGCCCATGTCCCAGATGTCGTTGGTGTGCATAGCGTGAATCACGCTTCCGGCGCCCAAAAAGAGAAGGGCTTTGAAGAAGGCGTGGGTGTAAAGATGGAAGGTGCCGGCGGTATAGCCGCCTAAGCCCAACACCATAATCATGTAACCCAACTGGCTGATGGTGGAGTAGGCCAGCACCCTTTTTATGTCGTTCTGAACCAGTCCGATGGAGGCTGCCAGAAAGGCGGTGAAGCAGCCGATAGAGGCCACCACTATGGCGGCATTCTCCGCCGCCATGTATATGGTCATGGTGCGGGCCACCAAATATACTCCGGCCGCCACCATGGTGGCGGCATGTATCAGTGCGGAAACCGGGGTAGGGCCTTCCATGGCGTCTGGAAGCCATACGTGAAGCGGAAACTGGGCGGATTTGCCCACTGCCCCGGCGAAAAGAAAGATGGCGCCTAAGGTCAAAAGCGCCACCGGAATGTGCCCGGCCTCCACCGCATGGAACATCTCCCTGAAGTTGAAGGTTCCGGCCGCGGTGGTCAGAATTAAAATACCCACGATGAAGCCCAGATCGCCGGTTCGGGTGGTGATGAAGGCCTTTTTCCCGGCGTCCGAGGCCACCTTCTTCTCAAACCAGAAACCGATCAGAAGATAAGAGGTGAGGCCCACCAGCTCCCAGAAGACAAATATCCCCAGGAAGTTGTTGGCCAAGATCAGGCCCAGCATGGAGAAGCTAAACAGCGACAGAAACGAGAAGAACCGGGAAAAGCGAGGATCACCGTGCATGTATCCCACCGAGTAGATGTGCACCAGCATGGACACGGTGCACACCACAAAAAGCATCACCGCGGTGAGCGAGTCGATGAGCATCCCCATCTCGACTTTGAAGCCCAGAAGGTTCAGCCAGGTGAACTTGAATTCCGAGGAGACCGGATTCTTCAGCACGCTGCCTATCACGACCAAGGCCAGCACCCAGGACAGACAGATGGCTCCGATGGAGACGAAAGAGCTCAACCTCTGGTTCCGGTGGGTGAAGAAAACGATCACCACGAAGGCCGTCAGAGGTAGAAGCGGTATGATCCAGGCGTTAGCTAACATGTTCTAAGTCGAATTTGAAGTTACGGCGTCCCGTTCCAATTGAGAAACTCCCTTACCACTTCATCAGGTTGATGTTATCCACGTTAATGCCCTTGAAATTCCGGTAAATCAAAAGCACGATGGCCAGACCCACAGTGGCCTCGGCGGCGGCGATGGTGATCACGAAGATGGCGAATATCTGGCCGATGAACTCACCCGGAGTGACGAACTTGGAGAAAGCCACGAAGTTGATGTTTACCGCGTTGAACATCAGCTCGATGGACATGAGAATGGCTATGGCGTTCCTACGGGTGAGAACCCCGAAGATGCCCACGCAGAACAAGATGCTGCTTAGGATCACATAGTGGGTCAATCCGACCACAACTCACTCCTTTCGGGCGATGACGATGGCCCCGATCAAAGCCGTCAGCAAAACCACGGAGACCACCTCAAAGGGCAGAGCGTACCGGGTCAGCAAAGCCCGGCCGATTCCGGCCGTGGACTGGGTCTGAGCCATGACGTCCGACAGCCGCCAGGCGGTCCGGCCCAGGATGGCCACGGTGGAAATCAGAAGCGTAACTACCACAACTATCCCCAACACCACCTGCTCGTTGGACTGCCTGATCTGAGCGTTGTATAGCTTGGCGGTGAGCATGATGGCGAATATCATCAGTATGGTGATGGCTCCCACATAGATCAGCACCTGCACGGCAGCCAGGAACTCGGCGGAGAGAAGAACGTAGATGCCGGCCACGCCGAAAAGGGTCAGAACCAGAAACAGGGCGCAGTGGAAGATATTCCTCAGGCTGACCACCATCACGCCGGAGCCGACCACTATGGCCGCCAGTACATAGAAAATCGCAGCAGGTATTCCCGTCAACAACTCTGGTTTTCCTTTTCTCTTATGTGCAACCTTCGACTACTCCGAAACCGAGCCGGAAAAGGGCTTTCCGATTTCGGCCAACTTCTCCTTATTATATACCAGATCCTTTTTGTCATACACCGAGTACTCATACAGCGGAACCAGCTTGATGGCCTTGCCCTTCA
>CAZWAO010000289.1:0-3177 GCA_964631815.1 uncultured Ignavibacteria bacterium | reverse complement strand
CGGGCCGATCACATTTGTATTTCTCCCCTTTGTCGTAGTGAATCTCCGAACAGGGACCGCAGGGCCCCACCTCTCCCATCTCCCAGAAGTTCTCCTTTTCGTCGAATCGAAGCACCCTGCCCTTTTTGATGTCTGTATGTTTGTACCAGAGCTTCTCCGCCTCGTCATCCTCGCGGAATATCGTGGCCCACAACTTATCCTTGGACAGACCGCAGACCTCGGTGAGAAACTCCCAGGCGTAGATTATGGCTTCTTTCTTGAAATAGTCGCCGAAGGACCAATTCCCCAGCATTTCGAAAAAAGTGTGGTGGGTGGTATCCTTGCCCACCTCCTCCAGATCGTTGTGCTTTCCCGAAACCCGGATACACTTCTGACACGAAGCCACCCGCCTGTGTTCCGGCTGTTTCTTTCCCAGGATGACGTCTTTGAACTGGTTCATCCCCGCATTGGCGAAAAGAAGAGTGGGGTCGTCTTTGGGGATCAAAGACGAGCTGGGATAGATCTTGTGATCTCTCTCTTCGAAAAACTTCAGGAATTTGCCTCTTATCTCGTGGCTTTTCATAATCTCTTTCAGGTCTTGATAGCTTTAGCCTTCTTGGGGCAGAAGTCCCTCCAGCCATCCTATCTTTACGTTCTTTCGCTCGTCAAACTTGGGCACATAGGGCTTGATGTCCAGAAGCGGCGTGCCGTCGAAAACGTCGATCTCCCCGATCTTCAGGATGTTGCCCTTTCTCTCCAAGAGCCTTACCACCGAGATGCCCAGATGATTGGGCCGGTGGGGAGACCGGATGGCGAAAATGCCATGCAGCTTGTCCTCTAAAAACGGCTTGGACAAAAGGGAGAAGTCCTGGGACTTGTGGAAGAAGTAAACTATTTGAATATGGGAGAAACCCTCCACGTCGGTCAGACCTTTCGCATACTCTTCGTAAACCTCGATGGTTCCCACTCCCTCCGGCTTGAAGATTCCCTGAATGGGAATCTCCTCCTTGGTGTGGTAAGGAGAGTGAATTATGCCGATGGGTTTTAAGGTGATTTGCATTATCATTGGCGCAATTTCAATTGGCTGTTCAGTCGAAGTTGATTTCTATCATTTGCTAATCTTCTTCGAAAGTACTCCCGGACTCTTCCAGTTTCAGCGCTTCCTTGACCGTCTCGTATGAGAATCCTCTTCTGGTGAGCAAGCCCATCATCCGCCGCCGGGCCACTTTTGGCTCCAGATTGCGATATCTCCTCTGGGCCTTTCTTAAAACTTCCAAAGCGGATTGGCTCTCATCCCGGCACAACTCTTCGATGGCCCTGTCAATTACGTCTTTTTGTATCCCTTTCTTCCAAAGCTCCTGTCGGAGCAGCCTTTTGCCTCTCGGTTTGTAGGCCAGTCTCTCTTTTATCCAGGCGGTGGCGAATTCGTAGTCGTTCACCAGATCGTAGCTTTTCAGCTTCTCGATAGTCGATCTGATGACCTTATCATCGAATCCCTTTTCCCTGAGCTTGTTTTTTATCTCCTTTTCGGTTCTGCGCCGAAAGGACAGGAATCTCAGAGCGGCTTCCTTGGCCTCGTTCTCGCTTTTACCGGCCGAGATTTCGCCGATTCTCTTTTCGGTTAAACTCTCTCCCTTCTCCAAACGCAGTTTGGAGACGACTTCCTCGTCCAGCCCGAAGGCGAACTTTCCGTCGATGAAAACCGATCGCCTTCTGGGGTTCTTCTTCTGAGGCTCGATCTTGGTGATGACTCTGTCGGCTGTCATCGCTCACTGAATCTTGAGGTGCAAAAGTGCTCTTCGGTATTTCGGCCTTCCTTGCTCCATAATCCCCCTCACCCTAGCCCTCTCCCCTTTGGGGAGAGGGGACCGGATATCCTGCCGTCCCAGCTGAGAGACTTGTAGTATCGGAATGTCGCACTAGGGCCTTGGGGACATCTCGGACCTACTTCTTGACCGGCTCTTCTTCTTTTTCCTTCTCCTTCTCCTTCTTACTCTCTTTGATCAGGCCCAGCTTCTCTTTTATCTTGTGGTCGATCTGTCCGGCCAGATCCTTGTTTTCCCCCAGCAGCCTGGCCGCATTGTCCCTGCCCTGGCCCAGCCTCTCGTTATCGTAGGAGTACCAGGTGCCGCTCTTTTCGATGACCTTCTGTTCCACTCCCAGATCGACCAGCTCGCCGATTCGATAGATTCCCTTGCCGTAGATGATGTCGAACTCCGCCTGCTTGAACGGCGGGGCCACCTTGTTTTTGACCACCTTAACCCGGGTGCGATTGCCCAGAATCCGGTCTCCCTCCTTGATGGAGGAAATCCGCCGGATGTCCAGCCTGACCGACGAGTAGAATTTCAGCGCGGTTCCGCCCGGCGTGGTCTCCGGGTTGCCGAACATCACGCCGATTTTCATGCGGATCTGGTTGATGAACACCAGACAGGTTTTGGACTTGCTGATGGTTCCGGCCAGCTTTCTCATGGCCTGAGACATAAGCCGGGCCTGGAGCCCCATGTGAGAATCGCCCATCTCGCCCTCGATCTCGGCCTTGGGAACCAGCGCCGCCACCGAGTCCACGGCTATCACGTCCACCGCCCCGCTGCGAACCAGGGTTTCGGCGATCTCCAAAGCCTGCTCCCCGGTATCCGGCTGGGACACCAGAAGATTGTCGATATCCACTCCCAGGTTCCGGGCATAGGTGGCGTCGAAAGCGTGCTCGGCATCGATGAAAGCCGCGGTGCCGCCAACCTTCTGAGCCTCGGCCATGATGTGCAAAGCCAAAGTGGTTTTTCCCGAAGCCTCCGGCCCGAACACCTCGATGATTCTTCCCCGGGGCACTCCTCCCACTCCCAAAGCCACGTCCAGACCCAACGATCCGGTGGATATGACCGGGATGCTCTCATCCAAAGAATCGGTTCCCAAAACCATGATGGATCCTTTTCCGAACTGACGCTCTATCTGGCTGACCGCCTGCTGCAACGCCCTTTTCTTCTCCTCCCTGACATCTACCATCTCTTTCACCTCCCTTTCGTGAACAACTGCTCGCTTAGCGCGAGGTTCCTCACGCGTTTGTAGTCATCTGTTCCATCCATTGAGAGTCCTTTCACGTCCACCGTCGACCGTCCACCGCTCAAGTCCAACGACCGCTCCCCCACGTCCGTGGTCGGTAGTCCGCAGCAAGCGCAGCCATCCGTTCTATCCGTTTAATCC
>CAZWAO010000288.1:0-3211 GCA_964631815.1 uncultured Ignavibacteria bacterium | reverse complement strand
TGCACCTTCATGGCCTCGGCGATGATGAAGCTTCCCAGAAAGAGGAACACTATGGGATGGGCGAAGCTGGCCAAAACCTCCCTATCCGGCCCCACACCGAAAATCACGCACAGGGCCGCCCCGGCCAGGGCGGTCACCGGAATGGGAATAGGCTCGGTGACCCAGAAAGTTATCACCAGCCCCAGGATGGCCAAAAGCCTGTGTGCGGCAGGGGACAGCTCGGGGAAAGGCAGGAGCAAAAGCGCCAGGAAAACCGCCGGACCCAGGAAAAGACCCAAGCCCTTTCGCCATGTCTCGAACCTGATCTCCGCCTCAGACAGCTTCTGGCCGACCTGAATCTCGCCTTCCGGCGCCGGGTGCTTTTCTGGTTCCGGTCTTTGATTCATGGCCTATGCAAGCGTCAGCCGCGCGGGATCATGCTATTCCCGCATGAATCGGGCGGTCTTCTCCGGCAGGACGGTGTTGATGTAAATTCCGGATCCCAGCTCGAAGCCCGCGGGTATGCTCAGCCGGGGCAGTATCTGAACGTACCAGTGATAATAGTCCTCCTGGGCGTCCTTGATGGGCGCGGTGCGGATTATCAGATTGTAATCCGGATCGCCCAGCTTGTCGTGCAGGCCTGCCAATACTTTCTTCAGGGCGGAAGCCAAAAGCTTTATCTCGCCTCGGGTAACGTTTCCGAAGCCGGCGTTGTGTTTTCGGGGCATTATCCAGGTCTCGAAGGGAGCACGCGAGGCAAAGGGATGAAAAGCCACAAAGGCCGGGTTGGAGAGGATGATCCTGCTTTTGGCGGCCAGCTCCTGTCTCAACATATCGCAGAACACGCAGCAGCCGTGATCGTCGTAGTACCTCATGGCCTCCTCTAACAGATGCCGCACGTCCGTGGGCACCAGGGGAAGAGCTATCACCTGCGAGTGGGGGTGCTTCAGGGAGGTGCCGGCAGAGGCCCCGTGGTTTCTGAAGATGATGATCAGCTTGAACCGCCGGTCCTTCTCCAAGGCCCGGTATCTTCTCCAGTAAACCGTGCAGATATCCTCCACCTGCTTTAGAGGGAGGGTGGCAATGGTCCGGTCATGCCGGGGGGTTTCGATGATCACCTCGTGCTGTCCCAGGCCCGGGGCGGACTTGAAGAATTCCCCCTGGATCCCCCGGGTCCTTTTCTCCGGGCGCAGAGCCGCATACTTATTGGTCACCACCCTGATCCTCCAGCCCTGCTTTTTGGAACCGGCGGCGTTCCCCTTCAAAGCGTAAATCTGGGGCGGGGTCTGCTTCTCGTTGCCCGGGCAGAAAGGGCAATGCGGGTCGTAGCGGGGCAGCTTCTCCCGGTCCGACTTGACCAAAAACTGGTGGGGTCTTTTGGCTCTCTCGGTGGCCAGTATGATCCACTCTTTGGTGGCCCTGTTCAGACGTAATTCAGACATAGGTTCATCTCCCGAGCCGATTGGTTCAAGGACTGGTCAGCCTTTCCAGCTGCTCCAGCTTCTCCCTTTCGCCGATGACGATGAGGATGTCGCCGGCCTCGATCTTGGTATCCGGGGCCGGATTCAAAAACACGTCCTTGCCCACCTTTTTGATCCCCACCACCATGATCCCCAGGTCCTTTCGTATGGGACAGAGCTGCAGGGTGGTCTGGTCCAGGGACGATCCCGGCTTCACCTGAATCTCCTCGATGGCCAGCCCGGTGTCTTTGTCAAAGGTCATCACCGTCATGAAGTCCACCAGGTTGGGTCGCAGCGTGGTCAGCGCCATGCGAATGGCCCCGATCCGGTGCGGGAAGACCACCTTGTTGGCGCCGGCCCGTTTGAGCTTCTTCTCCGCCTCGTCCGATTCTCCCCGGGCGGTGATGAACAGACCCGGGTTAAGCTGGCGCGCGGACAGGGCGATGAACACGTTGTCCGCCTCGTTGGCCAATGCGATGATCAATCCCTTGGCTCGCTCTATTCCCGCATCGATCAGCGTCTCGTCCGTGGTGGAATCGCCTTGGACGAACAGAAACCCGTCCGTTTCCGCCAGCTCGATCCTCTGGGGGTCTTTGTCCACCACCACGAAGGGCACGCGGCGAAGGTTCAACTCCCGAGCCACCCTTCTTCCCACCTTGCCGAAGCCGCACACGATGTAATGGTTCACCAGCTCCTTTATGCCCATTTTCATTCTCCGTCTCCCTAAGAGTCTTTTGACCTCGCCTTCCACTATCATTTGTCCTATCACGCTCAAGGTATATGCGGCTCCCGCCACCCCCACCACGATGAGCACTATGGTAAACGCCCTTCCCGCCGGGGAGAGCGAGTAGACCTCCTGGAATCCGACCGTGGAAAGAGTGATGATGGTCATGTACAGGGCATCCAGCGCGTCCCATCGCTCGATCACGGCATAACCCGCCGTCCCGAAGGCGATCACCGCCAGCAGGATCACAAGCACAGCTTTCAGTTTCTTTTCCGGATCCAATCCTGGCTCCTGGGATGCCCCGGCAGCCGGTTCATTTCCCGGCTCGGCCTGAGGGGCGGAAAGTCTGCAAACCCGGGGCTTAAAGATCCACCGGTATCTCTTCTATTTTTTCCTCTTCCTTCATCTCCACGTACTTGCGGGAGATCATCTTGGCCAGCACCGGAGGGGTCATCAGGGTGGTGGCGATGACCATGAATATCACCACGGCATACAGATCGCTGGAGATCACCCCCAGCCCCAGTCCGATGGAGGCCACGATCATGCCCACCTCTCCCCGTGGCACCATCCCCACCCCCACCACCGAAGCTTGCTTCAGTCCCATACCCACAGCGCCCAATCCGCAGCCGATGAGCTTGCCCACCACCGCAAACGCAGTCAGAATCAGGGCGGCGCCGATCAGGTTAGACTTGGTGAAGACGGAAAGGTCCACCTGCGTGCCCATCACCACGAAGAAGAAGGGAACCAGGAAGTCGTACAGAGAATCGAACTTCACCGAGAATTTGTACTCTAAGTTCAGCTCGGCCAGCACCATTCCGGCCATGAAGGCGCCCACGATGGCGGCCAGGTGGATGTAACTGGCGACCGCGGATAAACCCAGGCAGAATATCAGGGCCAGGGCAAAGGGCGCGTTTTTCAGCTTGAAGCGGCCCAGGCTGGTGGGTCCCATGCGGCCCACCACCCTTTTGCCCAGCACGATCAGAAACAGGATGAAACCGGCCGCCTCCAGGGTGAGCAGGGTGATCTTAAGATAGGAGATGGCGCCGCG
>CAZWAO010000287.1:0-3212 GCA_964631815.1 uncultured Ignavibacteria bacterium | reverse complement strand
CCACACCCGCATTAGCCAGCGCAAAAATCGGCACAACGGCATATGTTGTCCATGGATGCAAGGTGCGCTCAAGTCGCTGCAAAGGGCTTTCGACGCGCTGTGCGATGGTTGTTAAGGTGCGCGCAACGGCTTGACGTGGTGAACCGATTTCATGGTCGCGTGTCCCGTCCATTGACATCCTTTCGAAGTTCTCAAGCACAGTCGTCGCCTGCGCAAGAAATGCTGTTGTATTTGCTGTTGTTAGGGAAGGAATGGTCATCGCCAATAATACACCTGCAATAGTGGGATGCACTCCCGATTGCAGGAAGGCGAGCCACAACCCGACACCCAGGATGGCATATGGCAGGGGGGCATACACCCGCGCCCGGTTCAAGCCGATTAATGCCAGCAGGATCAAAGCGCCTGCCCCCAGTGCCGCCCACTGAATTCCCGATGAGTAGAAGAGTGCAATGACTAACACCGCGCCAAGATCGTCGGCAATCGCAAGGGCCGTAAAGAATACCTTCAGGGCAATCGGTACCCGCTTGCCAAGTACGGCCATCAAACCGAGGGTAAAGGCAATATCCGTTGCCATGGGAATACCCCAACCTGATACTGACTCCTCGCCATTGTTAAACACGAAAAACAGGAGCGCCGGAAAGAGCATTCCACCAATTGCTGCCATAATCGGCAGAAGTGCCTTGCGCGGCGATCTCAACTCTCCGGCAAGCACCTCACGTTTGATCTCCAGTCCGACAACAAAGAAGAAGATCACCATCAATCCGTCATTGATCCAGTGTAGCAGGTGTTTACCAAGATGGAATGCACCAAACTCAAATGCAACTTCTGTCTCCCACAAATGGAAGTATGATTCTGCCCACGGCGAGTTTGCCCATACGAGTGCAATGATTGTCCCTAGCAGTAATAAAAAGCCCCCTGAAGCCTGAATATTGACAAATTCTTGAAAGGCTCGATTGACACGGACACCCAGTGGCTTCTCAATTGCCTCCATCAACGAAATGAAATCCCACGCGCCATCATACCTTTCGCCATTGATGAAAAATGTTGGTGTGCCGTTGACGTCACTGTGAACACCGCTCATAAAATCCTCACGCACCTTTTCCGCGTAGACCCCTTCTTCTAGCTCAGTGCGAAAACGGTCTTCATCCAGGCCAAGTTCACTGGCATAGCTGCACAGATTCTCCAGGGTGATCAGGTTGGGATTAGTGAGTTCATACAAAATGTCATGCATCTCCCAAAACTTACCCTGCGCACCCGCCGCTTCTGCGGCTTCTGCTGCTAATTGCGAATTGGGATACACTGACGAAATTGGGAAATGTCGGAACACATATTGTAATCGGTCGCCCAGCTGATCCTGCAATTCACGCACAACGGGCATAACCTGACGACAATAGGGGCATGAATAATCACCGTACTCCACCAATACGATTGGGGGATCCGCCAGACCCTGGTAATGATCCTGTTTAATATCAACCGGTTTTGAAAGACGACTTAGTTCTTCAGTCATGGCTCAACTCTCCAATTAGGCAATATTTTCCAATGCTTTGAGAATTCCTGACGCACCGGGGTTGACATTTGAGGGTGATATATGCTGCCACTGAATCACGCCAATACTGTCGACGACAAACAAAGCGCGCTCTGCTGTACCTTTCTTGGTGTTATATGCGCCGTATAATTTGGAGACCGCACCTTTCGGTTCGAAGTCACTCAACAGTGGAAAGCGAATGTTGCGAGCTGCAGCAAATGCCTGGTGTGACCACACACTATCCACCGACACTCCGAGCACGACTGCATTGTAACGCTCAAACTCGGGCAGCAATTCGTTGTAGAGCGTCAGTTGATCGCCGCAGACTGGACTCCAGTCGTTTGGGTAAAAGACAAGCACCACGGGTCGACCAAGAAAGTCGTCCAGTGTGACGATTTTATTTGGCCCGGCTGGCAGCGAAAACGAAGGGGCAATGGTTCCAGCACGCAGTTCGAGATTAGTTGTTTTTGTTGGTTTGTTTAATGTATTAGTCAGTTTTCTAAACACAGCTTCATCCTGTAGCGTCTTGTATTTGACTGTAGCTTACCTGCATTATAATCTGTCTGTTCAAAGATTTCTGGTGCCCCGTAGCCTAAAAAACCAATCCGAGTATGAAAGTGCCAGTCAAGCAGCTTCGCGATAGTAGGCTCGAATGATGCCACCCAACACCTTATGATAGCGAATTGAGCCTTCTTCGATACTGGGTTCAACCCTAATGGGCTGTCCTGCTCAAGACCTTGATGAGGACGCCGCTCATTGTAGTAGTCCAGGTACTCTGTCAGCAATTGTCGAAGATGTTGCTCATTCAAGATGATCATCTTGTCCAGACATTCTTCGCGTATGGTTCGCACCCATCGCTCGGTAACTGCGTTAGCGTTGAGAGTCTGGAATGGTGCGTGGATCGCCTCGATATCTTCCGATTCCGTGAATTTCATATGATCAAAAACCCGGCAAGCATACCTCCCCTGTCGGGTGATCACACATTCAAAGTTGATTTTGATTATTGTTTTCTCGAGTTTCGGGTATTTTGAGCAAAATTAGGAGTCTTGAAGCGGCATCTTGCAACACAAAACCTATCCTGGTGGGGCGTGTTTTTTGAAACCAGGCTGTTTGTGTTGCTCTTCAGTTCGGCGTGCTATCCAGCCTCAGTGACGGGGCGGAGTCCCTCGTTGGGGAAGCGCGTTCACCCTGCATCAGGGTACAGCATCTGTATGCTGCTTGTGCCGTTGCGCATGTCTCTTTCATCGCGGCGTTTTCGCCGCAGCAGATGGCAGTTGTTCTACCACCTCTGCCGGTGCCTTTTTGTTACGCCTCTCTGTCACGTCATCACAGACAGCGTGCCTGTGCTCATTGTATGCTGACTGTAGTGTCCTGTAAACCAAAAAGCGCAAGCGGCGCGGTCTCAGAATCGCGAAAGTCGAGTTGTTTTTATATACGAGAGTGTAAAGACTGGTTGACCATCGCCATAATGACGGCTATCACCGTCCCAAAAGTCTACCCGGAACGGCGTGTCATGAAAGTGATCTGCATATTGGCTGAGCAGTTTGTGTAGCATTTCTTTCATCTTGCCAGCCTCCTTGAATACTATTCAATATACCGAAAATATTGTCATTTAACTTATTGCAGCAGGTAATTGTGCCAAAGCTATGATATGTTCAACAGTTTTGTAAACAGACCATTAGTCTCC
>CAZWAO010000286.1:0-3259 GCA_964631815.1 uncultured Ignavibacteria bacterium | reverse complement strand
CCGGATTCGCTGACCTTGACCAACGTGATATTCAAAACCATGCTGGGCGATATTCTTATTCTCTTTTCCAAGCTCTTCGTGGGTCAGGTGATTTTGATGCATTTTTATCCGGCAGGACTGGGCAGGATGTTCACCGTGGGCTGGTGGATAAGACACTTCTTCTATTTCTTGATCGTGTTTTCCCTGGGACATTTCTTGTGGAGATAGACAAATGTTGAAAGACTTCTCTCGCGGACATACCGGATGGTGGATTTTGCACGCGGCGGCGATTGCACTGTCCTTTTGGCTGGGTCACTTCATACGTTTTTGAATCCGCCCAACCTCTCACCTCAGAAGCAACATCTTTCTGGTTTTGGAATATTCTCCGTTTCGAATGCGATAGAGGTAAATGCCGCTGGCAACCTCTTCGCCTCGGTCGCCTTTTCCATCCCAATTTACTGTCTTGCGACCCGCAGCAAGGAATCCATCTATCAACGTTCTCACCCTTTGCCCCAGGACGTTGAAAATCTCTATTCTTACCGGCCCGGATCTGCCAAGCGTGAATTCTATGGTGGTCGTGGGATTGAATGGGTTTGGATAGTTGAAAAACAGAGTGACCGCCTGGGGAGTCTCCGCATCCGTCCATTCAACGGAGGTGGTGGTGTCGATGCAAAAAGTCAGAGGGATGATCCTAGTGTCCAGTGTATGATTCTTGTCCCAGCCATGAATCAGCAGGTCGGCCTGATAGATTCCCTGGGGATAACAGACCGGATCGAAGGTCAGATTCAAGGTCTTGTTTTCTCCCGGCTGTAGCCATCCGCCGGATGAATCCACTTTGATCCAGCCGGGTTTTATCTTGATCGCCAACGAGTCCCGAAGAAGACGTTCATTGCGGAGCACCTGTAATCCGACTGTGCCGTCCCGGTTCTGGATGCCCACCGTTGCGGAGTAGAGCGAATCCGGAATGCGAAGATACCGAAAGTCGATCTCTCCGTTTTGGGCCAGGATGGCCTGGAAGCTGTATGGACCGCCGCCTGCCTGTGACCAGCGGTGCAGGTCGATGAAAGAGATGACTGCGGAATCGGAGTTCGAGTAAAAGCAAACCGCGGAGCTGTCCGCCAATTTCAAATCATCCCAGAATGGCGCCAGCAGATAATAAGGTCCCCACAGCCAGGGAAGACTCTTGTTGATGTAGCATTTGAAGGTGTCGGCATAACAGGGGAGCACATGGGAGAAGCTGATCCAGCCGTCGGAGGCGATTCTCAGGCTGTCGAAAGCCTCTCCATAGAAAGGAAAAGAGAACCCCAGATCGAAGAATCCGTAATCGACGTTGTCGTCTCCATCCTCACCCAGACGAATGCCGTGATCTTCGATATTCACCCATTGGAATTCGAGATTGTCGTTCAGCCTGCTGTCGGTCCAGCAGTAGCCCCAAGGATCGGAGCCACCCATCCGGTCGCTGGCGTGCATGTCCACCTCAACCCTGAAGTCCAAAGGCAGCCCGCCCGAGTTGCTCAGGGTTAGGGTCTGAAAGACCGGCTGACCTGCGCTGGTGTGAACGCAGAACTCCTGCTCAGTCGAATTTAGCACCGCTCCCTGTTTGGGCACGGCCTGGGCTAAGTTGGAAGCCCAGCTTTCTCCCTGGGAGTTCAGACAGGTTACTCCGTAGAAGTAGGTCTGATCTTCGGCCACCTCGCAGTCCGCATGCCCGAATTGAGATCCCGGCACGGCTGCAATCCGGCTCTGGTCATAGATCAGAGATTCCGGAACGGTCGAGCGGTACACCTTGAAGCTGTCGACCTCCGCGATAGAATTACCGTTGGCGGCGACTTGCGCCTGGATCATCAGATTGTGTGGTGTGGGATGCCACTCGAGGTGAAAGAAGCTTCTTCTCCCCCAAAAGGAACTGCCCAGGTTGTCCGTACCATCCTCCCCCAACATGGGAGACATAGGTGAGCCTTCCTCCCAGTGGAACACCAGCCAAAAGGCAGAATCCTGCATGAACAGGTTGTGTTCCAGGTCGACCCACTCGCCAGCGGACAGGCTATCCTCTTCACCGGCCGAGCAGCGGACCGAATCCAGATGAGCATTCTGAGGAATGCCTGC
The DNA here is from genome assembly GCA_964631815.1 of uncultured Ignavibacteria bacterium. Lineage (GTDB taxonomy): Bacteria > Zixibacteria > MSB-5A5 > MSB-5A5 > SM1-73 > SM23-73-3. Next base: position 1,174 of record CAZWAO010000286.1, on the reverse strand, counting down.
CGAGTCGCGGTTGACCGTTACGAAGAAAGGGGAATGATAATCGTAATCAGTATCCCCAATAGCCCCCTGATGGGAGATGTAAATTCTGGATTTGAGGAGATGGAAGGGAACCTCCGGCGAACTCATCCTGACTGCCACGCAGTTGTCGCGCCAGGGCAGAACCACATGCATCAGGCCAGACACTTGTTCCTGGTGGTCGGCCAGAAGGTGAGTGTCGGGATGGGGACAAAACCAGAAAAGAGGCACCTCTCCTTCTTGATCGCCAATGGCGGAGAGAAAAGTGGGAGGAAGAACCTCGTCGGCTGCGGCGTTGCGGGAATATGGGCCGCCGGTTAGAGCGAAAAAGAGAAAGATACAGATATACCCGTAGCCAACGATAAAGCGTAAGGGAAATGCTTTCACTATCCCCACCCCTAGTGAAATTCAAAAGTCCGATGCGACGTGGATTAACTAAAACACAATCGTCCGTAAAGTCAAGATAAATTTCTGGTGTTGCTTAAAGCTCGAATCGAAGCCGGTACGGTAACTTGGTTTGAGAGGCAGACGAGTCGCCTGATAACCTACAGTCCCGTCCGGGAATCGGGCAACTACACAGATACCCGATTGAACTTGACTTATCAGTGTAAGGGAGATAACATGAGCAGAGACTGAGTTGATGGCTTCAGGTTATTGGTGATCGGATGAACAACAACAAACTCTACGATGAGCTGGCCTGGACCTGGGAGATTTTGGTCTCGGAGGATGATTTCGCCTCGGAGGCGAGCTTTGTCGGGAAGATGGCAGAGAAATACGGCAACTCCGGCGGGAGCCAGCTTTTGGACGTGGGCTGCGGTGCAGGGCATCACGATGTGTTTCTCAAAGAGAACTTCGAAGTGGTGGGCGTGGACGGAAGCGAAAAGATGCTGGAGCTGGCCCGCAAGCGGAACCCGGAGCTTGAGTACCATCAGGCAGACATGCGCAGCTTCGACTTGAACCGGCAATTCGACGTGGTGATGGCATTCGACATGATCATGTATAACCTGACGTATACCGATCTGCACGCCACTCTGACCAATCTCAACCGTCATCTGAAGCCGGGCGGGGTGCTGCTGTTTTACATGGAAAACTGGAGGCAACGATTCGAGCAGAACAAGACCCGGTTCAAGAAACAGGGAAAAGGCGACGTGGAAATCGT
>CAZWAO010000285.1:0-3272 GCA_964631815.1 uncultured Ignavibacteria bacterium | reverse complement strand
AGAAATGGCACAAATCCAAGGCCAAGACCAAAGCCATCGCCATGCTTTTTGAAAAGCAGGGTCTGGAGAGCGAGTTCGAGCAAAAGTAGCAGCTTCAAGCACAGCCGGATTGGTCGTGTCAGGAGAACAGGTCATGGACAACGTCAATCGATTGCGGGTGGGACACTTTGCGCCCGATTTTACGCTCAAGGATTCGGATGGCCGGGAGGTGAGGCTTTCGGAGTTTCGGGGCCAAAAGAGCGTATTGCTTTTTTTCTGCCCCGGAGCAAGGAATGCTCCCTGCCTGAGTCTGTGGGAGGAGCTGAACCTCTTCTATGACGAAATGGAAGGAGAGGGGATAGAGATTCTGGCGTTGAGCTTAGATGAGAGATGGACCTCACACCGACTGAGGCAGGAAAGGAAATTCCGGTTTCCCATCTTGAAGATCGAAAACGACTTGAGGTTCGATCCGCCGGTTTTGTCGGTCAGTCAGCAGTACGGGTTGCCGGCAGGGCCATCGCGGCAAAAGGTCTATCCTGCCGTCTTCTTAGTGGACAAGATGGGGATCATTCGATTCCGTAAGGTTTATCTTGAGCCGACCGAAGGACTGAACCTGAAGTCGATGGAATGCGAGCTGGAGCAGGTGAGTTAGAGGGAAGGATGATCGAGGGATGCAGAGGGACGACTACGAGTCTCTCCGTGCGAATGATTCGCAGAACAAAAAATCCTATCTCTGGACCATCACAAAGGAAAAGAGTCGGCTGTTGATTCTTCCATCGCTCCGGTTATCGGAATTGATCTTGCTTGACGTTTAGCGCGGTGGCAAATCAGCGGAAGAAAAAAGCAACCGGCAGGACAAGGATTCTTTGACAAATCCACAGATTTCTTTTAGCTTCTGACCCCATGAGAGCATTTCGGATCAATAGATCGTACCTTCTGCTTCTGAGATTCTTTGCCAAGCTGAAGATCAACGAGCAGATTCTCTTGATTGCCTTGTCCTTCGGAGTGGGCATCGCTACGGGTTTCGGCGCCATTGCCTTCAGGTGGGCCATCCTCTCCTGCAAGAATTTCTTCTTGAGTCCCCAGGGGGTGATCCTATCTCACATTTCTGCCTACGGCGACTGGCTTATCCCTCTGGTCCCGGCAGTCGGCGGACTTTTGGTAGGTCCCATCGTCTATCGTTATGCCCAGGAGGCCCGGGGCCACGGCGTGCCGGAGGTGATGGAGGCGGTGGCATTAAAGGGAGGCGTAATTCGTCCCCGCGTGGCTTTCGCCAAAGCCGTGGCTTCCGCCATCTGCATCGGGTCGGGAGGCTCGGCAGGACGAGAGGGTCCCATCGTACAGATCGGCTCTTCCATCGGCTCCACCGTGGGACAGTTCTTTCATATGTCCGGCAATCGGGTGAAAATCCTGGTGGGATGCGGAGCCGCAGCCGGTATTTCGGCCGTTTTCAACGCCCCCATAGCCGGGGTGCTCTTCGCCCTGGAAATCGTTTTAGGGGACTTTACCATCCCCACCTTCGGACCCATCATACTCTCGTCCGTGCTGGCTTCGGTCATCTCCCGGGCTTTTCTGGGCAACCAGCCTGCCTTTTCGGTTCCCAGCTACTCTTTAGTCTCCGCCTGGGAGATTCCTTGTTACATGGGCTTGGGGGTTCTGGCCGGTCTCGTGGCCGTGCTTTACATCAAGGCCCTGTATAAGACCGAGGATCTGTTCGAAGCTCTTAAGATCACAGACATATACAAGCCGGCGGTGGCAGGGTTGATGTTTGGGATAATCGGAGTCTTCTTTCCCCAGATTTTCAGCGACGGTTACGAGTCCATCACCTCCGCCCTTCGCGGTGAAGTGGTGTTATGGCTGATGATTCTTTTGGTTTTCTTGAAGATGATAGCCACCTCCCTCACCTTAGGATCGGGGAACTCGGGCGGAATATTCGCTCCCTCGCTGTTCATGGGAGCCATGTTGGGGGGATTCTACGGCGGCATCCTGCATTCCATTTTCCCCCACGTGACTGCCTCCACCGGCGCCTACGCTTTGGTGGGTATGAGTGCGGTAGTGGCCGGTGCCATCCACGCCCCCATCACCGGCACGCTTCTCATCTTCGAGATGACCGGGGACTACAGGATCATCCTTCCGGTGATGTTGGCCTCGGTGATAAGCACGGTTTTGGCCAACCATCTGCAGCGCGACTCGATCTATACCATGAAGCTAAGCCGCCGCGGCATAACCCTGAAGGCGGGTAAGGACAAGAGCATACTGGAAGGCATACCGGTCCGGGAGGTGATGACCACCACCTGGCAAACCGTTCCGCAGGATATGCCCCTTACTCAATTGCTCCGATTCGTGGAGCAAAGTCGGGAGAGCGTGTTCCCGGTGCTGGGCCGGAATGGCGAGCTGCAAGGCATCCTAACTCTTCAGGACATCCGACCGGTGGTGACCCAGAGGGTGCTGGAGGATTTGGTGATTACCGAGGACATCATGATCCACGACCCGCCCACCCTGTCGCCGGAGGAGAACCTAGGCTCTGCCCTGGCTAAATTCGAAGCCAAGGACTTAGACGGGCTGCCGGTGGTCGATCCACGCAATCCCAAGAAGCTGTTGGGCGTTTTAAGACGAGCCGACATAATATCCTTCTATAACAAACGGCTGTTGGAGCAAGAGGTCCTGAAGCGGGCCTGACTTTCTGCAGGCGACGATCAGAGCAGTGACCAAAGATCAGTCTTCACGAAAAGAGACATAAAGTATGACACGAGGTTCTCCGCCCAACCCCAAGGGGCATCTTCCGCAAATTCGGACCTCTCCAGTTAACCCCCAGACATACAATAAGTTGTATCGCCAGCCCGCCGTGTTGAGCCATTTTCCCCTTGACATCTAAGAAGGGCGTTACGTACTTTTAGACAAGCAGGAAACGCTTGTTCCTTCGCTGGTCGCAAAGCGAGGAGGGTGGACCTATTTGACCCCCGTCGATCTTTATAAGAAATCATTCGACTTAGCTTTCGCCTATCTGGCCAAAAGGCCCCTTTACTGCTCCTGGCAGGTGACCTACCGGTGCAATTTCCGCTGTTCCTTCTGCGGGTACTGGAAGATGGGCAACCGAAGGGAAGAAGAGCTTAGCGTCTCGGAGTTTGCCCTGGGGGCCAGGAAACTCAGGAAACTGGGTCCTTTGTTCATCTCCCTGGCGGGCGGCGAGCCTTTGATCCGAAAGGACCTGCCGGAGATCGTCAAAGCGGTTTCCGCTTATCATTTTCCCTTCATCACCACCAACGGCTGGCTGGTCAAGCCGGAGACGGCCC
>CAZWAO010000284.1:0-3285 GCA_964631815.1 uncultured Ignavibacteria bacterium | reverse complement strand
TCCTGCCACATCCAGATACTTTTGGGCTCGGTCTCTTCCTTTTCGCAACTCCTCCTTTACCCGCATGCGTTCAAGGGCATACAGCAGAACCCGAGATATCAATTTTCCATCCACCTGTCCTTTGACCAGATAATCCTGAGCGCCTCTGCTTACTGCCTTCACTGCCGTTGCTTCATCATCATAGGTACTGGTCAAAACGACTATCGGCAAATCCGGGTGGCGGGCACGCAATTGCTCGAAGGTTGCCAAACCCTGGCTATCCGGTAGTCCGAGATCCGACATTACCACGTCGATTCTCCCTTGCTTCAGACATTCCAATGCTCCGGAGAGATTTTCTGCCAGTTCCACTTGGAATAATTTGTCTTTTGCCTCAGATAGCATCTCCTGAATCAACCGGAAATCGCCTGGATTATCCTCGATTACCAATACCCGGATGTTATGGTTGTTCATCTTCAACTTCCCTTTATCCCAAAGGTTAGGTTTACCACTATGGAGTCTGTGAGGGTGGCAATGTTACTATGGTCAACCAGAAATTCTGAACGGATTTGATGATCTCCACAAACTGTCCTAAGTCAATCGGTTTTGTTATGTAGCAGTTGGCATGCAAATTGTATGCTTCCAGAATGTCTTCTTCGGCGGTGGAGACCGCCAGAATCACCACAGGGATTTGTTTGAGCTTCTCGCCGGACTTTATCTCCGCCAGAACTTCGCGGCCGTCCTTTCCGGACAGGTTCAAATCGAGAAGTATGAGGTCGGGTCGCGGAGCATCAGCATGCTTGCCTTTCCGTTGCAGGAGAGCCATAGCCTCAACACTGTTTTTAGCCACAGACAAGTCAATACACATCCCACGCTCCTGGAGAACACCCAGAATTTGTTTCTGAGCTATGGGGTGGTCCGCCACCAAAAGAATCAGTTTATTCATCTTGTGGTCTCTGATTTTGTTCCTAAGCAGGGAGTTTCACAATGTTCAACCAGAAATCCTCTATAGATTTCACTATCTTGAAGAGTTGCTCTATTTCGGACGGCTTGGTGATGAAACAGTTTGCCCGAAGGTCATAAGCCCTGAGAACATCCTCTTCAGCCTTGGAAACTGTAAAAACCATCACCGGGATATATTTCAGATTTTCATCCTCCTTGATCTCGGCTAAAACCTGTCGTCCATTCTTCTTGGGTAGATTAAAATCAAGCAGGATTAAGTCTGGACGAGGTGCGTCGGCGTATTCTCCCTCTCGTCGCAAGAAATTTATAGCCTGCTCTCCGTCTTCGACCACATGAACCTCATATCGAAGCCTTCCCACTTTGAGAGCTTCCAGAGCCAACTTCGCATCGCCGGGGTTATCCTCAACCAACAAAATATCTCTACTGGTTTTATCCTTCATCTTTTGTATCACCCGCAGGAAGTCTCACAATGCTGAACCAGAAGTCCTCAATGGATCTTACCACCTTGACGAACTGCTCCATATCAAAGGGTTTGCTGATGTAACAGTTGGCGTGAAGATTATAGCTTTTGAGAACGTCCTCTTCCGCCCTTGAAACCGTCAGTATCACCACCGGTATGCGCTTCAGGGTCTCATCCGTCTTGATTTCTGCTAGGACCTCACGACCGTTTTTTCTGGGCAGATTGAGGTCGAGCAATACCAAGTCCGGACGAGGCATATCCGCATAGCCACCTTCTTGTCTTAAGAAAGCCATGGCTTTCATCCCGTCATCGACCTCGTAAAGTTTATTCAAGAGTTTGCTCTCCTTGAGAGCTTCTCTGGCCAGTCGCACATCGCCGGGATTATCTTCCACCAACAAAATGTCAGCCAGCTTAATCTTTGCTTCATGGTTCATTTTACACCTCCTTTTTAGGCAAGGTAAAATAGAAGGTTGAGCCTTTGCCCATCTCCGATTCGACCCAGATTTTCCCACCGTGTCGGTCCACAATTTTATGGCATATGGCTAAGCCTATGCCGGTGCCCGGATACTTCTCCCTGGAGTGCAAACGCTGAAAGGCTACAAAAATTCGCTCCCCAAACTGTGGGTCGATGCCAATGCCGTTGTCTTTCACCGAGAAGACCCATTCATTTCCTTTATCCTGAACCGAAACATGGATACGTGGTAATTCTTCACTTTTGAATTTGATGGCATTCCCTATCAGGTTTTGGAACAACTGCTCCATCTGCGAGGCATCTGCCATCACCACAGGCAGTTCATCGCTGGTGACAATGGCTTGATTTTCCTGGATTACCATGCTAAGGTTGGCGATAGCCCGTCCCAGCACGACATGGAAGTCATTTGGCTCCACAGGCTTACCCTTAGAGCCCGCCCTGGAATAGGCTAAGAGGTCATTAATCAGCCTTTGCATTCGGTTAGCCCCATCTGCGGCAAACCGGATGAAATCTTTGGCATCCTGACCCAGTTGATCTTTGTAGCGCTTTTCCAAAAGCTGGGTATAGCTTGCCACCATGCGCAAAGGCTCCTGCAGATCATGGGATGCCACATAAGCAAATTGCTCCAGCTCCTTGTTGGAGCGTTCTAAATCAACAAGAACTTTCTTCAACCTATCTTGTGCCTGTATGCGGTCGGTAATGTCCCGGATGTTGCACTGTATCACCTCCTGATGGTCCACTGTATAGACATTGCTGACGAACTCCACCTCGATCCGCCGCCCATCGGCGGTTTCCAGCGGCAAATCCTTGTAGCGGACGTATCCCTGCCGCTGCAATTCCAGGAATTTGTCTTTGCTGGAAGCGATATCCTTGAAAACTCCTATATCCCAAATGGCTTTTCCCGTGAACTGTTCGTGCGAGAAACCCAACATCTCGATCAAGAACGGGTTCACATCTACGATCATCCCGGTCTCGGCATCCAGGATCACAATTCCGTCTTTGGCCGTCTCAAAAAGCCGACGATACCGAACCTCCGAAGCGCTCAGCGCCTCCTCCGCCCGCTTGCGCTCGGTGATGTCGCGGGCAGCCGCAAAAACGCCCTGAACCTGACCGGCCTCATTTCTGTAGACGGCGGCATTATATAAGACATCGATGGTCTTTCCCGAGGTATGCTTTATGGTGAGAGGATAATCTAGGACCAAGCCTTCCCGAAGGACTTCCAGATAGCTTAAACGGGCTTTCTCGGGTTCGGTGAAGTAGTCTGAAAAGTCGGTGCCGACCAGTTTCTCTCGCGATGTGCCGGTCGTTTCTTCGGTAGCTTTGTTGACGTCAGTGATTTTGCCGTCGGACCCGATGGTAACGAGAGGATCGAGGCTTGCCTCGATCAGACTTCGGTTGTAATTGCTTGCTTGCC
>CAZWAO010000283.1:0-3297 GCA_964631815.1 uncultured Ignavibacteria bacterium | reverse complement strand
TTATGGCGTCGATTTTGGGCGGCCTGGGGATCGGATTGGGCTACATGGGGCAGCCTCATCTGGTGACTAGGTTCATGGCTATCAAGGATCCCAGCAAGCTGCGGCATGGAACGTTGATCGCCATCTGCTGGGCGCTTCTGGCCTTCTGGGGTGCGGTGTTCATCGGCATAGTGGGTTTAGGGTTGTTCGGAAACGCTTTCGCCGATCCGGAGGAGATCATGCCCTTTATGACCAAGGCTTTGGTTCCGGCCGGACTGGCCGGAGTGTTGGTCTCCGGAGCCATCGCGGCCATGATGTCCACGGCCGATTCCCAGCTTCTGGTGAGCACCTCGGCAATCTCCAGAGACATATATCACCAGATGATGAAGAAGGACGCACCGGATAAGAGATTGGTAATGATCAGCCGGGTGGCAACGCTGGTCATCGGAATAATCGCTTTCTTCTTGGCTCTGGGTGCTCAATCGCTGGTTTACTGGCTGGTTTTGTATGCCTGGGCCGGATTGGGAGCCAGCTTCGGGCCGGCGCTTTTGACCACACTATGGTGGAAGAAGGTGACCAGGCAAGGTGTGCTCGTCGGGATGATCGTAGGAACGATCACCGTCTTGATTTGGTACAACGTACCTGCGCTCAAGAACTCGCTCTATGAATTGATACCCGGATTTTTCTTGTCTCTCTTTTCGATTATCATCGTCAGCCTATTAACTCAGAAACAGGTTCGCACGAGCTAGGTCGGGCTGGCGTCAGCCTGCCCGACAATGATTTCTTAGTCGAGGCACGATCAGAACCCGATTATTATCATGCTGAGCGGAGCCCTGCACCGTACGGTGCAGGGTGGATAGAAGACGGGCGAAACATAACCCCCTGCTGTCCCCCTTATCAGGGGGACCGAAAACAGGGTCCTCCCCTGACATCGAAGATCCGTAGGAAGGGGAGGTCAGGAGGGGTTAATCGAGAGACTGTTACTCTGAGCGAAGCTCTGCATCCTATGGTACAGGACGGAGCGAAGCATCTTCTGCTGCGAGATTCTTCTCCCGCCTGCGGCGGGATCAGAATGACATTCTCCGTTCGTCACGGACACCTTGTCCGTGACATTGAGGGGAACGGTAACGGACTAGGCGTCCGTTGCCAACGGAGGTAGGTCGGGCTGGCGTGAGCCTGCCCGACGCCTGTTTCTCGTCAAGAATGAAACGAGTAAAATCCCTTGACTTGCGGCAGGCCAGTGTGTTAAATTAAAAGGAAGATCATGCCATATAGAATGACAACAGGGTGACATCTTCTGGTGGGATCAACCGGCCGATCATCAGTCCAAGGCGTGCGAGGGGCGCCGGGCCGACGGGGCTGAACGGTCGTTCAATCAAACCCCTAAATGGGAGGTGCCATGAGAGTCAGAGCGACTCAATTAGTGCTTTTTTTGTGCCTGTCGGTTTATTTCCTGTCGAACATAGGTCTGTGCCAGCAGGATTGGCCTATGGTCAATGCCTGCCGGGAGCGCTCGTCCTGGGCGTCTCAGGAAGACGTATTGCATCCGCCGCTGCAACACAGTTCCTGGGTTCCGAATGACGTTTCCGGAACTCTCGACAACCTGAGCTGGTACGATCACCTGCTCATCGTCGGGAAGCAGAACGACCCCAACATATTCTTCGCAGTGGATGATACCACGGGCGACACGCTGTGGAGTTTCAGCGTACCTTCCTCCAGCGGGTCGCCTAATTTTGTGGCGGCGCAGAACGACTCGATGGTATTCCTTGGCGGGCAGAACGGATCAGAACTTTACGTCGTGTACCGGACCACAGGAGAGGTGAAATGGTCTAAGCCGATAGGATCGCTTTACACTCGACATCCCATTCTGGACGGTGACAAGCTTTATATTGTTGCTGACAGTCTTTATTGTCTGAACATCGGAGATGGCTCCACCGTCTGGAACTACCCTTTCTCCGGTTCGGCCACACCAGCGTTGGACGATGATTTGTGCTACGTGTGCGGAAATCAGAAAGCTCTGGCGGTAGACAAATCAACGGGCGTGAAAGAGTGGGAAAAGTACAATTCCCCGAGCAGCTATGCCGCTTTAGCTGTGGATGAGCTGTGGGTGTACACGGAGACAAACGATTCACTTGTGGCGCGATCCAAAACAACGGGAGAAATCCAGTGGGCATATCGAGTCGACGGCGTGACCCTCACCAGCTCCAGCACCAATGCAATAGCCGTTGCCGACAGCTTCCTGTGCTTCACCGTTTCGCAGAATACGGGTGGGAAAGCACAGATATTCGCGCTGAACAAAACCGACGGCACCTATCGTTGGGACCATGAATTCGACGGTTCGGGTATCTACTCGCCCACTATCGCCAACGACGTGGTGTATGTCGTCTATTCCGGCAGTCGGGACCTCTTTGGTTTCGACCTATTAACGGGTGCTATCCTTCTGCAAGACGATACTTACAATTACAAGAACCAACCCATCATAGCCAACCACAAGCTTTACGTAATCAGCTACTCGTCGCTGGCGCCGGTGGTTGCATTCGAAAACTTCGGGTCGGCGGTTGAGGATGATGACGCAGTCGAAGAGAATTCGTCTCTGCTTTTGGAGAACTACCCCAATCCGTTCAATCCTTCGACGATGATTCGATTTACCCTGCCACGACGTGCGAATGTCAGTTTGAAGATTTACAACTTATTGGGGCAGAAAGTGGTGCAGTTGACCGATGGGATTTATGAGGCCGGCGCGCACCGCATCCAATGGGACGCAGGAAATCTATCCAGCGGTGTCTACTTCTGTCGCCTGAAAACACGAGAACTGACCGCCGGTTCGGAAAGCGTTCAAAGAACGCTGAAAATCGTGTTGCAGAGATAGGGCGCAGGCGAGCGCGGTCCGTTGACGCGCTTTGTCGATAGAAATCTCTCTGCGGTTATTCAACCGTTGGTTGAGAAAAACAGGCAGAATCTACAGGTCGAGGGTCTCCACCCTCGACCTGTTTTGTCACGGTCACCTTGTCCGTGACACGGAGCAGAATGGTAACGGACGAGGCGTCCGTTACCAACAGAGAGAGCTGCTAGATTCTTCCCCCGCCGGAGGCGGGGTCAGAATGACAGTCAGGAGGTTTGCTGCCCTCCAGATCCATACCCTCCAGGAAACCTAAGTTAGTTGCCCCTACAAAGGACTTGCCAAGACGGGAAACGATTCTTATATTCGACCTTTAGGGTGGGGGGCTTTTTGTATGTGCCTTATGGCGAAAACTGTGATAGCCATAGACGGACCGGCCGCGTCCGGCAAGAGCACCACGGCCAAACTGGTGGCCCAGA
>CAZWAO010000282.1:0-3304 GCA_964631815.1 uncultured Ignavibacteria bacterium | reverse complement strand
GGGAATCGGATGTTTACGTTTCCACTTCCACGTCCGATTCTACCTCAGTCTCTCTGTTGGAGGCTATGAATTTCGGATTGATTCCCGTGGTGACGGATATCCCTGGTAATCGCGAATGGATTCAGGATGGAAACAACGGCTTTCTTTTCCCCGCATCGAATCCCCAGGTTCTGGCGGAGAAGATTTTGTACACAATCGACCATCCCGAGACCGGAAACGGCTTCCGTGAGAAGAACCGGGGAATCATAAGGAGCCGGGCGGTCTGGGAGAATAATATGAAGATGATTGAGGACCGTTTCATAGAGTTGGTGCCTGCCTCTGCTTAGACCGCGAAGGATATGAGAGAAAAGAAAGTGCTTATCATCGCCTACTACTTCCCGCCCCTGGGCATGGGAGGAGTGCAGAGGACCGCGAAGTTCGTCAAGTATCTTCCCCAATTCGGCTGGAAGCCGTGTGTGCTCACGGTGAAGGACGTGGAGTACATGGCCAAGGATGATTCGCTGCTTGGCAAGATTCCGAGCCAGGCCCAAATCATAAGAACCGGCTCTTTTGATCCGCTGAGAATCCTTTTTCTGGCCAAGAAGGTCCTCGGAAAAACCGGGGAGAAGAACGCGAGCGCCAACTCGGGCGGGAAATCGCGCGGGTTTTCCTGGCTATTCTTTCCCGATAACAAGGTGGGATGGATTCCCTTCGCGGTGAGAAAAGCCATTTCCATCTGTCGCCGGGAGAAGATCGACCTGATATTCTCCTCCTCCCCTCCGCCCTCGGCGCATCTCGCAGCATATATAGTCAAGCGTGCCACCGGAATACGCTGGATAGCCGACTTCCGCGATCCCTGGATCGGTTACAAGCTGGAGAAACCACCCACCCCGCTCCATCTCTTTTTCAAAAGGAGATTGGAGAAAACCATCGTTTCCTGTGCCGACCGGGTAGTCACGGCCAATCCGGTCATCCAGGCGGAGATGAAGAACGCTCACCCGCTGACAACTACTATCCGCCTGATCGATCAGGGTTACGATGAGGAAGACTTCCGGGAACTCGTCTCGACCAAACCGGACGTCTTCACCATCGGCTATCTGGGAACGTTCAGCCCGGACTGCGACCCGGAGCCGGTTTTCCGGGCGTTGAAAAAACTGACCGATCAGAACCTCATACCAAAGAGCAAGATAAGACTTCTTCACGTAGGCGGCTCCGTGCACATGGATGTGAAGAGGCTGGCCAGAGAGTGCGGGTCAAGCGAGATATTGGAAACAGAAGGCTACCTCCCGCACCGGCAGGCTCTGGCTCAGATGGCCCAAGCCTCGGTTCTTCTTCTGATAACCTCCGATGATCCCCGGGTCTTTCCGGCCAAGGTATTTGAGTATCTCCGGCTGGGAAAGCCCATCCTGGGCGTTGTTCCCCAAAGGAGTCGGATAGCGAAATTCCTGCGGGATGTGAAGGCTCAAGCGGTAGTAGAGACGGAAGACCTGGAGGGAATCAAGCAGGCGCTTCTTGCTTATTTCGCGGAATTCAAGAGCGGACAGATGCGTTCGGGTGTGATGGATGTCAGTGTAAAGAGCTTTGAAAGAAAAGCCCTGACCGGTCGGCTGGCTTCCCTTTTCGATGAGGTAGTCTCGGAATGACTTTAACCAGAAACCAGAAGTTAGTATTCTGGATCATCCTATTGTTGCAGCTTGTTTTGCTTTTGACCTTTGTTTTTCTCCGGTTGGTAGATTATGATGAGGGCCTTTATTTGTTCTACTCCCAATTGGTTCGGAAGGGAAACCTGCCCTACGCGGATTTCTTCTATCCGCAGATGCCTTATCTCCCGTATGCGTATGCCGTCGCATCTCATGGCGGTTTCGGCTCGTTGTTTCTGGGACGCTTGATCTCCGCACTTGTGGGCCTCTTCTCCTCGGTGATCCTGTTTTGGTTGGTCTACAAACTCACCCGGGATGCCACTTCGTCTCTGACCGTGTTCTTCCTGTATGCTTTCAACGGCCTGACCATCACCTGGCACAGTGTGGTGAAAACCCATGCGTTTTCGGATTTCTTCGGCATGCTGTCTTTTTGTTGCTTGACCTGCTACTTTCTGTCGTCGGCAAACAAGGAACGGCTTTGGGTTTTTCTTACGGGGCTCTTCGTGGGCGTGGCTGTGGGCTTTCGGCTGGTATTGTCGCCTTTGTTTCTCGTGTATGGCCTTGCGCTGCTTGTGCTCCCCGCAGGCAAAGCCGTCAAAGAAAAAACCGACCGCCTTCTGCACTTGCTGCTGGGAACGGTGATCGGCTCTTTTCTGACGATCTATTTGTTGTTCAGGGACCCTTCCGCGTTTCTGTTTGGAAACTTGGGATACCATTTGCTCTGGGGGCATCAAGTTATCAAGATGACTCTAATCAGAAGGCTGTTCACTTTAGGCGAGTTCGTCCTATACCCTCAGAATACCCTGATCCTGGTTCTGGCGGCACTGGGAACCGTAGCGTTGGTTCGCGGCATTAGAGGCAGGCGGCCGGAAGCCCCTGAGCAGGCGGTACTTGTAGCTGCTGCCGCTGGCGTGGTTTTGATGGTAACCGCTTTGGTTATGAGCCCTTCCCAATTTCAGTATTTCGAGCAGGCGCTCCCCTACCTGTTGATATGTTCCATCCCCATTCTCCGCAGGCTGGCTCCGAGAATCCGCATGATAAGAGCCGGGACCGTGGTGGCCGGCGCAAGCTATCTGGCGTTGGTGGTGCCCTTTGTGATTATATTCCTCTTCGGCCTACGTCAGAGGAACCAACCGTGCAGGCTGAACACCATGAGAACCGTCGTGCAGGCCATACAGAGCAATTCTCGAAGTGACGACGTGATCTTCACCGGCTGGCCGGGATACGCGTTCCTGTCGCAGAGAAGGGTCGAACCGGGTTTGGAAACCTGGGGAGGAGGGGTAATCCCTTTCTTGTCTTCCGGAGAGATCGCCAGATTCAAATTGGTGGACGACGAGCGGGTGGAACGAATGCTTGCGACAAAGGAGCCTGCCGTGGTTGTCGAGGAGGACTGGTTTCCGCCGAAAGTGAAAGATTTGATCCAGAAGAACTATCACCTCGTCGGATCGACTCCTTTCGTCGAAGTGTACGTCGTCAACGACCATCAATAGGCTTAAGGTATAAGCGTGGACATATCCGTCATAATCGTTACCTGGAACTCAGAGGGGCACATCCGGAATTGCCTGGAGTCGGTTGGCAACAAACCAGGCAGTCTCCGCTTTGAGACTATAGTGGTGGACAACTTATCTACGGACGGAACCATCAAGATCATTCAAGAACTCTCTTTCCCTGTTACTCTGATAGAA
>CAZWAO010000281.1:0-3324 GCA_964631815.1 uncultured Ignavibacteria bacterium | reverse complement strand
AAAAGCTGCATCCGGAGAATGCACGTCTCCGGGCTGCAGGGTAGGGGCTGGCTAACGGCTCTGCTGGGCCTTTCTGATTTCTTCCTTCTCCTTGCACTGGATGCAGAATCGGGCATGAGGAACCGCTTCCAGCCGCGCCGTGCTGATCTGCTTTCCGCATTCCTGGCACTTGCCGTAGGTCTTGTCCTTTATGCGCAGCAGAGCCTCGTCGATGTGATGAAGGAACCTGCCGCTTTTGGAAGCCAACTGGAAGGATTTCTCCCTCTCGAAGGAATCCGTGCCCTGATCCGCCATGTGGGTGGAGTAGGAGGATATCTCGCCGGCCGCATCCTTGAGCGTGCTCTGGCCGGATTTCTGCAGAAGCCCCAACTCCTCCAAAAGCTCAGCCCTCTTAGCCAAAAGCAGCTTCTCGTACTTGTCCAGATCCTTTTTCTTCATCTTCTCCCTCCACTTAAGCTCTGACCCTTTCTACGGAGATTTTCGCCTTTTCGCCGTTAATGTCCCATTCCTGGGAGTACTCTCCCTTGGCCGGGCCGAACCCAAGCTCCAGGGCCAAGGTCTCCTTTTTTACGTATTCCTCGAACGCCTTTATGGCCTGCTTCAGTCGATCGGTGGTTTCCATGTTGGCGCGAATCCGGTCCATCACCTGAAAGCCGGCCGATTTACGCATGTTCTGAATCTTGTTGACCAACTCCCGGGCAAAACCCTCGTTCTTCAGTTCTTCGGTCAGAACGGTAGCCAGCGCCACCCGGTAGCCGTTATCCGATTCGACCGTCCAGCCCGCTTTCTCGGTTTCCGAGATGTGGGCATCTTCCGGCTGCAGCTCGACCCTGGTTCCGTCCAGGTCCACAGTCAGTCTGCCTTCCTCTTTGAACTTCCTGAGTTGAGCCTGGCTCAAGGACTTGATGGCTGCGGCCGCCTGATTGGCCTTGCCGCCCCACTTGGGACCCAGCTTGCCGAAATCGGGCTTGGCCGCCAGCTCGGTCAATTCGAAGTTCGAATCCCACAACGAAACCTTCTTGACGTTCAGCTCATCCGAAATCAGGTCGGATAGGGACCTAACGTCCTGGGCCTGCTCGCCCTGGGGAAGCGCCACCAGCATCTCCCCCAGCGGCTGCCTGATTTTGATCTGAGCGCGACTACGTGCAGCCCGGCCCAGCTCCACCACCCGCCGCAGATTGTCCATCTTCCGCTCCAGAGCCTTATCCATGTGTTTTTCCTCTGGGGATGGAAAGTCGCTTAAATGAACGCTCTCCGGCAGCTTGGAATCCACTTTGGCGCACAGCTCCTGGTACAACTCCTCGGCTATGAAGGGGGTGTAAGGCGCCACTAATTTACAGACATTCACCAGACATTCCCACAGGGTGAGATAGGCCGACGTCTTATCCTGGCTCTCGCCGGACTGCCAGAACCTTCTTCGGCTCCGCCTGACATACCAATTGCTCAAGTCCTCTACGACGAATTCCTGCACTTGGCGGGCGGCCCGGGTGAGGTCATAGTGATCCAGAGCACGGGTCGCATCCCGGATCAGCGAGTTCAACCGGGATACGATCCATCTGTCCATTTCCGATCTTTGGGCTACCTTAACCTTATGCCCGGTGGGATCGAACTTGTCGATGTTGGCATACAGAGCGAAAAACGAATAGGTGTTGCGGAGCGTGCTCAAGAACTTCCGCTCTACCTCGGTTATGGCCTTCTTGTCGATTCTGGTGGGAAGCCAGGGCTGGCTGACCCACAGCATGTACCATCTTAGCGCGTCGGCCCCCTGGGCATCCATGACCTCCCAGGGGTCTATCACGTTCCCCTTGGATTTGTGCATCTTCTGGCCGTGCTCGTCCTGGATCAGCTCGATCACGATCACATTCTTGAAGGCTGGCTGGTCGAAAAGAAAAGACGAGATTGCCAGCAGGCTGTAGAACCAACCCCTGGTCTGATCCACCGCCTCCGAGATGAACTCCGACGGAAACTTATGCTTGAATTCCTCCCGGTGCTCGAAAGGATAATGCCACTGGGCATAGGGCATGGAACCCGAATCGAACCAGCAGTCGATCACCTCCGGAGTGCGGTGCATGACCCCCTGGCATTTGGGGCATTGCAAGGTGATCCGATCGATCATGGGCTTATGAAGATTTACGTCCTTTTTGAAAGCCGCCAGGAACTTATCATCCACCGCGGAGTCGAAAAGCCCCTGTATGCTGGGCACGGATTTTCTCTCGCCGCAGCCGTCACAGATCCAGATGTTCAAAGGCGTTCCCCAGAATCTCTCGCGCGAGAGCGCCCAGTCCACGTTGTTCTCCAGCCATTCTCCGAAACGGCCGGTTCCCATCTCCGGAGGATACCAGTTGATCTGAGCGTTGTTCTTCAGAAGCTTGTCCTTGAAAGCGGTGGTTCGGATGTACCACGACTTGCGGGCGTAATAAATCAAAGGCGAGTCGCATCTCCAGCAGAAAGGATAGGTGTGGCTTACCTGCCCTCTCTTGTAGAGCAAACCTCTCTTTTTCAGATCCGCCAGGATATCCTCATCTGCGTCCTTGATGAACACTCCCTTCCAGGGCGTCACCTCGGAGGTGAACTTTCCCTGCACGTCTACCGGCTGCACCACCGGCAGCCCATATTTTTTTCCGACCTCGTAGTCGTCGGCACCGAAGGCGGGCGCGACGTGTACGATTCCGGTGCCGTCCTCTACGCTGACGAAGTCGCCCAGGATCACGTAAAACGCCTTGTTCTTTTCGGTCTTTACGAAAGTGTACAGCGGCTCGTATCTCAGCTTCTCTAAGTCTTTTCCCTTGTATTCCTCTACTATCTCGTATTCCCCGTCCAGAGATCGTTCCACCAGCGCCCGGGCCAAAATCAGCTCCTCGCCCTGGTGTTTCACCTTCACGTACTCGATATCCTCGCCCACGGCTAAGGCCACGTTGGAGATCAAAGTCCAGGGAGTGGTGGTCCAAACCAAAAAGTAGGTGTTGGCCTTTCCCTCCACCTTCATCTTGACATAGATGGAAGGATCGGAAACCTCCTTGTACCCCTGCGCCACCTCGTGGCTGGATAGGGGCGTGCCGCATCTGGGACAATAGGGAACGATCTTGTGTCCCTGATAGATCAATCCCTTTTCCCAGAACTGGGAGAGTATCCACCACACCGATTCGATGTAATCATTGGAGCAGGTGATGTAGGCCTGGTCTAAATCCAGCCAGTACCCCATGCGGCGGGTAAGCTGATCCCATTCCTTCTTGTATCTGAAGACACTCTCCAGGCACTTGGCGTTGAATTTGTCGACGCCGTATTCCTCGATTTTGGCCTTGCTGTCCAGCCCCAGCTCCTTCT
>CAZWAO010000280.1:0-3343 GCA_964631815.1 uncultured Ignavibacteria bacterium | reverse complement strand
GGACAGTCCGCCGGTGACATTGCCCAAAATCGGCCGTCTCTTCTCCACATCAATCGCCATTCCCACCAGGGTGTTGATCAGGGAGACGGCATCCGCGCCGGCCTCCTGGACTGCAGACGCGATCTGTGCTATGTCCGTCACGTTGGGCGAAAGCTTGGCGATTATGGGATAGGAAGTGTTGTCCTTGACGCTTTTGATGCATTGGTAAGCGCTTTCCGGCTTTGCTCCGAACGATAACCCACCCTCTTTGACGTTGGGGCAGGAGATGTTGATCTCCAGCATGTCGATTCCCTGGCAGCCATTCAGCTTCTTAACCACGGACATGTAATCGTCCATGGTCCGTCCCGCCACATTCACGATGACTCTGGTCTTGAGGGTCTTAAGAAAAGGAAGTTTCTCTTTGATGAAGCCGTCCACTCCCAGGTTGGTCAATCCGATGGCGTTGAGCATACCGGAAGAGGTTTCGCAAGTTCTGGGAGGAGGATTTCCCGGCCTCGGCTCCGGGGTTATGGATTTGGTGATGATTCCGCCCAGCCGGGACAGGTCGATCAACTGACCGTATTCCTCACCATAGCCGAAGGTGCCCGAGGCCACCAGAACCGGGTTGGAGAATTTCACCCCCGCTATTTGGACTGAGAGATCGAGTTCCGTCAATTGCGCTCCCGAGAAAAGTTCATTCCAAGCTCAATCCCCTGGCATCGAAGACCGGACCATCCGCGCACACCCTCTTGTAGGTCCCGTCCACCTGCTTGACCGCACACCCCCAGCAGGCTCCCACCCCGCAAGCCATGTGGTTCTCCAGCGAGACCTGGCACGAAAAATCGAGCTTCTTGGCTATCTCTGTCATCCTCTTGAGCATCAGAGGAGGGCCACAGGCGTAAACCGCCAGCTCGCCGAAATCGACATCTTGGTGTTGGATTTCCTTCAGGAAAACCTCGGTCACCAAACCCTCGTGCCCTGCGCTGCCGTCGTCGGTGGCCACCACCAACCGAGCTCCCCATCGTTCCAAATCCTCCGGGTACACCAGCTCGTCCTTGTTTCGGGCCCCCAAGAAGAAAGTCAATTCTGAGTTCCCGCGTTTTTCAACAAGACGCGACAAGAGAAACCAAAGCGGGGCTATTCCCATTCCCCCGGCCACCAGCATGACTTTACGATCCTCGCCGGGAAGAGAGAAGCCGTTGCCCAGCGGCCCCAGCGCATCCAGGGAATCTCCCGGACGCTTTTTCGACAGAATCTCCGTGCCCGGACCCACCACCTTAAAGAGTATGTCGAATTGCCCTTTCCGAGGGTCGGTCTGGTGAATGCTGAAGGCCCGTCGCAGAAGCGGGTAATAGCCCTGGCTCACCTTAAGATGCACGAAATTACCCGGCTTTGCGCTTTGGGGGATGATGGAAGAAGAAAAAGTCAGCTGTACAACCTTATCCTTAAGGACTGTCTTGTCGACCACCTGGATGGAGTTCTGGGGGTACATGTTATTGTTTGTAAGGATCGTACTGGGTGCCTTGATCCAAAAGAGGATCGTTTTCAGGAGGCTTCACCTCCACCGTGTACAGAAAATACCCTCCCAGCTGCTCCGGGTCGATTTTGTCCGCGTCGAAGACGGTGTTGAGAGCGGCCTCCTTGGCAGCGTCGTCTATCCACACGTTGTCCAGCGAACTGACCACCTGTGCGTCGGATACCGTGCCGTCCAGCGCGATCCTGATCTTGAGCAGCACGGCTCCTTGTATTCCCGTGTAAATCTCGCTCTCCGGATAAACGAAGTCTCCTCTCTTCAGCGGCAGGTCGGGCGCTTTGGGGAACTGGGGGCCGGAGGTATCCGCCGCCGCCTCAGTAGTCGAATCCGGCTCCACCTCCTCCGGAATCGCCTCCCGGGCTGCGGGCATGGCGGACTGGGCTCTCTCTGAGAGCCCCAGTCTTATTCGCGCCTCCTCCGCATATTCCGATTCCGGATACTCATCTATCACCTTCTGATAAGCGAAGATGGCCGTACTGTCTCCGGGATTGTCGTACTGCTCGATGGTCCAGGCTCTGGCAAGGGCCGCCTTGCTCGCATACTCGCTGTAAGGATACTGCTCCATGATCAGATCGTACTGGGCCAAGGCCGAATCCACTTGCCCATCCACCAGGAGAGATTTCTCCGCCGAGAGGTAGGCTTCCTGGGGGGTCGCGAAACCCAGCGTATCCGGCGATGCCCCCAAAAGGCGCAAGGCCGGTACGGAGTAATCCGACCGCGGATATTCATCCACGACTCTCCGGCACAGCTCCTCTGCCTGGATGGAATCGTGCTTGACGTTTTGCGCAATCCAGGCAGCCGCATAAAGCGCTTTGGCCGCGTACTCCGATTCCGGAAACTTGTTCACCAGCGCCAAATACTCCGTCTGGGCGGAATCGGGATCGTCCATTTGGGTTAAGTATAGCTCCCCCAGGAGGAACAAAGCTTTGCCGGATTCCTGAGCATCCTGATCGGACAGTTCCTGGTAGTACTCCTCTATCCGGGAGATGTTGGCGCTTCTGGTCAGAGCCTCCTTGGCCACCGGTGTATCCCTCTTCTCCGTGCTGCAGGCATCATACATCTTCTTGGCTTCCTCCAGGCTGCCGAAATCGTCCTGGTAGATTTCGCCCAGCGCAAAATAAGCATTTGCCGATTCCTCGCTGCGGGGATACTTTTCCGTGATGTCGTAATACTCCAGCATGGACAAGCACAGCTCGCCCAGATGGTACTGGCCCTGGGCTATCTTGAGCTGAACCGAGGAGAGCTTGGCCGAGAACTTTTCGTCCTGGGACAACTCCTGGTAGAGCTCCATTCCCTTCTGATAGTCTCCCATGACGTACCAGCATTCCCCCTGCCTGAATTTCGAATCGAACAAAAGGTCCACCCCTGGCTTTCGATCCTCGACCTTCATGAAGGCCTCTTTGGCCTTCTGATAGTCCTTCTGCTCCCAGAGGCACTGGCCCAATTGGAACTCGGTGATGGCCGCCAACGTGTCCGGATTGAATTCGTTCAAGGTCTTGTCGTAGTAGGTCATGGCGTCCTGATAGTCCCCCCGGTTGTAGTACATCTGCGCCAACAGGAAAGAGGCTTGCCCTTTTCTCTTTTTCCCCATCTTCTTGGATTCAAGAAAATCCTTTAGCTGCTTTGTGGCCTGGGCCTCCTCTCCGGAGTAGTAGTGGCAGAGGCTGATATAGTACCGGGATTCCTCCACTAAGTTGCTTTTCGGAAAACTGGTCACCAGCTCCTCGAATTTCCTCCCGGCCTTGACGTAATCCTCCATGTTGAAATAGGACCGCCCGATCATGAACAACGCATCGTCGGCCCATTTGCTTTTGGGATGGAAGGTCAGAA
>CAZWAO010000279.1:0-3348 GCA_964631815.1 uncultured Ignavibacteria bacterium | reverse complement strand
TGGGCTTTCCCCACGCCAGATATCCTTCCACGCTCCAATGCCTGGAGAACTCGTATCCCCCACCCATGAACAAGCCCCCGCCTAACCAGGCATCCGACGAATTGTCTTCAAACGGGAGGCTCCAGGTGGAGTATCCAAGACCGCCGGTCACAAACCCGGAAGGCGCTTGAGGCTTGAACCAATAGGCCACGGCCGCGGCTCCCAGCCCATTGGCGATGGTGACGTCGTCGCCATAGGTATTCTCGATTCCGAACCAGGAGACCTTGGAGGTGTAGTATATGGCCCAGGAATTGTCCCAGGCATAGCCGATCTTGAAGTCGGTCATCACCGTACCTTTGTTCTCCCGGTCAGATTCGTAGCTCTCGTGGTATCCCCGATAGCCCAGGCCGATTTCCTGGTTGAATGAGGTGGGGCCGAGACCGGCACCGCCCCCCAAGATAAAACCTTTGCGCTGGCCGTCAAACGCCTGGGCTGGACAAGCGACGAGGCATAGGGTCAAACAGACGCCGGCCCAAATCAGAGCATTTCTGCACATACGGCATCCTTTCTTTGGACTATCCTCCACTGGTACCAGAGGAGCGGGGTTGGATGGTTTCTTGCTTTTGGCCTTCACCTACCTTCGTTGGATTGGAGCATACCATCCACGGGAGTCGGCCTGAGCTCTTCCTTGCTTCGCTTTAAGGATTTCGTGAAGTATATGATGAACCTATTCCAGTGTCAACTGTTTTTTGAATGCGGCAGACTGCGTTTCCAAGATCGGTCGAAGACGGTATGGCACAAAGCACCCGATTCCATTCCCCCCCCAAAAGCGAAAAAGCCCCGGAGTCACTTCCCCGGGGCTTCCCTTCAGAAAAAACGGTCAGTCGGTCATTTGACCCCGAAGTAGTACATCAGGCCGGCTCGGATCTGCAAAAAGGTCACGTTGTCGCCGTCGGAGAAAATCATGTGAAATCTGGCGCCGGCATCCAGAGACAAGTTTTCCTGGAAGAAATGCTCGATTCCCCCTCCCAGATTGATCCCCAGGTTGGTGTCGCCGTCCATATAAATGCCAAGCCCGCCGGTCACGTTGGGAGTGGTTTTCTTCTCTGGAGAAAGGGTATAGAGGACGTTTGCCAGCAAGGCGGTAAAGTCATAGCTGTCGCTCACACCGTATCCAAAGCCTGCGGTCCGCCCTTTGACGTCCACGTCTCCCGTCTGATAGTCGAGATTGCCCACCAAATCCAGATTGGGCTTAAGCCCATATTTGACCTGGCCTCCAACACAGAAGCCCAGCTTGTTCTGATAGCTGTAGCTATACACGGATCCGGGAGTACCATAGCTGAACTTGTATTCGTTGAACGCGTCTCCGAAGCCGAAGGCGTAACCTAAGTATCCTCCGGCAGACCATTTGCCCACGTGATCGGTCGCCGAGGCCGCAGAGGATGCGCATAAAGCCAAGACCACGGTCGCCAGAACGCAGAGTTTCTTCATCGTCTCTTCCTCTCCTCTCTTCGGGTCCCTGATGTTCTTCCCGCAGCAGATATCTTGAACCGCGTCTCAGTCGAATCTGACGGAAGTACTTCCGTGCTTCCCAGAAACGGCTGGTCTTCTCCGGTCACCCCAAGAATGAAAGCCCCGGAGATCAGACTCCCCGGGGCTTTCGAACCCAGACAGTTATTTGATTCCGAAATAGTAGATCAGGCCCAGGTGCAGCTGCACATAAGTGGCATTGTCCCAGCTTTCCACAGTAGCGTCGTCGTCCGCGGAGTACGACAGAATTCCGTCACCGTCGTAAACCACTTCATCGTCGGCGGACTTGAAGAATACCATGTGGAACCTGACTCCGCCATCCACGGCCAGGTTTTCCTGGAAGAAGTGCTCCACCCCCACTCCCAGGTTGATTCCGGGCTTGCTGTCGCCTTCATTCGGGATGTAGAATCCGCCGCCGGCCGTAACGTACGGGTTGGTCGTCTGTTCCTGCATGAAGACGTACTGCACGTCGGCCAGTATTCCGATCCAATGCCCACTGGAGCTCTCCGACATGCCTGCGCAATCGCACTCGGACTTGCCGGACTGATAGTCGACTCCCCCCATAATGGCTATGTTGGGGGTCAATCCATACTTGACCTTGCCTCCAAAGGAGAAGTTGAGCTTGTTCTGATAGGAACTTCCGTCAAATTCCCACTTCTTGAAGAAATCGCCGAATCCCACGCCATATCCGCCGTAAACACCCGCGCCTATCCTTCCCTTCTGGTCAACCGCGACTGCGGAGCCGACCAGGGCCAGGAACATCACCAGGGTAAACAGAGCTATGAGCTTTTTCATTTCCCACCTCTCTTTTGAACAGTTGCCAACCCAATCGTTTTGCTTAGACTCGGGTTCGACCCGCAGGGCCTTCTGCTTCTCAGGCGGGTCTCTCCATACCCGAGGATGTTTGCCCTCTCGCCCCCGATAAGCGGACTTATCTGGCTACTTGTTTTTGGTCCTCACCTCCTTCCGCAGAATGGGATCTTGTACCTCTCGTCATCCGTTCGTACGGTCCTGATTGAAAGGGCACAAATTTGGAGCAAGTATAAACCGCGGTGTTCTGCCTGTCAACTACTTTTTCACTGCGGGAAGCCGAATCGTGACCATCCCCTCGGGACGGCGGTTAGAAGCCCACAGTTTTGACCCGCAATTCACTTGGGGCCTGGCGACAGTTTACTTACGGCAGTTCCTCAAGAGAGGTTTCCGCCAAAGGGCTTCGAGGCGCCGGTCGAAACCCACTTTTCCCCTTGACAAGGGAATCGGCGCGGATTACCATGATGCGGACAGGCAAAACGTGATGGCCTATGGAAAGGCAGCGGGAGGCGTTTTTTTCGGTGCGGGGAAGTGTCCGGCATAAACGGCGGCCGGTATAGGCTTTTGCACGTGCTTGGCTTGTGAGAAAGGAGGTGAAAACGGAATGAAAAAAGCCATAACACTGATTTTGGCAATCTTGATTCTGGCCTTCTTCGTTTATGCTTACGGCCAGAAGGAAGCCGCCAAGATGGGCGCTAATCCGGCAGACCTGATGGCCAAGTCGATCGACAACGGCAAGATGCTCTTCAGCGACACCAGCCTGGGCACCAGCGGGCTCACCTGCAACTCCTGCCACTGGGAGGGAGGTACCAAAGAAGGCAAGTTCGACGATACGGTCATCCCCGCCTGGGATAACCTGGCTCCCAAGTATCCCCGGTACTTCAAGATGGCGGACCGGGTCTATACCCTGGAGCAGGTGGTGCAATTCTGCATAGTCAATCCGCTTAAGGGGAAACCTCTGGAGTGGGATGACCAGAAGCTTACCGATCTTACCGCATACTGCGCTTCGGTGAAGAAGACGATGGAGAA
>CAZWAO010000278.1:0-3352 GCA_964631815.1 uncultured Ignavibacteria bacterium | reverse complement strand
CAAGGCCGTGGCCGACTCCAATTCGCACGACGTGGACTCGGTCTGCCTGTGGTACCGGTTCCGGCGGGACATCGAAGACCCGCTGCTTCCTGCGGGACCATGGGAGAGATGCCGGCGCAATCCTTGCTGCTGCATGATCAGCCCGGGAGATGCCTGGGTGTGGATCGACACCATGTCGTGCATATCCAACTACACCGGCTGGGTGGAGTTGATTACCGTGGCCTGTGATGTGGCCGGCAACTGCCAGGACACCAGCATGGGCTTCGACGACGCCTGCCTGGTGGTGGACGACGACGTGTTCCGGCCGGGCCACTTCCTGTTCTACTGGGATACCTTAGCTCCGGGAGTCATGGCCACCGAGGTGGACGGATTCCCCTCGCCGCAGACCGCCTGCGGATATGACGTCTGGTTCGACAGCCTCAACTGGCTGGTCTTCGACGTGGAAAACGCCGATCCGGGCGAGCTGTTCCAGGTGGAAGTGCGTGCCCTGGGCACCAGCACCGAGAACCGGATATTCCATCAGGACAACTGCGCCATGCCTTGCACGGTCTGGTTCAGCGTCCAAGGGTGGGATGAGGGTTCTCAGAACCTGTACATCTACGCCGAAGACTATGACAACGGCAGCACGGGCAATGCCCAGGTGCAGGTCTGCGTTCCTCCTCCTCCGCCGGAGAACTGCATATACATCTCCTGGCCTACGGAGTGGATGAGAATCCCCTGCACCGGCACCAGCGGTTACAACTGCGTCGAGATTAACGCCGATCTTTACGATTACTCTCAGTGTTCGGGAGTCACCTTCACCGAGGCCAGGTTCCAGTGGTCGCCCACCGGGTCTGATCCCTGGTACATGATCGAGGACGTGATCGGTTCCGGTCCCTGGAGCACCTGCTGGGACAACAGCGAAACCGGCCTGGAAGACGGCGACACCGTCTACCTGCGGGTTATCGCCCATGACGAATACTATCAGGCCGATACCTCTTACATGGTAAAGGTGTTCATGGACTGCCAGTCGCCTCAGGTGAGCATGCGGATCGAGGAGCTCTACTACACCTGCGGCGATGGAATTCCCAAGGTGCCGTGTGCTCCCTTGATTCTGAAGGCGGTTTTGGCAGATACCCTGGTGGACATCGACAGAATCCGCTTCTTCGTCAAGAGACATTCGACTCCCGATATTCACGAACTCTGGATGCCGATAGACGGATGGGCGCAGCCGGCATGGAGCGACAACATCTGGATGAAATACTGGGAGGATCCGTGCTGCGAAGAGGCAAGCAAGGCAGACGCTTGCATGGAGCCCGGAGACTTCTGGGACATTCGGATAGCAGCCAGGGACATAGCCGGGCATTACATGTTCGACTATGACAACGACGGCTTCTTCGACGATTCCACCTTTAACGATGCTGTGGCCGCAAATGCGGGTATAACCGTGTTCGTGGACAACGACGCTCCCGAGCCGGCCATCACCAAGGTGTGCGACATGGGGCAGGAGCCTCCCATATGCATCGTGAATCCCAGCAGCAACGTGGATGGAATCGACAAGGCTTACGTCCAAGCCGGTAGTGACATCTACGTCGAGGTCTCACCGCTGCCCTCCGAGGATACCTGCACGGTGATGAAGGTGGAGTACTTCCTCAGAATCTTCGGCGAGTGGGTGCACGTGGGAACCTCCACGGATCCCAATCACTACCCGATAACCTTCAATCCGCTGACTGAGAACTTGATTCGTCCGGCCTTCCTCCAGAACGGTTACTGGATGGGCGAGTTCAGGGCTGTGCTTTACGACAGCCTGGGGAACGACGAGGAGGACAGGATCGACCTGTACATTCTGGACGTGACGCCGACCCAGGCGGTTATCGTCGAGCCGTTGAACGATTCCTACGTTTCGGGCGACGTGACCTTAAGGGTGGCGGCCATCAATTCGTTCGACATCTGCAAGGTGTGCTATGAATACAGTTCGGACGGCGAAAACTGGTACCCGATGAACGGCGGTTATCCCAACGCCTGCGTCTACGGCGATGGTGGAATGCCGGGAGCCGGTACCGGTGCCACGATCTGCAACTGCTTCGAGCTTACCTGGCATACCCAGAACACCATGGCCGACGGCGAGTATTATCTGCGTGCGGTGGCCACCGATTGCGACAACAACGTGGATGACGATCCGATGACCATCAAGGTGACGGTGGCCAACGAGCTGCCCACCGTGGTGTTGGACGATCCCCGCATCTGCGAGCGCACCTGTCCGGACGGTCCGGAAGACACGCTGGGCTACGTGAGCGGAACCGTTACTCTGTCCGCTGAGGCCAGCTCCACCGTGCCGATCGAATACGTCAAGTTCTGGTACAAGAACATATTCAGTCCCAGCGTCTTCTACACGGAGATCGATCGGGATTACTTCCCCACCAACGGCAAGTACACCGTCGAGTGGAACACCGGTCCAACCGGTCTTAATCTTCCTGATGGACGTTATTACGTCAAGGCCGAGGCACACAACGCCGCCGGCAAGTGGGGACAGTCGGACCCGCCGATAATGGTGAGCGTGGATAACAGCGCACCATACGCCAAGATTACGGCCGTCATGGGTGAGCCCATACCGCCGGACGGCATCGACATCACTCTGGGCGACGTAATCGACATCGAGTTGGTGGCCATCGACTCCACCTCGAATGACGGCTGGACCCGGTGCTACAACTCCGGTCTGGCGGGCATCGAGATGTGCATCCAGGAATGCTATGATCCCGAGAAGAGCGGTTACGAAGACTCGGTGTACACCAAGTGCTTCGAGGTCAGCCCGGTCTACGACGGATTCCACACCGTACAGTGGAATACCTCGGGCCTGGAATTCGACGGCTGCGAAGGCTGCTACGAATTCTACGTCATTGCCTGGGACTGCCTCGGAAACGTGGACACCACGGACGCGGTGGAGGTGAAGGTCTACGATTACACCGCTCCGGTGACCACCATAGCGGGATTCGACGGAAACTACATATACGGTTACAGCTCCGAGTCGGTCTACAGCCTGCTGTTTGAGTATGCCGACTCCGGAAGCGCAGACTGGATACCCATCGGTTTCTCCACCACCGTGGATAACTGCGGCTGTTACCTGTATAAGACCTCCTGGGATCCATCGACTTTGGACGACGGGACTTATCAGGTAAGGGTCATCTCGCACGACACCTGCTCCAACCAGGACGACGACATGGCGCCGATTGCCTACATTCACATGTTGAACGGCACCCTGACGCCATACAGTCCCAACGGTTTGATGGGACCGATGAGCTTCCTGAAGAACTGGTGCGTGGGAGGCATGCACGGAGTGGTTCTGCAGACGGTGCAGAGCGGAGAGCCGTTCATG
>CAZWAO010000277.1:0-3358 GCA_964631815.1 uncultured Ignavibacteria bacterium | reverse complement strand
GCCCAACGCCAGGTCGCCCGCCCGGCGTTCGCCTCGCGCACGATGCGCAGCATCAGCCACAGCGAGAGCGCGGCGAGGGTCACCGCCAGGTTGTCGTTGTTGACTGCCCCGCTGATGAAGGCGAACATCGGCGTGAAGGCCATCGCCGCCGCCCCATCCAGGGCTAACCACCGTTTGTCGGGGAATAGTTCCTCCCCGATGCGGTATGTGAAGTAAACGCCAAGCGTGCTGATCACCACCGACAAGAACCGGACGAGATGCACGGTCAGCACCGTCCCCCGCCAGGGCCAGCGTTCCCGTTGATAATTGTGGGCGATCAGGTTGGTGTTGCCGTCCTCGGTGATCACGCCGTTGTCGACGTGCGGGTTGGGGCGCAGCACCTCGCCCACGTCCGCGGTGTCGATCCAGGCCGTCAGCGCCGCGCCCAGGGCGTAATAGAGCGGGGGCTGGCTGCCTTCCTGCTTCCAGGGGCCGGGGTTGGCGGGGTCTTGCACGGGCAGCCCGTTCCCGTCGGCCAGCGTCTTGACCATCGGGTAATGCCACAATTCGTCCGACATCTCGAAAAGCGGTGTGAGGACGCTGTACGTCCCCGCCGCCAGCGCGAAGATCACCAGCAGCGCGACGAGCAGCCTATCCACTATGGGATGTGTATTGGGGCGTGCGGCTGAATCGCTCATCGCCGGTCCTGCCTGGGCGGTGCCTGAATTGATTCAAAGTACTCGATTGTTCGTTCCGCGATCCGCGTCCAGGTGAAGTGCTGCGCGGCCTGTGCGGCGGCCTGTTCGAGAGTCCTCCGGCGGTCGGCGTCTCGCCAGACTTTGATGATCGCTTCCGCCAGGCTGTCCGGGTCGTTCGCTTCCACCGTCTCGACCACCCCGTCCAGCTCCGGGGCGCGCGTCTGCGGGTGGGTGGTGACGATCGCCCGCCCGTGTGCCAGCGCCGCCATCAGCGTCCCGCGCCGCAGCGAAACCCCGTCCAGGTAGGGTAGGGCGGTCAGGTCGCTGGCGTAGAAGTGCGCGCTCACCCCCTCGTCATCCACGAATCCTGTCCAGTGGATTCGCTTTTCCAATCCCCGCTGGCCGACCAGCGCATCAAATTGTTCGCCATATTGTAAATTGGTCGGGTCGCTCGACCCGGCCCGCCCGCCGATCATCACCAGATGGGCAGGCACGCCCCTCTCGACAAGCCGGGCAAGCGCTTCCACGAGGACGAGTCCGCCCTTGCTCTCGTTGAGGAAGCCAAAGTAGCTGATCAGCAAGTCGTCCGGGCCGACTCCGATCCCCGCCCGCTGCTGCTCCCGGTCAAACCCGGCGGGGAGCGCCGCCGTCACGTTGCTCCCGATCGGTATCCAGCACACCTCCGGGATCGCCCACCGCTCTCGCAGGGTCGCCTCGTCGGCCCGGTCGGTGGCGATCACTGCGTCGGCGTCGCGGGCGATCTTCTTGACCACTGCCTCTCGAATCAGCCCTGCTTTGGGGAAGAGATAGGGCATGCGCAGGTCGTGGAAGGTGACGACGACGGGAATATCCCTGATCCGCGCGGGCAGCCAGTGGATCGCCGGGTGCATGTCGTAGGCTGCCGTCTGGAACTGGATGTTGATCGCGTTAAATCGGTTGCCCGATCCCTGGATTTGCTCGATCCATTGGGTAACCTGCTTCAGAGTCGGCCAGCCCCAGCGCTCCTCGACCCCGGCTTCGACCATGATGCCAGGCTCGCCAGAATCCTTGCATTCGGCCCGTGTGAAGACGTATACGCTATGCCCGGCGTCTGCCATCGCCCTGGCAACTTCGCGGGTAAACGCGCCCACGCCGCCCTGCATGGGGGGATATTCACCGGTTACGAAGCCAACCTGCACTGATTCACGACTCCTTCAGCCCGGAACGGATCACCTGCCAGTACGCCTGAACCCGTTCTCTGCGCATTGTGCGTTTGTGCCCCACCAGCCACTTGGCCCCTTCCAGGATCAACCTTCCTACGTAACCAACCAACAAGAACACCCGCAGCGAGGCGGCCAGCAGCGGCCCGTGGTGGCGGCGATAGTAGCGGATTTTGCTGGTGTGGAAGTTAATGTCCCGCTGCGCGGCGACCTGCTCGCTGCTCTTCCCGCCGTGGTGGATGATCTTGGCCGCCGGGAAGTAGGCGATCTGCCATCCGGCTTCTGTGATCCGATGCTGCCAGTCCAGCTCTTCAGAGTACATGAAATAGCTGGTGTCCATCCCGCCTGCCTGCTCGACGACTTCCTGCCGGGCGAGCAATGCTGCCCCGGTCACCCAATCGACGGATAGGGTCTGGTCGTTTGGGCAGTCCAGCATCTTGAAGTGTCTCAGGATTGCCTGCGGCGCGATTGGCTCCAACCAGGTCGCCTCGAAGAAGGCCGTCCATGCCGTGGGGAAGCGCCGCCGGGAGGACTGGATCGTGCCATCCGCGTTCAACAACTGCGGCCCCAGCGCGCCTACCTCCGGGTGTGCGTCCAGGTACGTGACCATCCGGGGCAGGGCGTCGCCCACCACTTCCGTGTCCGGGTTTAACAAGAGCACGAACCGCCCCCGGCTCGCTTCCATCCCCAGGTTGTTCCCCTTGCTGAAACCGATGTTCTCACCTGGCTCGATCAGCTTTACCCAGGGAAATTCCGCCCGTATCATGTCCGGCGTCCCGTCGCTCGAAGCGGAGTCTACCACGATCGTCTCGACCTCCAGGGCATCCATCCCCTTCTGGATCGAAGCCAGGCAGGCGCGCAGCAGTTCGCGCACGTTCCAGCTTACGATGACGATCGACAGGTCGGGCATCGTTTCCCCGCATGAAACGAGCGGCCTTTTGCTGCCGCTCGTGAAGGCGCTCTATTCGCCCGCATTATAACCTCAGGTGGTGGGCCAGCCAAAGAGTTGCGCGGCGTTTCGGGTGGTCAGGGCGGCGATCTCATCCGGCGAGGTGCCCCGCACTTCGGCCAGTTTGATCGCCACTTCCTTCACGAAGGCTGGTTCGTTCCGCTTGCTGGTTTTCCGGTGCGCCTGGGGGGTAAGGAATGGGGAGTCGGTCTCGATCAGGATTTGGCCTGCCGGGGCTTTCCGGGCTACCTCGCGCATCTCGTCGGCGTTCTTATAGGTGATCGGCCCAGTGAAGCCGACGAAGAACCCCAGGTCAAGCGCGGTTTTTGCCTCCGTCCAGCCCGCCGACACCGAATGCAGCACGCCCGGTCGCTTGCCCAATGCATCACCGAGCGTGGCGTGCCATTCTGAGATCACCGCAAGTAAATCGCCGGTCGAATCCCGGTTGTGCAGTATTACCGGCAGCCCTAACTCGGCGGCCAGGTCAAGCTGGGCGCGCAGCCAGCTTTGTTGAACGTCGTGCGGATGGGTGT
>CAZWAO010000276.1:0-3361 GCA_964631815.1 uncultured Ignavibacteria bacterium | reverse complement strand
AAGCGCCCCACCTTCCGTGTTGCGAAAGTGGAGCGCTAGGGTAATTTGGTAGGAATAGAATTCAACGCATTTGGCTCACTCCGGACAGCATCCAAAGCACGGCGCGGTGCCGAGCCTGAACAGGTAGTTCAGGAGCATGATGGCATCACCCACGTTGGCCACTCCGTCGCAGTTGGCGTCTGCCTTACAGATGGGATCAGGAGCAGGTCCTCCAACATAGAGGTAGTTCAGCAGATAAACCACGTCCCCCACGCTGATCCTCTCATCGGAGTAGTTGTCTCCGCAGTACAAGGGACCAACCAGAATCGTCGTTCTGCTAGTGCCGACTGCTCCGCAGGCATCGGTCGCCGAGAAGGAACAGAGCCATACGCCCGTGTCAGCCTGCGTGGGAAACCAGGTGAACACCGCCGGATATCCGTCTTCACAGGAGGGGTTGTTTGCAGGCGGCTGCAAGGAATCGGGCTGGTACCACATCCCCTCAAACTCAATCGCCGTCACCGAGTCACAGTCAGGATCGTCTCCGTATACTCTGAATGTAAAGCCGTAGTCGGCCAGGGCCCTGACCGTGTCCGGTTTTACGCGGGGAGCCGTGTTCGACAGTACTATGTTGAACCAACACTCTCCTACCGGCCCATTGACGACATTGTTGAAGACAAGGAGGTTCAGCCAGCCGCCGGATTGGCAGTGGTCCGTGACCGTGTACGTCACACGACCGTCCGCATATTGACTACCCGGAGGAGTGGTGTAAGCGATGCCGACGTCTGAGACTCCGGGTGGCAGAGGGGGAGCCGCCTGCACGGAGGCCACGTGACCACATGGTTCGCAGCCAGCCGTGAAAAGTCCTGTCGACTGGTAAGCTCCGTTGGCGTACCTCACGTCCGCAGGGGGACAATCCACCCATCCGCCGGGAATCCCCACCCAGGAAGAGACCGGTAGAGTATGCCTCGGCACATAGGTTTCGGCCTGGCAATCGGAGAAGACCAGCCGACTCGCGGGGGGCCAGAAGCAGGTGTCGATTATCAGGTTGCGACACTCCTCCGACACCTTGAAAGTCATGGTGGCCAGAAGAACCCTGCTTCCCTCCTCCCACTTTCGATCTGCATTGCCAGTCGGGACCGTCGTGAACCAGAAATGGGAAGTCCCATCCAAGTCCAAGATCGTGAAATCCCACTCCCAACCCATCATGGCTTCAGACATCAGCATCATGCGGTTTTCTATTAACCGGGTGGCGTTGTCCGGAAGATGGCGAAAGATGCTGCGATCAATGCTGGCGGAAGGGTATAGTTCCGTGTTGTTCCAATAGCCGCTAAGACTGCAATACCCGCCTGCGCCCTCGTCATCGTAACAGAATGGAAGGACGAACCCGCAGATCGAATCTGTGCTGGGATTCGGCACGTCATGAGTCACGTAAATGGGAAAGCGCACGAGGAACGGTCCTGGTACAAAGAGGGTTTCGTCCTGAGGGTATCGTTCCAAGTACAAGGTGTCGCAGATGCCGGCGTCATAGGGGTCCTCGGGGCATTGGGGCCACCCAGAAACGACCGACCCCATGATCATCACTGCCGCCAGGCAGACCACCGCTATCTTTTTCATCTCATTCCTCCCGGAGGTTAACTACAACAAAGCCTGACCTCTCGCCCATATTCCAACCGGATATTGGCGCTGCTGAGATCGCAACGAAGGGACTACCAGCCCGTACAGCAGTCAAAGCAGCAGGGCGGCCCATGCTTGAATAAACGGTTCAGAATATAAATGGCATCCGCTAAGTCCACCACCTCATCGCAATTCACGTTCCCCTTGCACAAAGGCTCCGGAGGATCCCCCGCCCTGAAAAGATAGTTCAACAGATAAACAGCATCTCCCACGTTGGCCGCACCATCGCCCGTCGCGTCTCCACAGAAAATGTTGCTCACCCGAACCACCACATCCTCCGCATCAACCGCTCCACAAATATCCTCCGCCGAAAACAAAGCTATCCAATTGCCCGTGTCCGCCTCAAGCGGATTCCACAGAAACTTGCCCGGATTGTTGCCGTCAAAGGTCGGAGCATACGTGGGAGCGCGAAGCGAATCCGACTGGCACCAGAAA
Organism: uncultured Ignavibacteria bacterium; assembly: GCA_964631815.1. Classification (GTDB taxonomy): domain Bacteria; phylum Zixibacteria; class MSB-5A5; order MSB-5A5; family SM1-73; genus SM23-73-3. The sequence goes on along the minus strand of CAZWAO010000276.1, from coordinate 1,273 downwards.
CCATCCATGGTAAACGCTACTATGGAGTCTCCATCAGGATCAACGGCCGACACCCAGAAACCGACCGTGCCGTAATCCGAAAGCGTGGTAAAAGTGTCGGGAGCGGTTACATGGGGCGGGTCATTGCCTAGGATAATATCGAAGTCGCACGACTCGGCATATCCGTATTCGTCTCTCATGGTCACGGTCACAGTCCCGCCTTCCTGACAATGGTCGGTGACGTAGTAGTCCACATCTGCTGTGACATACGATGTCCCTAATCCCCCCACATTGATCAGCGTCACATTTTCCACACCTTCCCCGGAGAAAGTCACATCCAGCGACATAATCACCCCAGCGGGGTATTCGATCGTCAGCTCCCCTGAGTTGAAATGCCCGTTGCTGTTATGATGTATCCAATGAGGGCAGTTCATAACAGGGGGGAACCAAAAATAGACTCTAACGTTCCTACAAACCGGCAGGAAGGTCTGGGGAATGTAAGTCTCGGCATTCGAGTTGGAGAAAGCAAAGCGGCTCGCCGGTGGCCAGAAACAGGTGTCTATGCATAGCTGAACACTATCAGAGAAACTCGTCTTGAACGTCATGGTGGCCAGCAGAGACCTGCTGCCCGGTGGCCACCTCTGGTCCCCGGTGCCGGTGGGCACTGCAGTGAACCAGAAGTGCGAAACCTGATCACCGAGATCCAGCACTACAAAATCCCATCCGTTGATGAAGTTGGAGTTCAGATCCAACATCTGGTTATGGATCTGCACGTCCTGCATGGAAGGAAGGTGACGGAAGATGCTGCGGTTCTGCTGGACCTCGCCGCCGGGAATGTCGAACAGGCTGAAACCATTCCACCATACGCCCAAGCTGCAGTAATCCACTGTGCCGGGACTGCTGACATCGTAACAAAGTGGGATTATGAAGCCCGCGATGGAGTCGGTTACAGGATCAACGACATCATTGGTTACATAGATGGGGAAACGCACAAACCAAGGCCCGGGCAGATCAACAACCTGGTCTCCGGGATAGACCTCAATATACAAGGTATCCGGCACACCAGCATCCTGCGCCCGGGGAAAGTCGTGGAGCAAGATCAGAAAGAGCGCTGCCAACATTACTAGAGAAACCTTTTTCATTTTGGCCCTCCTGAGCAGGATTTAGCAGCATCTATAATGAGATTCTTCTTTTGCTCACACTTTCCATCTCCCCTGGCCTGTTCTCTACCAGCCCGTGCAGCAGTCAAAGCAGCAGGGCGGCCCATGCTTGAATAAACGGTTCAGAATATAAA
>CAZWAO010000275.1:0-3371 GCA_964631815.1 uncultured Ignavibacteria bacterium | reverse complement strand
TAAATGTCTTTTCCCACGGCATGTCCCATAGCGTATTCCTCTCTTCATGTTATTCTGCTTTTTCTATGTCTAATGAAAAATAGCCTCATTCGGAGCAAAAGGCAAATGGTTTGGTTTCGCTATGCTTTCAATTTCAAACATTTCGGAGTCCTGCGATTTGCTGGCTGTTGACCAGATTCATAGACGGAATGTCGGAGCGCCCGGTGGATTTCCCACAACCAGAGCGAGCGAAATCAGTAAGGCTGCAGTCTTGTATGCGCCTTGATCTTGTATCTTTTTCCTCCCCACTCGACTGAGCATTTGAAGAATGGGGAGAACCACAGGATCCCCATTAGAATATCCTTGATGGGGACCAACAGGTAGGATAAAAAGCCGGTTTCCGCCCGGATCATCCAGCCCTGTATCCCCTCCAGCGCTATTTTGAAAAGGCCGACTCCCACCAGAACACAAATCGAGATAGTGGAGAAGGATGAGAGAAAAACCAAAGCTACCGCCCAGAAGATTGGGTTTGAAAACATCTCCGAGGCATAGCTCCAAACGTTCAGCCTTAATCTCATCTGGGACCAGCGAAGCGACCGGGCCAGGAAGCGCCGGGTGGACCTTTTTGTATTGTTGCTGGCAATCAGGTGATCGCAGAGAACCACCTTCTTGCCCAGGCGCTGGAATTTCATACCAAGAATGTAATCCTCGGCCAGAAAGTCCTTTATGCCGGCAAGCCCGCCAACTTTTTCCATATCTTCTTTCTTGAGGAGCATGGATTTGCCCGTTACGCACGTACGTCTGATGAAACGATAGAGAAAGCAGGTTGCTCCAATCACGAAAAAGTTGAGGTGCAGGTTCTCCAAGATCGCCCCCCATGTACCCTTACCTATTCCGCGAATGGGATTCGTCACCACACCGACGGAAGGATCCTCAAATAAGGCCGCGGTATCCTGAAGGTAGTCATTGTATGCCAGAACGTCGGCGTCGCTTATCAAAATCAGATTGTAGGAGGTTTTTTTCCACCCCCTGGAGAGGTTATTTACCTTGGGATTTAGCCCCAGGTGCTCATGTTCATTTGCGATTTTCACGAGGACCTCCGGGTATTCGTCCCGAAGCTCCCTCACGACGACCATGGCTGGATCCGTTTCATCCAGACAAAACACTAACTCGTACTTGGGGTAGTTCAAGCGAAAGAACGACTTTAGGTTCTGCCTTAAACCTTCTCCCGCTCCAAAAAGAGGTTTGAGTATGGATACCGGCGGAAGAGGAGTCTTGGCTTCCCCTCGTTCCGGCCGACGGGCATCATCGAGTAACGTGGAATCGTCAGGAGAATGTAATCTCTGTGGACTCTTTATTACACGGAATACACTGTAGACCATCAGCAGACAAACCAGACATGAAAACAGAACCAAGATCAGAAGAATAAGCTGAATTGGGCTCAAAACACTTTGAGGAATCTAGTTATTACCGAACCATATGCCACAGTTTCGCCCGCAAATTCAACATAAATGGTCATGAGGGAAAGTCAAGAATAAAAAGGTAGGGGTTCAGCTTCGTGAATGCCAGAAACCGAGAGATACTTCGCGTAGGGGAGGCGGAATTCAAGCTGGGATTCGATGGTGGTCTTGCAAAACTCATGTGCTTAAGAAACGACCTGGACCCCCTTCCCTTCGACGACCTCACCTACCACCCAGTGTGACTGTCCTTCCTGCGAAAAAAGGCTGGTCAGCTTGTTTTGTCTCTCCGAAGAGACAGCGACCAACAAGCCTCCGGACGTCTCCGGCGTGAAAAGCAGCATCTGCGTCTCTTCGGGAATGCTCGGAGCGAATCCCACTGATGGTTTGTAGCAATCCCGATTTCGGCACGAGCCACCGGGGAATAGCCCTTTTCCTGCATATATATGTGCCCCGTCCAGGAAGGGAAGCTTGTTCAAGTCGAAGCGAAGTGAGACACTGCTTTTTTCCGCCATCTCGCAGGCATGGCCCAGAAGCGAAAATCCGGTTACATCGGTGCAGGCATGCACGCCCACCTTTTGTATCAGCCGGGCTGCGGCACGATTGAGCTTCTTCATGCTCTCCACTGCTTTTGCCACGTGATCCGGTTCGGCCGCACCACCTTTCAGCGCCGTGGTGATGATTCCCACGCCTAAGGGCTTGGTCAACACCAGAACATCACCCGGCTTAGCTCCGGCCTTGGTCAGGATTCGATCCGGATGCACCAAGCCCATAACGGACAAGCCGTACTTCGGTTCCTTGTCTTCTATGGTGTGGCCACCGGCCAGAACGCCGCCAGCCTCTACAACTTTCTCTGCTCCTCCCCGGAGGATCTCCGAGATCATCTCGACCGGAAGATCACGAGGGAAGCCGCAGATATTCAAGGCCATTGCCACCTCGCCGCCCATAGCGTAAATGTCGCTCATGGCGTTGGCGGCGGCTATGGCTCCGTAATCATAAGGATCGTCCACCACCGGCGTGAAGAAATCCAGCGTGTGAATGACGGCCAGCTCATCGCTGATCCTGTAAACCGCAGCATCGTCGCTGATTTCCAGACCCACCAGCAGATCGGGATGTTTGTCCGCGGGAAACAAACCTTGCATGGGGCGCAGAACCTGCGCCAGGGTTTCGGGACCCATTTTGGCTGCTCAGCCTGCGGCTTTGGTCAATGCGGTCAAGCGGATTCTCTTATCAACCACGACATTTGTCTCCTAATTCCTTTTTCGAACCACGGTTCAGAGCAGTCCTCGTGAGGCGCCGACATAATCTCCGGCCGGCGCTGCACTCGGCGCTGTCTCCATCCAATATCCAATATGGCTAATTCTCCGAGCCGGACATAGACTTTTTTGTGATTTTTTTGGCCCTTTCAGACCCTATGCAGTATATTGGGAGATAATATGATGGACAGTCGGCAGTCGGGCATGCAGGTTTGTCGCCGTGACTCCGTCCGATATTAGTCGACCGAAGATGAAATCAAAAAGGGAACCGACCATGATCAGGATGGGATTGATGATCCTTCTCTTGCCGTTGGTGGCAGCTCTGCCTGCTAAGGCTGCACCAGCGGACAGCTTGACCCAGGCGGAAATCGACCGGATAGTCCGCGAGATCGATCAGTTGTATCGCTCCCAATCCAGCTACTCCGAGCTGGAGATGGAGATAGTCACCCCTCACTGGCAGCGCACGCTGACCATGAAAGCCTGGAGTCAGGGAACGGACAAAACGTTCATTCGAATCACCTCCCCGGACAAGGAAAAGGGAGTGGCCACCCTGCGCATTAAAAACGAGATGTGGAACTACCTTCCCAAGACCAACAAGGTGATCAAAATTCCCCCCTCGATGATGATGAGCTCCTGGATGGGCTCCGACTTCACCAATGACGATCTGGTCAAGGAGTTC
>CAZWAO010000274.1:0-3379 GCA_964631815.1 uncultured Ignavibacteria bacterium | reverse complement strand
TTACAAATTCTCTGGTAAATTCTACTAAACCATCAACATAACCAAAAAAATGAATGTTTTCTGGAGGTATTCCGTGAAGACTTTGAGCTTTGCATAATTCTCGAGTTCTAATTTTTGCTAAAAAATCGCCTTTAAACTTATCATATTGAGCACCAGCAAGCCCATATTCACCTTTTGTTGTCGATGCGATCTTTATAATATATTCCTTTTTACTTTTTGTTGCAAGATAATGAATGAGATGACCACAATTTAACTCTAAATCATCCGGATGTGGCTGAAAGAATACTATTTTTGTCAATTTTCTGACCTTATTTTATAGCTTCTAATTTTTGTTGTCTTTTTGCTAATAGGAAAGAACTTAATATTATTAAAGAAACACTAATAATCACGTATATGATAGGAAAAATTGTTGAGGGCATTAGTGTAAAAACAAAAAAATATGCTATCACTGGAGTAATTTGGATGGGTACTTGCTGAATAGGAATCATTCGACTGGCATTAGCTACTTGAAAGCATTGTTGGATTTCCATCGTCCCTATGATATTTGCTATAATTAATATTACTGCACTTGCTATAAATAAGAATAACTCGCCAAAATTAGCGGTTCCCTCAAAGACATGAGCGATGACTGCCATTAGTGGAGCAATCCAAAAATTTGTTAATGAAAACTGGAAACCCGAAGATATTGCCAACAAAATTCCTTTTAATTTTTCAATTTTTCTTTGTAAAATCTCACAGATGATTGAACCAAGAAATAATAAAATTGTAAAAATAATGATGTTAAGTACGAGATCAAAAGCTAATATGTCTATAACAGTAATATCGATACTTAATTCAGATAATCCTAATAGAAAGATCGCAAAAATCATTAAAAGAATTCCCATAATCTCTACTTTATTTAGAGTCTCACCAACTATCTTAACGGATCCAATCGCGAGAAAAATTAAACCAAATGCCATCAAACCGGGTATTAATGCGGGACCTATGTAAATTTGAGCGATCAAGAAAAAAACTGAGCCTACTACCATTTGCAGAATTAATCCTATTATCCATAAAGGTTTTTTCACTAAACTTCTAAAGAATTTTGCCTCTGGAGGTATTTCATTAACTACTTTTTTTTGAAATACTGAACCTATATTATTTAAACTTCCAGATAATATGGCTAAAAAAACACCTAATATATACAAAAAATCATCCATTTTCTTCAACACTTCTTATATCTTTTTCTTAAAGGACGAAATAGAGGTATTGATAAAACTTTTATGTTAGAACTTTTAAAACTTTTTAAATTTCTCTGGAGATCAATGACGATTTGAATGGTTTTATTTAGTTTTCATTTGGTAAACCAGAAAAAAACTACTTTTTTATCATTTTAATTTCAGTATTTTTCTAGCTTCGGTCGGATCGGCTATTTCACGATCCATTTCCCTGCAAATACGGACAAATTTTGCTACAATTTCAGCATTATTAACTGCAGGCGTACCCCTTTTTATAAAAGGATAGTCTTCTGTTCCAACCCGAACGTTACCTCCATGAGATATGGCAAGCATCGCAATTTTAGTCTGATTTTCACCCATAATGCTTACCGAATGCACACATTTGGGAGGCATGTATTTAATGCGGTGTAAATATTCATCTGCAGTAGGGGGTGACCAAGTTCCTCCTGGCCAATTAAAAAATAATGTTAATACATGTGGGGGCTGTAACAAATCTTTATCTATTAAATAATTTAGATTCCAATATGATCCTGTATTCCAAACTTCCCATTCTGGCTTTATTTTGTTTTCTTTACATTTTATGCAATATTCTTCAAGTTCATCTAAAGTGTGAAGCCGGTTTACACGAATTTGCGTGAAATGCTCATCGTGATGGTTAAGAATAATTGATAGCATATCAGGTTTCGCTTCAAAATCCCCTTTCCTATCTGGTATTATATCACTTGACATCCCTCCTTGAATAATGATATCGCACTGTTCTCTTATTCTATTGACTGTTTCAATTTCTTGCCCCCTTGGAAGATGAACGTGGGCTATAGTTGCACCTGCTTCGTAGCATTCTATAACGTCTTTTATTAGATCATCCAAATTTTCAGCCCAGTTCTTAACTTCAGGATAAATCCACGAATTAGCTGTTGTAGCTGTCAAGATTACTTTATTGTCTTCTAACATTATCTTTGATTTTCTATTTATTCATGTTGAAAAGAAGATGATAGTTAAAATATTTTCCTCATTAACTATAATATTAAAATTCATAATTTTTTACTTCTTCAGCCAAATATTCGATCTTTTTTATATCTCCGTTTGGGCTTAATTCGTCAGAAATGCCTAATATTAAATTGGGATAAAATTTGTCAATAACTTGGGTAAAATAATTCTTTAAATAATCAATAGAATATTCAGGTAAAAATAAGATAGAAGGAATGCCATCTAAGAGTATTTTCTCTCCAATCGCTTCCTTTATTTCTTCCAAACTAACATCACCTTGAGGATAAGGAGTTAAAGCCTCATATCCATCAAAGGGTAGATCCTCTAGATATGGTAACAGATCTTTTAACGATCCATCCATATGAATATGACAATACTTCCCAGCTTGATGGATTTGCTTTACTCTCCTTTCATAATATGGAATTAAGTATTTCTCGAAATAATGAGGTGGACTTAAGTTTCCATCAATGTTTTCACCTAAGTTTAAAATTTTGATTGGTGAATGAATAATTTCATCATAAACTTTATCATCTTGCTGGGCTAAAAAGAGCATAAATTTTTCTATTATATCTGGATAACGTTTCAAGAATAAAACTGTCCTTGAAAACCCCATTAATTCTGTCACTAATTTCTGATATGGAGAATGAGGTAGATAAGTACTTACTACTCCTAATTCCCCAAATTCTTTTTCAGCCTTAATAAAGTTATTACTTGAAAAGGTATAAGTGGTATTTTCCAAAATGTATTCCATAACTTTTAAGTCATCTAATGATTTAATGGGATATTCTGTGGGATGACCACCTAACCCTCCTCCTATACTTTCAATTTGTTTGAGATTTCCTAAGGGAGTCTTATATGAAATTATTGTTTCACCTTGTTTTGAACCAGAATGTCGCTCAATAATTATATTTGAATCTGAGTTCAATTTTGTCTCAATTAAATCAATATATAAGGTTTCAGAGACATATCGGGGGGAAGCATATAACATTTTATAAATTTCCATTTGAGTTTTACCAAAAAAATGAGATGGAATGGTGTTATTTCTATGCATATTGATTGTTAAATATAACTGATTGCCAATATACCAATAGTAAAGCCTTGGGCTAAAAATGATTTTGTTTGTCCTTTTGTGAGCAAAGATATTTAGGATAGATTCTTTGATTGACATAATATCT
>CAZWAO010000273.1:0-3399 GCA_964631815.1 uncultured Ignavibacteria bacterium | reverse complement strand
ACATGCCAGCAAAGAAGTATCTGTTTACCTCCGAGTCGGTTACGGAGGGACATCCGGACAAAATGTGTGATCAGATCTCGGATGCGGTTTTAGACGAGATCCTCAGGCAGGATTCTTTAGCCAGGGTGGCCTGCGAGGCGTTTGTCACCGTGGGTTTGGTCATCGTGGGAGGGGAGATAACCACCAAAGGGTACGTGGAGCTGCCTCGCCTGGTGCGGAAGCTGGTCAAGGACATCGGTTACGCGGAAGCTAAGTATGGGTTCAGCGCGGAGGGCTGCGCCATCTTGAATGCCATCGGCAGCCAGTCCCCGGACATCTCCCAGGGCGTGGATACCGGCGGAGCAGGAGACCAGGGTTTGATGATCGGATATGCCTGCCGGGAGACCCCCGAGCTTATGCCCCTGCCCATCATGCTGGCCCACAAGCTATGCCGCCGATTGAGCCAGGTCAGGAAGGAAGGGATGCTGCCCTACCTGGGGCCGGACGGGAAATCGCAGGTGACCGTGGAATACGAAGATGATTCTCCCCAGCGGGTGGATACGGTGATTTTGGCCTCCCAGCACAGTGAGAGCATCCTGGATTCCTCCGGCAAGACCATCACCGAAGAGGCCAGGCGCGAGATAGTTGAGAAAGTGGTGAGGCCGGTCATTGGAGCGGACCTTTTGGATGAGAAAACCAAGTTTTTCATCAACGCCACGGGAAAATTCGTAATCGGAGGGCCCCAGTCGGATACCGGGATGACCGGCAGAAAAATCATCGTCGACACCTATGGAGGAATGGTTCCCCACGGCGGGGGAGCCTTCTCCGGGAAGGACCCCACCAAGGTGGACCGCTCGGCCACATATGCCGCTCGCTACATAGCCAAGAATGTGGTGGCCGCGGGATTGGCCGACAAGCTGATGATCCAATTGGCCTATGTGATCGGGGTGGCCGATCCGGTTTCCATCATGCTTAACAGCTTCGGCACCTTGAAGATACCGCACGAAAAGCTCAGCCAACTGATAAGGAAACACTTCCAGCTTACCCCAGCCGGCATCATGGAGATGCTCAACCTGCGGAGGCCCATCTATAAGCAAACCGCTGCCTATGGGCATTTCGGCAGAAGCGAGCCGGATTTCACCTGGGAAAAGACGGACAAGGCGGAGGATTTGAAAAGGGAGGCCTAATGTCCCTTGCCGAGAGGTCTTCGACGGAATGCACCAGCTTGCTGGTGCGGTGTGATCCGAAGACGCAAGTGTATCCTGCTGGAGCGGAGTTGCGGTCTTTACTGAGAATTGTCGTTTGAAATCGTGAAGGCCCCGCAAAGGCGGAATCTACGACAAGCCTTCGCGCTCTTTTAGGGAGTGCACCAGCTTGCTGGTGCGGTATGATTTGAGGAAGCGAAGGCATCCTGTGTTGCGACCCGGTCGCCATCTTCGCTAAGCTGATGCTTGACAATCGAGAAAGCCAAAGTTCACCACCCAGAACGAACTTAACCGAAAGCGATTTACAAGGAGTCATCCGATGAACCATGATATCAAGGACATCCGGCTGGCCAAAGAAGGCAGGCTGAGAATTGAATGGGCGGAGAGGAATATGCCCGTGCTCCGGCTGATTGCAGACAGATTCAAGAAGCAGAAACCGCTCAAAGGAGTGAGAATCGCCGCCTGTCTGCATGTGACCACCGAGACGGCCAATCTGATGCGCACCCTGGTGGAAGGCGGGGCTCAGGTGGCACTGTGCGCTTCCAATCCCCTGTCCACCCAGGACGACGTGGCAGCCGCCCTGGTGAAAGACCTGGGAATCGGCGTGTTCTGCATCAAGGGCGAGAGCAACCGGGTGTATTACCGGCACATCATGGACGCTTTGGACCTGCGGCCCCAGATCACCATGGACGACGGGGCCGATTTGGTCAGCACGCTCCTATCAAAAAAGAAGAGCCTCTTGTCCAAGGTGATAGGGGGAACCGAGGAGACCACCACGGGCGTAATCCGGTTGAGGAGCATGGAAAGACAAGGTGTGCTGGGCTATCCCTTGATCGCGGTGAACGACTCCAAGACCAAGCACTTCTTCGATAACCGTTACGGCACCGGCCAGTCCACCATCGACGGCATCCTGAGGGCCACCAACGCGCTTTTGGCCGGATCCAAGTTCGTGGTGGCCGGCTATGGTTGGTGCGGCAGAGGTTTGGCCACCAGAGCCAAGGGGATGGGGGCGGACGTGATCGTGACCGAGGTGGATCCTCTGAAGGCCATAGAAGCATCCATGGACGGCTTCCGGGTAATGCCCATGAGCCAGGCGGCGCGAGTGGGCGACATCTTCTGCACCGTTACCGGAGACATACACGTCATCCGGAAAGAGCATTTCCGCCTGATGAAGGACAACGCGGTGGTCTGCAATTCCGGTCATTTCAACGTGGAGATCGACATCCCCGGCCTGGAGAAGATGGCCAAGAAGAAAAGACAGATACGGACGTCGGTGACCGAATACACCCTTCCCTTCGGCAAAAGGATCAACCTATTGGCGGACGGACGGCTGGTGAATCTGTCGGCCGCTGAGGGACACCCAGCCAGCGTGATGGACATGTCCTTCGCCAACCAGGCGCTGGCCGCAGAGTATCTGGTGCAACACGGACGGCGGTTGGAGAAGAGAGTTTATGCCGTGCCGGAGAACATCGATTCGGAGATCGCCCGGTTGAAGCTCAAATCCATGGGCGTTAAGATCGACCAGCTCACTCCCGAACAGAAAGAATACCTTGCTGCCTGGGAGTTGGGGACGTAGGGCTGCTTTTTCTCAAACGATTTCTATCAGGGGAGGGCTGAATGCCCTCCCCTATGATTTGCATACTCTCTTTTGTCGTCGGGACATCCATTTCTTCTTCCCCCCTCATTCTAACCTTGGCTATGCCGTAGGCCTCCCCTTGGGGAGAAGAGATAAAGCATCACCCGTGCCATGTCGGGGCTGGGGCGGCTGGCGTGATTATCTCACAGCAGATGAAGCGCCCAGACGGGCGTCCGTCTGGACGGATTAAGCTGATTCCCAATCGGATGGTTCGTTTGCTTCATCAGTTCAATCAGGGATGAGTGACTTTCTTCATCCTTGTCGGGGGGATTGGGATCTGAGAGTAATTGCCACGAGCTTTAGCTCGTGGACTGGAATGAGAAGAAACTGCTTGGAGGTTTTGACCCTTGGGCCTTAGGGGCTGAAGCCCGGTTGTGTTTTAGGTCTTTCCGGTTTCCACGACCTAAAGGTCGCGGCAATGCAAACCGGGTTTTCCTCCTCTTCCCGTCATCCTTACCCTTTCAGACGGAGGAGAAGGAACCAAGCCTGCAAAAAAAACCACCCCCGCCCGAAGGCGAGGGTGATTTTTTTTCGGTCAGTTCTGGTCGAACCTGTTACCAGTTAGGATTCAGGAACAAG
>CAZWAO010000272.1:0-3407 GCA_964631815.1 uncultured Ignavibacteria bacterium | reverse complement strand
TCCGAAACCTCCCCTGACGGGGAGGATTTCGGACCTACGAACTGCCCCTCATCCTGTCCTCGGTTACGCCGTAGGCCTCCCCGGAGGTATGAACCAGATGGTGCATACCGGAGGGGAGAAGGGACTGTCCATCCTACGCTTTAGGGTGATTACCCTTCCTGTCTCGTCTGTCACTTCTCCGATTTTCAATTGACAACTTTCTCTTTTATGTTAACTTGCTTTCTCCTGGAGATCTCAAGTTATGCGGATTGCAGACGCGAACATAAAGCAATTGATTCGCCTGGCGCTGGCTGAGGATATCGGCAGGAAAGATATCACTTCAGAGGCCCTGGTGCGGAAGAATCTCTCCGGCAGGGCCGTGATCGTTGCCAAGCAGGATGGAGTCCTGGCCGGGCTTTCGGTGGCTAAAGAGGTTTTCCAGGCAGTGAATCGGCGAATCTCGTTCAAGATGCTCAAGCGGGATGGACAAAAGGTCAAAAGAGGCCAGAAAATCGCCGCGATTCAAGGGAAAGTGAAAGACATTCTGGCGGCGGAGAGAACCGCTCTGAACTTCCTGCAAAGGCTCTCCGGCATCGCCACGCTGACCGCACAGTATGTGTCGAGAATTAAAGGCACCAAGGCCAAGATTTTCGATACTAGAAAAACCACGCCTGGCTTGAGGACATTGGAGAAGCAGGCAGTCAAAGCCGGTGGCGGCCAGAATCACAGAATGGGCCTTTTCGATATGTTTCTCATCAAAGAGAATCACATCAAAGCAGCAGGCGGAATCGCCGAAGCGATGAGAAAAGCCAAGTCCAAGCGACGAAGAGAGAAGATCGAAGTCGAAGTCAGAAGCCTGAGGGAGATTGAAGAAGCGATCAAAGCCAAGCCGGATTGGATCATGCTCGACAACATGAGCATCGAACGGATGAAAAAAGCAGTCAAGGCGATTCGCTCGCGTAGTCCGAGAATCAAGATCGAGGCGTCCGGGAACGTCAATTTGAATAACGTCAGGAAAATCGCGCTCACCGGCGTGGACTTCATCTCTGTTGGAGCTTTAACGCACTCCGCGCCAGCGATGGATTTGAGTCTAATCCTTATACAACCATAAGACGAAACGTAGGGGCGGAGCTTCAGCTCCGCCCTTTCTGTCTCCTATGTCATCCCAAAACAATCGAAACGCCATCGCAACGCTGAAAGCAGCCGAGGAGGACCTGCTTGCGCTCTTGCGCGATAACCAGGACTCTTTCTTAAGCACCAAACAGATCGCAGAGAAGCTGGGAATACATCCTTACGTGATCTATCAATCCATCAAAGAGCTGCGAAGGTGGGATTTCAAGATAGCTTCCGAGAAGGGGAAAGGTTACAAACTGCTATCGGTCCCCGAGCTGCTCATTCCCACGGAAATCAAAGACAAGCTCAAAACCAAGATTTTGGGCAAGAAGATATTGGCCTACCGCACCATCGGATCGACCAACGATCTCGGATTTCGGCTGGCCGAATCCGGCTCTCCCGAAGGAACCCTGATCGTGGCGGATCATCAGACCAAAGGCAGAGGCAGGATGGGCAGGAGATGGTACTCGCCGCCCAAGCTGGGCTTGTGGATGAGTTTGATCCTGCGGCCGGAGATACCGCCCTTCAAGGCCCCCGGGCTTTCCATCTGCGCAGGTCTGGCCCTGGCGCAGACCATAAAGGACCTCACCGGATTGGATGCGATGACGAAATGGCCCAACGACTGTTTGATAAACGACAGGAAGGTTGGAGGGATACTTTTGGAACTATCCGCGGAGCTGGACAGAACCAACTTCGTGATCGCCGGAGTCGGGGTGAACGTCAATCACCAGCCGAACGACTTTCCCAAGAGCCTTTTGTCTAAAGTTACGTCCATCAAAATGGAGTGGGCCAAGGAGCTGTCCAGATTGGAGCTTCTCTCGGCGTTTCTGGAGAAGTTCGAAGCCGTCTATCTGGATTTCAAAGCCCATGGACTGACCAATCAGCGAAAGCCGATAAAGAAGTTCTCCTCACTGTTAGGCAAGCAGGTCCGGGTCAAGTACGGCAAGGAAGAAATCGATGGAACGGCCCAGGACATCGACGATAACGGCTCTCTTGTTATCAAGACCAAGAAGGGGGAAAGGCCGGTAAGGGCGGGCGAGGTGACCGTACAGTGAGTCTTAAGCACGATCCTTGAGTTATGCAAGATAACATGCGCCCATCCAGGATTGCCGTCATATTTGTGGCGGTGGTAGCTCTATTCCTGTTAGTTTTCGGATTCACCACGTTCAGCAGCTTCGGGGCGATGCTGCGGTTTTTCTTACACCTGAGTCCTGACGGGTCTCTTGTGCCCCAGACGCTTCTGGTGCTGAAAAGCTCGCTTCTTTCCTTCGGACTTGTGGGAATCTGCCTACTTCTTTTCCTGCTCTTGCGCGGAAACGTTCTTAAAGGAATCCTTTTGGAGCTGGAGAAGCTCCCGGAGGCGAAATTCCTTCTGTTGTTCCTGGGCCTGGGTTTGGTTTTGAGAATGTTGTGGATTCTGCTGGTCCCCACGCAGCTTTATGCCGACTGGAAATGGTACGATGATGCCGCCTACCATCTGTCGCAGGTCTGGAGATACGAGGAAAACGGCGTGCCCACCGCATATTGGCCCGTCGGCTATCCTCTCTTTTTAGCTGTGATCTATTGGATATTCGGGCACAGCTATCTGGCGGTACATCTGATCAGTGTGCTCTTGAGCTTATGCATCTGCTACCTCACCTATCTGATCGCCAAGCGGCTGGTGAGTCCGGTTGCCGCTCGATTGAGCCTGGTGATTCTGATCTTGTTCCCCGGCCAAATATTCTACACAAATGTTCTATCGTCAGAGATTCTCTTTACCACCTTGCTTTTGCTGATGATCCTTCTCCTGCTGAAAAGCCGGGAGCAGACTTCCCTCCTTCCACCGTTGATTGTCGGACTCCTGATGGGCCTTCTGGTTATGGTCAGGGCGGTGGCGCTTATTCTTCCTTTGCTGATCGTGCTTTTCTATCTCAAGTGGAGCCGAAGATCATTTGTGGGCCTGAAAAACGCGATATTGGCGGTCTTGATCACCTGCCTGATTTTGCTTCCCTGGGTGCTGAGGAACAAGCGAGTGCTGGATACATTCAGCGTCGCCACCAGCGGAGGCATAGACCTGTATATCGGAAACAATCCCATCTCCAGCGGGAACTGGGTATGGAGCAAGCAAAATCCCTTTGAGGATTTGTCCGCCCCGAATGAGGTGGAGAACAATAAGCTGGGCTATAGGCTGGCGACCAAGTTTATACTGGACGACCCGGTGAGATTCATCATCCGGGGGATAAAAAAGGAAGTGTACATGTTCGCCACCGATTTCGGGCCCATTGCCAAGGAGCTGGATCTGGCAGCTCAAGCGCACAGAGTCGACGGATTCGTCA
>CAZWAO010000271.1:0-3437 GCA_964631815.1 uncultured Ignavibacteria bacterium | reverse complement strand
CCATTGCTGCCAGCTTTGCGATAGATACGCATACCATCACCGCCAGTGCCGGAGCCAACGGTTCGATCAGTCCCAGTGGTTCTGTGGTTGTGAATCATGGATCTGATCAGAGCTTCACTATTACGCCCAATGGCGGGTATAATGTTGTCGATGTTCTGGTGGATGGCGTCTCGGTGGGTGCGGTGACATCTTATACTTTCACGAATGTCATTGCCGATCATACCATTGCTGCCAGCTTTGCGATGTTCCAGGCGACGTTCCAGGAAGGCGTGAACAGCTATGTCGGAACCGAGGATACCCACCTGCGCGAAGGTGCGCCGGATTCTGAGTTCGGTTCGCTGGATGAAGTGGGTTGGGATGGACAGGACGAGACGGCGGGAGCGAAGTATGCGTTGATCCGATTCGAGAACATATTCGGTTCGGGGCTGGGACAGATTCCACTTGGGGCGGAGATTCAGTCCGCGACACTGTTCTATGAGGTGTGGGACGCGGGGGACGTAGCTTCTGTGAACGAAGTTCTGACGGATTGGACGGAAGCCGAGACCTACAACAGCTTCGGGGGAACTCCGGGGGTACAGGCGGAGGACTACGGTGTCCTCGTGGGCTCCGCGCCTAGCGCTTTGGGCACGGGGTCGGTGGATGTTACTGCGAGTCTGGCCGCCTGGGTGACGAGTCCGAGTCTCAACAAGGGCTGGCTGTTCCAGCCTTCGGGGACGAACGGCGTGGATCTGCGCTCAAGTGAGTACGCGACCGTTTCGCTGCGGCCTCGGCTTGTGGTGGACTACAATAGCCCCAATCCGCTCACAATCACGGCAACTGCTGGACCCAACGGTGCCATCGATCCTTCCGGTGCAATCAGTGTGGACTACGGAGCCGATCAGAGCTTCACCATCACCCCTGACGCTGACTATCATGTGGCGGATGTATTGGTGGATGGCATTTCGGTGGGAGCGGTAACCAGTTACACCTTCACCAACGTGACCACCGACCATACCATTGCTGCCAGTTTTGCGATAGATACCCATACCATCACCGCCAGTGCCGGAGCCAACGGTTCGATCAGTCCCAGTGGTTCTGTGGTTGTGAATCATGGAGATGATCAGAGTTTCACCATCACCCCTGACGCCGACTATCATGTAGCGGATGTATTGGTGGATGGCATTTCGGTGGGAGCGGTGACCAGTTATACCTTCACCAACGTGACCACCGACCATACCATTGCTGCCAGTTTTGCGATAGATACCCATACCATCACCGCCAGTGCCGGAGCCAACGGTTCCATCAGTCCCAGTGGTTCTGTGGTTGTGAATCATGGAGCTGATCAGACCTTTATCATTACACCTAATACCGGTTATTGTGTGGCTGACGTTCTGGTTGATGGTTCTTCGGTTGGGGCGGTGACCAGCTATACCTTTAACAATGTTACGGCTAATCATACGATCAACGCTTCGTTTGCTGGTAGTCCCACGGTTCAGGTAACCTCACCCGTTTCAGGGGATACTATTAACTACCAACCTACGTTGGTTGTGGTGTTTCATGCTGACTTGGGAATGGATCGTGGTTATTATCAGATAGATGATTGCGCCGGAGGAGGCTGGACCGAGTTATGGTTCTATAACTCGAATACCTCCGACACTACCGTCAACTGGATGGTGCCGAGCGTGTCTGAGGGCACACATGATATCTACTTTAAGATTATGGATGACGCGGGTAACGCAAACCAGGACACTTGCGGCGATTTGTGGGTCTTCACCTACGACATTACCCCTCCAGGTCCTCCGACCGGCCTGACGGCGCAGCCTGGTCATGAGAAGTGCAAGCTGAGTTGGACCAATCCCTCAGATCAGGACTTCAGAGGTGTAATGATTCGCCGCAATCCATGGTGCGATTACGCCTATCCGGAATATGATGACACCTGTGCTGCAATTGGCTACCCGCCAAGTGCCACGGAAGGGGATTCTGCGTTCAAAGGTTTGGCCACGAGCTTCAGGGACTCTAGCGATGCCGTTGCCATGCCACGGAATGTTTACTACTACAGCATCTTCTCCTATGACAGAGCCGGGAACTATTCCGCCCTGGCTGTAGGTGACACCGGCAGAGCCACCAACTATTGGCTGGGGGACGTGACTGGTGAAGGAGAAGTCTATTACTCGGACCTAGTCATTCTCTCCGATGCCTTCTATACATCAGCTGGTGATCTCTACTATAACCGTAATTTTGATATAGGTCCCACCTATGACATGAGTCCCGAGGGGATACCCACCACAGACAACCGGATAGATTTTGAGGATTTGGTGATTTTTGCCATCAATTTTGCAACAGTTAGTCCAAATCTGAAGATTGCTCCGATATTTGCAGATCAGGATGTCTTAGGACCTTTGGTGCTTTCTGTGATGATGCCAACAGGTGACTTGCAGGTGGGTCAGGAGTTTGAGGTGAAAGTGCTTCTGAGGAACAATCCCGGTACGGTAAAAGGGATCCACTTTGTCCTTCCTTATGATCCTTTCCAACTTGAGCTTGTCCGAGTGGATAGGGGCGATGAGCTGAAGGGTGCCGCTTGTCCTCTTTTCTTTGATGGGAGAGAGATGGACCACCAGGTGGATGTGAGTTTGGCCTTGTTAGGGGGAGAGATGGTTATTGGTGGTTCAGGGGAGATAGCCAGTTTGACCTTCAGGCTTTTGAAGCAAGGGGATATTTCTTACTCTTTCAACCTGATCGATGTGCGGGATGGAGAGAACCACAAACTTTCAGTAGAACAGGAGGACACGGAACACGAAGCTACTTCTCAGATTTCTTCAGCTTATGAGCTTAGCCAGAACTATCCCAATCCTTACAATCCGCAGACCCAGATAGCCTATCAGCTGCCTCAGGCGGGAGTGGTATCACTCAAGATATATAACATCCAAGGTCAGTTAGTCCGCACTCTGGTGGATGAGTCTAAGCTCGCTGGGCATCACACTGTGATTTGGGATGGTAGGAACCAGGAGGGGATAGAGGTTTCCAGTGGGGTCTATTTCTACCGGATGGTCTCGGGTGGTTTTGCTGCCACAAAGAAAATGCTGCTGATCAAGTAGACCTTTTGTAAAGCAGGAGCGTTAGACAAAAAGTGCAACCATAACAAAACACATGAGAGGAAGTGGCCACCATGTTAAACAAGCGAAAGAGTTTGGCATCAGTTTGGTCTGTCGGACGTTATTTAGTTGATAGCGCAGCCCTGAATTGGCTCAAAGGTTACCTGAGGCAGAGGAATGCGGGAATACCTTACCTAAAAATCCTGGTGATAGCTGCCTGCATGCTGTTTGTAGGGACCTCGTCCGTGTTTGCGCAGAATTTCAGCTCGATTACCTCGCTTCAACAATTCACCTCCGCCGCTATAACCGGTGAAAAACCTCAATCCAAAGTCTGGACCTATGATGGCTACTGGTGGTCGGTGATGC
>CAZWAO010000270.1:0-3446 GCA_964631815.1 uncultured Ignavibacteria bacterium | reverse complement strand
GCAAATCCTGTCCCTGCTAGTTGTTTTCGTAGGTTTTCCCAGAATATCTGAGTACGCAGAGTAGGTCACGAATCTTCCGCCGAACGGAAGTGTTATACCGGGACAGTCCGGCTCTCTGGAATCTCGACCTCTCTTAGATACCTGGCGGCATCCTCCGGCGAGACCACGTTGATGTAAATACTGGTGCCCATCTCGAAGCCCGCCGGTGTGGTCAGACGAGGCACTATCTCCAGATGCCAGTGGAAATTGTCCAGCATGTCCGAATCGCAAGGCGCGGTCAGCAACGTGTAGTTATAAGGCGGGTCGGAAAGACAATGATACAGCCGGAGCAGTGTCTCTTTCAGAATCTGGGCGAACTCCGCCACCTCGAACCTGGACATGCGGGCGAAGCAGGACCGATGGGTCTTGGGAATAATCCAAGTTTCAAACGGTGAGCGCGAGGCAAAGGGAGCGCAAGCTACAAAGCCGCCGTTCTCCACTATCAATCGTTCCCGATCGCCCAACTCCTGTTCGATGATGTGGCAGTAGACGCATCTGTCTCTGTACTCCAGGTATTGCTCCACCCCTTTGATCTTTCCCCACACCTTCTGCGGAATGACCGGCGTGGCCACGATCTGGGAATGGGGATGTGCCAGCGAGCATCCCGCTTCCTCCCGATAGTTCTTGAAAACCAGGATGTATTTCAGGCGGGGGTCTTCCCGGAGAGAGTTATAGCGATCGCAATAGGCCCAGATGACCTCCTCCACCTCTTTTGGTTCCATGTGGGCGATGGACTTTCCGTGATCCGTGGTTTCCACCACCACTTCATGAGCGCCCGCCCCGTTCATCATGTCGTAAATGTCGACGTCCTGCCGATTAAGCTCCCCGTCTCTATCCAAAGCTGCGAACTTGTTGGCGGTCACTCTCACTCTCCAGCCGGGTTGGTCCGGCTTGGTTCCGCGCTCTCGATAGGCCAACACCTCGGGAGGCGTCAGCGACTCGTTGCCCACGCAAAAGGGACAGTTGGCATCGTGGTGTGGAACCGGCTGCATCCCATTCTTCTGATTGAAATCCGAGGGTCGCTTAGCTCTTTCTTTAGCTAAGATGACCCACTCCCTGGTCACTATGTCTTTTCTCAATTCCGGCATGTGAGAATCCCCCCGATTGGCGGCTTGCGTCCCCTGCTTTGAAAGAATCGACCGGAAATGACTGCTGCTTGACAAATTTCAGCTTGGCCACCCGCCGTGAGGCGTTCGGAATTGCATCCCGTCGTCCTCTGAACTAGTCTCAGCTTGGCTGGCCACAACAATACCGTTGCTCGATTAGCGATAGTGATACACGCGGCCTGACGAGCAGGCCCACCACGAAGGAGATCTTCCGCTGATGGCGGGCAGGCCGGGCCACCCGCCGAACCAACAGACGACCGCCTCGGATAGACGAATATGAAATCAACTTGAACAGGTAGGATCAGTTGTGTTGAAACACCTGTACCAAGTAAAGATCACCAGCCGCCATGTCGTAGAAATAGACTTTGCCAAAGGTCCAAGAAACCGAGAATATGCGGGCATCTACACCTAACCAACCATCTGCCATAGGCGTCCAAATGTCAGAAGATGATTGGTAGGCCCAATAAGCCATGACAACGGTTGTGCTTCGTTTGCCCGTGATTTCAGGGACATTAAGGTAGTAGCTACCATCAGCGGAGATTGTTCCTGTGTACTCTTTGACTAGTGACACTCCCGGCGGTCCTTGTGGCCCTGTCGCTCCAGTTTCTCCTTGTGGCCCAACAGCCCCAGTCTCTCCTTGTGGCCCTGTCGCTCCAGTTTCTCCTTGCGGCCCAACAGGCCCAATCTCTCCTTGCGGCCCAGCAGGCCCAGTCTCTCCTTCTGGCCCAGCAGGCCCAGTCTCTCCTTCTGGCCCAACAGGCCCAATCTCTCCTTGTGGCCCCGCTGGTCCCGTTTCCCCTTGGGGGCCTTGTGGGCCCATTGGTCCCGTGGGGCCTTGCTTCCCACAGCTCACCAGCGCAAGGCAACAGAGAGGAACTATGAAGAACTTCTTCATGTCAGCCTCCTTTCTATTAGAGGTTCTCGACCTCGTCTGTTGATATTCCTTTCAAACCCAGACTATTCGGGCAGCCCTCATCAGAAATCCCCTTTGGGCTCTCAATCTATGGACTTTTTTTCTCCGCTGGCAACAAGATTTTAGTTGGCGCGTGGCCCACGGCTTGCGGTGGTTTAATATCGATAGCGGTGGCTTTGTCGTTCCATCAGGTCTAATGCGTGGATATGACCCAACGCGGGAGAACCCGCAGGCTCACCTGATCACCAACTTCATGGATGTACTTCGCCCGTGGTCGTCCTCGCATACCAAGGTGTGCTCTCCGATCCGGGGACGAACAAACGTCTTCTCCTCCGGCGGGCCGGACCACACCAGCTTCCCGTCCAGAAACCAGAATATCTTATTCACCGAGTTCTCCGCCGAAGCATCCAGAAGAATCTTTTGATACTCCGGGCTGACGCCCCGACGCAGCTCATATTCGCAGGTGGCATCCGGCGACCGAATCACCGGTCCGACACCGGCCATCATGGTCTGAGAGGCAGGCATCAAAGGAGGAATCTTTTGCAGCGGATATCCGTTTCGCTCCATCCAGGTGGCTACCTCAGGCGGCCAGATCTCGAATACCTTCCTCTCGTAAGCATGTCCCTCGAGATCCGATTTGCACAGTCGATAGTCGGTTTCCTGGTCGACGTAAAACGCCCGATGAACCTTGCATTGAGTGGTCGGCGATACGCCGCGCAAGAACAGTTCCTCTACCGTATGAGGACAGTCTTGGTTGGGCGTCATTCCGCTTGCGGCGCAGACCTTCCTGGTTCCCACGGAGTAGGGAGGCGCAAACCATCGCCAGTCGTCCTTGTCGGAGATGGCATCGAACACGTCGAACAGAATCGGACCGGCCACTTCGGCGCCCACCAATTCGCGGGCGCTTCGGCCATCGAAGTTCCCGGCCCAAACGCCTATGGTGAACCCCCTGGTATAGCCGATGCTCCAGGCGTCGCGATGGCCGTAGGAAGTTCCGGTCTTCCAGGCGACCTTGGGCCGGTTCAAGCTGTATTCCCAGTAGGCTGGGAGGTCGGGCCTCACCACCTCGGTCAACAGCTCGGATGTGATGTAGGAAGCGCCTTCGGAGAGTATCTGCTTTCCATCCGACACAGGCTCGTCCCGGCTATATCGGATGGGCCTATATCTGCCGGAATTGGCCAGTGCGGAATAGAGGTTAACCAGCTCGATCAGCTTGATGTCGCAGCCTCCCAGGATGACGGATAGTCCATAGTCGGTTCTCTTGGGGTCCAAGGTGGAGATGCCGCCGTCCTTTAGGAAGGAGATGAAATCCCACACGCCCACGTCGGCCAAAAGCAGAACTGCGGGAACGTTCAGCGATCTGGTCAAAGCCTCCTTCACCGTGACCA
>CAZWAO010000269.1:0-3467 GCA_964631815.1 uncultured Ignavibacteria bacterium | reverse complement strand
CGGCCTCGCTGCCGATCAACAAACAGGTTTTTCTTGAGGGACGCACCTGGTCTGCGCTTTTTCCTTGGGTAACGTGGGTGCCCAGAATTCGAAAACCCGTCTTCTTCATCTGGGGTATGATTTTTTCCAGATTAATCTCATCGAATACGGGCAGGTGGAAGACAGAGCCCATGGTGGAGCGGATCACCTTCGGACTATACAACTTCACCGTGTCGGATGACAGGAGCACGGCAGCCGCTCCAAAGGCGTCTGCCGTTCTTATCAAGGTCCCCACATTCCCCGGATCGCTGATGCCGTCCAGCGCCAGCACCACCTGACTTTTTGATGCGCTGAGCCGGTCTTTGGTCCACAGGTCGTCGAGCGAGCGTTGTTTGGTTTTCACCACGCAGACTATGCCTTGGGCGGTTACCGTGTCGGAGAGCCGAGCGAGATCCTGGGTTTTTACCACAATCGACTCTACTCCCGATGAATGCAGTCTCTTAAGCAGTGCGTTCTCGCGGTTTTTCTCTCCGAAGGGTCGGGTAAAAAGAGCCAATTCAATGGTCCAAGAGGAAGCAGCCGCCTCCTCACAGAGTCGTAATCCTTCAATTGCGAATTTTCCCTGGGCAGCCCGCTCCTTTTTGGTTTTGAGCTTGCCCAGCTCTTTCAGTTTTGCTCTGGATAACATAGGATGTTTGAGAAAATCACGGAATGAAATAGGTTAATCCGAGTAGGCTCTGATCTTCCTGCCGACTTGCTCTATGGGATGTTTCCGGATTCCTCTTTTCATTCGGCGGTAGTTCTTCATTCCGCCTTGGTATTCGTTGATCCAACCTTCGAGAAAAGCACCGCTTTTGATTTCTTTAAGAAGGCCGGCCATTCGTCTCTTTACTTGTTTGTCCACGATTTTGCTGCCGGAGACATACGACCCGTATTCCGCAACCTGGCTGATCCGATCGTACATCCCGGCGATGCCGTATTTCTTGATCGCGTCCACGATGAAGTCCAACTGGTGCAGACATTCCAGGTAAGCGTTTTCCGGGGGAAAACCGGCTTCCGTCAGCGTCTCAAAACCGGCCCTGACCAACTCGGGCACACCGCCGCAGAGCACGGCCTGTTCTCCGAAGAGATCACCCACCGCTTCCAGCTCGAAGGTGGTCTCGAACGCGCCGGCCCGAGTGCATCCGATGGCTTTGGCGTAAGCCAAAGCCGTTTTCTTTGCGGTTCCACTTGCATCCCTCCACACGGCAACGAAACAGGGCACGCCCTTTCCATGCTCAAACAGATTCCGCATGATCTCGCCGGGAGCATGGGGGGCTACCATCACCACGTCCACGAATTCAGGAGGGACGACCAAGCCGAAATGTATGGACAACCCGCAGGCAAAAAGCATTGTTTTGCCCGGTAGCAGGTTCGGCTGGATATGTCGCTTGAATACCTCGCCATGCACATGATCAGGAGTCAGCACCGATACGATGTTTGCCGCCTGAACCGCCCTGCCCATCGGCCAGACCCGGAATCCATCTTGTCTGGCCTGACGGATGCTTCTGTCCTTGCCGGGAAGACCAATCACCACATCCAGGCCGGAATCCCGGAGGTTAAGAGCCTGGGCTCGACCCTGATTACCGTATCCCAGCACAGCGATGGTCTTGTTTCTCAGATGCCTCAGATCAGCCTGCTTGTCGGAATAGACTTTTAGATTTTTGCGTTTCTTCATCCTTGCTCATCTCCTGTGCTGTCCAGACGAATATAGCGGGATGGCCGCCTATTGTCAAAAACAAATGCGATTTGATTCGCAGGCTTCCCACAGAATCAATTTCTCCCAGACACACTGTGGTTAAGAACGTCAGAAACGAAGAGGAAGATAAGTAAAAATCGGTTGCGCCAGGGCCAAATAGGGTTAAATTGAATTTCCTGGATTACAGTTAATGCGGAGGTTCTTGCTGATGATCGACTTGCATACCCATACTGTCTTAAGCGACGGGGCGGTGCTTCCGGCGGAGCTGGTCAGGCACGCGCAGATAGCGGGTTACCAGGCTATCGCCCTGACCGATCACGTCGATTCCGGAAGCCTGGAGATCATTCTGAGACAGACGATTCGGCTGGCGGAGAAGCTCGATTCGCTGGGTCAGATTCGGGTTCTGGCCGGTGTGGAGATAACTCACATGCCGCCTCCCCTGATTCCGGAGATGGCAAGAGAGGCCCGAAAGATGGGGGCCAGGATCGTGGTGGTGCACGGCGAATCGCCTGTTGAGCCGGTGTGTCCGGGAACCAATCTGGCTGCGCTTGAAAGCGACATCGATATTCTGGCACATCCGGGAATGATCACGGAAGAGGAGATTGCACTGGCCCAACAGAAAGGCATCTGCCTGGAGCTTTCCGCTCGCAAGGGTCACTCTCTGACCAACGGACGCTTGGCCGCATTGGCGCGAAAGCACAATGCCAATCTGGTTATGAACACGGATGCGCACAAGCCTGGTGAGCTTTTCTCGCCGGAGCTTCTGCGAGAAGTGGGTTTAGGAGCCGGGCTTAGCGAAAGCGAGTTCGAACGTGCGCTGAAAAACTCGGCTGACTTGGTTGCAAAAAGAGGTTGAGCCTAATATGGCGATAATCGAGTTTCTCAGGATAAGGTCGTGAGATGAAAATCGAGTTTTCCAAGTTGCAAGCCCTGGGTAATGATTATCTTTACGTGGATTGCTCCAAGAGGATGCTGTCCCGACGGATTCTTCACCCTCTTGCCAGAAAGATATGCGACCGGCATTTCGGAGTGGGCGCGGACGGTCTGATTCTGGTGGCCCGCGGAGACAAGCACCCGTACAGAATGATCTTCCACAACCCCGACGGTTCGGAAGCGGAGATGTGCGGAAACGGAATCAGGTGCTTTGCACGCTTTCTGTATGAACGGGGCCTCTCTGGGAGTAGAACCCAGGACATCGAGACCAGGGCCGGCGTCATACACACGGAGATACTCAAGACGGGCAGGGATTTCATCATCCAGGCGGACATCGGCAAGCCCATACTGGATAGTAAAAAAATACCCGTGAAAACCCGGGGCAAATCGTGCATAGATCAGGTTATAAACGCGGCCGGACGGAAGATCAGAATCACCAGCTTGTCACTGGGGAACCCCCACACGCTGATATTCGTCAGGGATTTTGGTCCGCATTGGCAGGAGATCGGCAGGGTGGTGGAAAACCATCCCATGTTTCCCCGGCGTACCAATGTGGAATTCGTGAAGGTGCTCGCTGCGAACAAAATCAGGTTGAAGATATGGGAGCGCGGAGTAGGGGAAACCTTAGCGTCAGGAACCGGAGCTTCGGCGGCAACCGTGGCCGGAGTGCTGACCGGAAAGCTGAAACGGGAGGTGCGGGCCCTGTTCGACAAGGGCGAGCTGAGAATAGAGTGGAAAGAAAGCGACGGCCACCTGTATATGACCGGCCCGGCCACACGTGTTTTCTCGGGCACGTATGAATACAAGAGGGGATGAG
>CAZWAO010000268.1:0-3521 GCA_964631815.1 uncultured Ignavibacteria bacterium | reverse complement strand
GGCAGATACTCGCGGCGCGCCAGCCGGTGCGACGACTCGGCCGCTTGCACGGTCGACCCCATCCCCTGCAAGGCGGGATTCGAATCTGTGGCCATGTTCTGAAGTTGGGTCTCGGAGTAAGCCATCTCCCTGAATTCCAGCTTCTCCGGCCGGCCCAGGGAATCCTGGGGACTGCGGTTGAGAAGAACGTTGATCTTGGCCCGGGTGGTTTTTCTGGCCTCCTCCAACGAAACCAACTGGTCGGTCATCTTGGATACCTCCACCTGGGCCTTGAGCACGTCCTGCTGAAGACCCTTTCCCACGGAATATCGGGTGGAGGCCACCCGGGCGAACTGCTCCAGCAGGCTCTTGTTCTCCCGGGTTATGTCGATGGACTCATCCAGCAGATAGAGTTGGTAATAATCGGCCTTGAGTTGAGCCATCACGAAATTCACCGCGCTTTCGTAATCGGACTCCGCTGTCCGGGCCATGCTTCGGGCCGCGCTTTTTTTCAGCCCCAGCTTGCCGGGAAATGGAACGGTTTGGGTGAGCGCAAGCTCCACGCCGCTCATGGGGGTCCGGCCTAAGTCCCAGGAATCGACGGGTAGGTTGGAGGCGGTGGCTTTGAGCATGGGATCGGGCAGCGAGCCGGCCTGGGGCACCCTGGCCTGAAAAGCCTGGTAGCGCAGCTTGGCCGCGGCCAGATCCGGGTTGGCTCTCAGCGCCTCCGCTATCAGAGAGTCCAGGACCAGCCCTTGCGCCCGAGCCTGGTTGGCCGTGGGCCACAGTAGGAGCAGGCAGGCTAAAAGCCCGCACCCTAAAAGAGTGGTTTTCAACTTGACCTCCTGAAGTAAAGAGAAACTCATCCCGAAAGGGACAACCATTGCCTTGGGGAGGATGCTGGTAATCGGTTCAAGTACATCTTCCCCGCGCGGGCGGGATACCACCGATTGGTTGGCCCTTGGACTTTACTTCAGGAATCAGATCACAAGTGAGGAGTGAAGAATGAAAAGGGGTTGACCTCTTCCGGGAAAGAAAACCGCCTCCGGCGTGGGACCTTGCGTTTGGCACGGGCAGGCTTGGGTGGCCTGGTGGGTGCCGAAGAAAGCCGGCTGCAAATCGGGCTGGCGGTTTTCGTTGGATGGAGCTGTTGCCGGAGAGGTTGTTTCCTGCCGTTTCCCTGCCACCCGGCAGGGGCAGTCCTGCTTTTCCGCCCCCTGGTCAGGCACGGGGACGTTGTTCGAGTTTTGACAACAGCAATGCGAACAACATTGGTCTTTCGGGGCTCGTGGCTTGGGGCATGTTTTTCCGGCAGCTAAGGGAAGCAGGAAAAGCACCGCCACCAGCATTGCCAGAATCTGTTTCGCCACTGTCGATGAAATGTGCACCTGGTTTTTTCCCAATGTGACAAAAGCGCGTTTTCTCTTACGGAAGAATCTCAAGTCTAAATACGATAGCCTCTGTCCTGTTTATTTGAGATGACCAAGGGACCCGCGGTCAGATTCTGCACAATCGAGCTGGTGCTCGGGATCCGGTCGATCCCTGTTCCGGCCGCCGTGTGCCTTGAATCAGAGCTTGTAGGGAGAAAGTGAAAACTCCGATCCGGTCGATTCTCTCCAAACAAAAAAAGGGAGCGGATGTCTGAAAAGGGGGTTAAAAGGGGGGCAAATAAGGGAAACTTCAGACTGGCCGCTCCCGGGCTTTAGAAAATGATCGTGGTCGATTTCACAGATTCCCCGTTATTTCTGGGGAGGCGGACCTCCTTTATACAAATAGTTAAGTACATACACCACGTCCCCCAATTCTGTTTGACCATCGCTGTTGGCATCTCCGGCAGCCGGAGGGTCGGGAACCGGTCCGTCCTTGTACAGGTAATTGATCAGGAACACCGCGTCGCTTAGGGTGATGGTCCCGTCTCCGTTGGCATCCCCCCTGGTGAACTGCTGCTCCGCGCTCACCACCGCCGTCTCCACGTTGCTCCAGGCGCCCCATTGATTCTGCTGGTCCTTGGCCTTGACTTTATAGTCGTATGTTCCCTGCTCCTGACCGGTAATCTGATAGAACGTGTCGGGGATGGCATCGGACAGCGTGACCATGGATTCATAGCTCTCGAACGGATAGATATCGTCCGCATAGAACCCCTCATAAGTGGTCCAGCCGTCGGTGACGTAATGCAAGCGCAAATAAACCTGCTGCCCCACATAACTGCTGAGGCTGAATTTGCCCTCCACCCATGATCCTCCGGAGGAACCGGTGATGCCGTTCCCCTGGTTTTGGCCGTAAGGATTGTAGGTGGTGGTGATGTTCCCGGCCAGGGGCAGGAAACTGGTGCCCCCGTCGGTGGACACCTCCACGTAGGCGTAGTCCCAGTCCTCCTCGATGTTGTACCAGCACCAGATCCTGAGGCTGTCGTTCGGCTGAACGTTGATGCTGGATGCGCAGGTCACCTTGTTGTTCAGATTATTTGCCCTGCCGGAATAAAAGCTGTGGGTGGCAGAGTGACTTCTGGTGGTGGAGACGGTGAAGCCTCCCAGCTCCCAATTCGAATAGTCGCCCTCCACGTCATAGGTGGACCTCGAGAACCCGGTCATCTCCACCAGTTCGAAAACCGCCGCCGGGTTCAGAGTGTCTTGGTGCGACCAGCGGACGGTGTAGTCGGCCGGAACGGAATCAATGGCCGCCAGTGTAGGTGCGTTGGGCGGGAGTATCCGTCTGGGGTTGTCCGCCAGCTCCGCATACAGTAGATTGGCCGGCAGCTCCAGTTGGCACAAGGGCAGTATCCTGGACGGCGGGGGCCAAAACCCGTCGTCCTGGGTGCCGATCTCCGGGCTGACGGCGATGATCCCCGCTTCTCCGTATTCCCAATCCACGCTTCCACCGTTGACCGGGTAGTTGACCGTCTCCCAGGCCGTGCCGGGCGTATGCCCGTTGAAAGCCGCCATGGAATCGGTGATGGCCACGAAGAGATTGTGGTCCGGAGTGTAGAGCCGGTCATAGCACCAGGGATAGATCAGCCACATGCCGTAAGTATGATTGTCCAGGCACATGACGAAGTCCCGGTCGTTTATGAAATCTCTGATGACCTGGGTAGTCGGCTCGGAAAAGGGGCCGGTTCCCCGGTAGGTCTCATCGCCGCAGTAAGGACTGGAGCCTTGGTCATCGTATCCCCACATGTAGCCCCAGTTTCTGTTCAAGTCCACCCCGTAGTCTGGCCCGCAGTCGCGCCGATTCGCCCGCCACATCCCCCCGCCCCCTGGGTGTTGGTATTCATTGTAGCAGTATCCTTCCGGGTTCACCACCGGAACGAACCACAGCTCCCGGTCGTTGACCAGATGGGTGGCCACCGGATCGGTTCCGTAGTTGTCCAGAAGGTACCACATGAAGTACAGCAGAACCTCCATGCCTGCCGGCTCCCGGGCGTGAATCAGGGAGTTGAAGAACACCTCCGGCTCGTCCTCGTCCACCGTGGGGTTATCCGAGATCTTGATGGCCCAGATCACGCTGTCCTCCAGGCTGTGCCCGATGTCCATCTTGGCCGTGGT
>CAZWAO010000267.1:0-3532 GCA_964631815.1 uncultured Ignavibacteria bacterium | reverse complement strand
TAATGAAACGGTTCTAAAGGGAGTGCCGAAAAAAGCCAAACTTAATAAAGACGGCAAATACGAGTATATAGCCTTTTTAAAGCAAGACTCGCATTTACGTAAAGAAGTAACGAGGTATTTTATTACAAGAGAAGTAACTAAAGTACTTAAGCGCACTTATGATAAAGGGATTGTTACCGCTTCAGGAAAGGTTTTGCCTTTTCGTTTGAAAGAATAGCTGATAAGTCCGAGTCTTTAAATTTACGATTTAACGTGTCAGTAAGTCTATCCTGCTTTGTCTTCTCCGCACGATTAAATCGTTTCACAAGTTCTTTTATGTTGGTTTTCTTTTCCGGCATTTTAACTCTCCGTAGTTGTTAATTCCACTAATTTTAAATACCAATTTACTGCCGTTTCAGTGTAGCCTAATTTCTTCATTTCAAGATAATATTCGTCTCGATTAATTATTTTATTCCGATAGAATTTATCAAGATCGGTTTTACTCGGAATTTTCGTGTCCTCGAATTTGTCTATATCCCAAGTTTCTACTAACAGCTCAACACGCTCAGACAGTAAATTAAGTTTACCAAGTTGGCTTCTTACCTCGATAATATTTATTATTCCAAGCTTGTATTTATCGCCGATATTCTTTATCTGTTTTTCTACTAATTCATGATCACGTTTATAATCTTCATGGTACAGTAAAAATTCCGATTGATCTTCTCCTACATCGATGCTTAGTAGTAAATCTTTAGCGTCGGTTCTATTGATCATTCCAAGCTTGTAAGACGATAGTATTTGACTTTTGGTTACACCTGAACCCGTGCTTTGGTTATATAGCACGGTAAATTGAGTCATTTTTATAGCGTTATCTCTATTATATCCAAGATCCGTATAAGCTTTTATCAGCTCTTCTTCACTAAGCACCCCGATTTTATGCATGCGCCGAACGTCAACACGGCTTAAAGGTCTATAAGCAATTTGAGTAAGCTTATCTCTCCAATAAGGCGGTATCTCAACAGCTCTATAAAGCATATCAAGTTCGTTAAGACCAATCACGCCTCTTTGAAGCATTTCATAACCTTGACCGATACTTGGCTCATCCCAATGAGCATACCAATACTTCCTGGCCCAATCTTCCGATATGCCTTGTTTTTTAAGCCAATGAACTTGATCAACCGGGAACTCGTCATCAAGACCGATAGTTTGAATCATGTCAGGCTCAAATGCTTCTTTACCAACCATCCAAAACAAATCTTGCGGCGACGGAATTACTTCCCAAGCTTGAGATATTTCTTTTATTCTTGTATCAGTAAAACCAAGTTCCCGCATACGCTCATACATTAAATCTTTAGTTAAAATACCACGAAGATATAAATCTTTTACTACTTCGACCGGATAAAGCGAGTATTTCGATATGAAAAGCAAATCAATATACTCATCCGGTATTCCGGTTCGTTTCATGATTTCTTTAATATCGCCCACTTTTTCGGGAGCAATGAAAGCAGCATTTATAACATCACCATAGTTTGGTAAATAAGGTCTCCTTTCCTTGTTTATACTCTGACTCTGTTTTGCCATGCTGGTCTCGGATTGAAGTGTAATGTAGTTGAAGAAAAGCTTTACAGTAAGGACAAAATACATCATCCAGTCAAAAGGGTGGGCCATATTGCGGATTTTATAAAACTGTACGGCATCTGCTTCAGTTATAACACCAGCTGAACTAAAAGCGGACAGCATGGTAAGCCATTTGTTGTCCTCAACACTTCCTAATTTATTACCAAGCAAATCAATGATTTCTTGGGACACGTTTCCAACTTCTCCTTTAACAAGCTTAACCGAAAAATCTGCAAGCTTAAAAGAATAAGCAGTAATTGTGTCTGTTATTTGTTTACTTAACTTAGACGAAATACCAAAAATATCAACCATTAGTACTCTCCCACATTCCAAGAATTGCTTTGATCATTCTGACCAAGATTTACTTTGCTTGGTTTTTCTATCTCAAGCGATAAGATTTCAGGCGGTTTTTCAGACGACTGTAAAGCATCAACCACTGATTCTAAATGATTTACTTCAGTATCGGCAACTTGTCCGGCGACATCAGCAGACTCAATTAACGGTTTATTAACTGTAACATACATTTTACTTCTCTGGTCTTCTCTTTCATCCTCCCCTAAATTTTCTATATGAGATATTAAATCCCCCGGTTTCTTTAATTGGCCGACAACCAAGTCAACTTCGTCTTTCCTTTTATCAATACGAGAGCCGAGAATATCAAGAGTAGCACTAACTTTTTGTATCGACGGAAAATAAATATCTTCTTTAAAGCTTTTTACTTCATTGTCTAAATTATTTATGTAAGGAAGTATATTACTATTAATTGAATCAGGCAAATCATGAACAAACCTACTAACATCACTTTCAAGAGTTGATATCTGCGCAACAAACTTATCAGTTGCGGTTAGTACAGCGTCAAGCCCGGAAAAAATATTTTGCATAGTACTTGCTTTAGTTGTTAAAGCGGGTTCGGTTACCATGCTATCAATTATTTCAAACAAATGGTAAGGATTTATCTGTAACTTTAAAGCTTTTGCATTAATTGCGGTAAATATTTTATTCATTTCAGTTAACCACGCAACTTCACCTAAATCATATCTTCTTCCAAGCATCGATGAAACATCCAATACAATATTTCTTGCGTTTCTCAAAGTCAGATTTATAAACTGAGAACCAACTTGAAGCGCTTCTGAAACTTTAGCAATGCTTTTATAAACTTCGGCCATCATATCACGATAGTCGCTACTAACAAGCATGGCAATTTGATGTATTTGAATTAAGGTTTTATAATGGATTACTTCTAAAAATGACTTAAATAGCGAACTTGCTGTGTGTATGCCAAGCGAAATATTAGTATAAATAAGATCGCTTATTACTTGCATACCTGAAGCCGTGCCCACTATTTTTAAAGCTGTGTCAGTGCCGATAAATCCAAATCCTTCTAAAAGACCACTGACCGTGCCCGCCGCAATCGCCCAAGCTCCTTGTAAAACGGTTGATAAAATAGTATAAAGATATTGCACAGCAATAGCAGTAAAACTGGCTAAATTTTGCATAGCAAAGCTGACTACTTCATACAAAAATGATCCGAGTTTAATTAACCAAGCCATTAGTCACCGAAATTTTCAAGTAGGGTTTTCCTTACTTCCTTCGCCCAATTGACTTGTTCCTCAAGTTTACTTACATCCGTGCCTAATCGCTTCATAACTGCTATGCCTCTTTCGCTTTCAGCAATAGAAGAGTCCATATCCTTCAAGCGTTGAAGCATTTCAGGCGGTAACGTTATTTTAGCCGGTAATTTTGTTTCAGCCATAAATTTTTACTCCTTTCGTTATTTGAAGCCAAGCAGCATATCGAAAATTTCCAAAAGCTTGTCATCAACTTCGTTATCGGTTTGTTTAACTGCTGTTTCCAAAGCCGGTCTGATAATACCGGCATACAATTGAGTAATAATAAAAACAACCATTTTCTCTTTCATGTTTTACTCTCCTTTCAC
>CAZWAO010000266.1:0-3543 GCA_964631815.1 uncultured Ignavibacteria bacterium | reverse complement strand
ATCTGAGTTGAGAAAAATCAACATCCACAATGCCCATCCTCGGCTGAAGATCAAAAAGACGCCGTTTAGGCAACTGGTGAAGACCATCCTCAGCGCGGAGAACGCAGATCAGGGCGTGGATTTAATTTTCGTGGATGACCATCTCATGATCCGACTCAACCGGGATTTCACCAAGCGCGCGGGAACCACCGACGTGCTTTCCTTCGGAATGGGAGAGGGAAAGTCCGGCCCGGTAGAGTATCCCAGCCTGGGAGACGTTTACGTTTCCTTAGACCAGGCCCAAAGGCAAGCGCAGGATCGCAAGGTCGATTTGGAGCAGGAAACGGCCCTGCTGGTGACGCATGGAGTACTCCATCTTCTGGGATATGACCACCAGAAGAAAAGCCGGAAGGCCGTCATGCGCAAGAAGGAGCGGGAATATCTGAAAACTGTGGGTCAGGTTCCGATGCCGGGTTAGAGCATCGACCGGCGGGGTCTCCCATCCCAGAGGTACAATCAAGCCGGGTAATTGTCTGAGGATTTGAAACAAAAGTAGGACCAGGCCAAGTAGAATAAAGATGGAAGTACCAATCCCCGAATGAGGAGGTACATGAATATCGTTCAGAAGATGGCACATCCCATATTGAGATTCCTAAATGATCTTTTCGGTTATTCTCCCGCTAGTCGAAACTCGGAGGAGAACGACGAGGAAGACCAGCCTCCGGGTGCGGCCGGGTCGAACGTCCAGACGCAGGATTCGGTGCTGGAAGAGGAAGAGAAACGCATGATCCACGGGGTGGTGGAGCTGGGCGAGACCGAGGTTCAGGAGATCATGCGGCCCCGGCCGGATATGGTCTGCGCCGAGGAGAATTCGACCGTCCAGCAGATGAAAGAGCTGGCAAGAAAGTACGGGCACTCGCGCTTTCCCATATACAAACAGAACATCGACAATATCACCGGCATCATCCACGTCAAGGACCTCTTTCTGCTGGAAGCCGATCAGAAAGAGAAAATCAAGCTTGCCTCTTTGGCCCGCAAGGCCTATTTCGTTCCCGACAGCAAAAGGGTGGATGAGCTGTTAAGGGAGTTCAAAAAAGACAAAATCCACATGGCCATAGTGGTGGACGAATACGGCGGCACGGCCGGTTTGGTCACCCTGGAAGACATCTTAGAGGAGATCGTGGGCGAGATACAGGACGAGTATGACAAGGAGGTTCCTCCCATCAGAAAGCTGGACGCCAACACCTACCGGGTGGAGGCCAAGGTGAGCCTGGAGGAGCTGAATGAAGCCCTGGGTACCAGAATCGAGGAGAAGGGATTCGAGACCGTTGGGGGCTTCATCTACGACTTAGTTGGAAGTGTTCCTGAGCAGGGTCGGGTTCTCGAATATGCCTGCGATACTTGCCGGTTGAGGCTCCAGGTGGAGAAGGTGGAAGGCCAGAGGATAAGAATGGTCAAGATCACTATAGTCTCACCCTCGCCCAAACAAACCGATTCCGACCAAACTCCTACCAAGAATCTCTCTTAGGATGACCAGTCCAATATCCATCGTCAAGTGTCCGGACTACACCCCCTCCAACGTTCAAACAGCGGTCGGAACCTGCCTTCAGCATCTGGGCGGTTTGAGTCGATACGTTAAGAAGGGGCAAACCGTCCTGATCAAACCCAATCTGCTTTCGGCCAAGGATCCTTCGCGGGCCATAACCACCCATCCGGCTGTGGTCCAAGCAGTCGTGGAGCAGGTGCAGAGCCTGGGGGCTGTGCCCATACTGGGAGACAGTCCGGGCGGGGTGGATCGAGGCATAAGGAGAGTCTGGGAGAACACCAAGCTGGCCGAGGTGGCCGGACAGACCAGCGCCAAGCTGGTGGCATTCGAGAGCTCGGGAGTATATGAAAAGACCACAGCCGAAGGGAAAACATACTACATAGCAAAACCGATCATGGATGCCGACGTGGTCATCAGTTTGGCCAAGCTTAAGACCCACACGCTGACTTTGATGACCTGCGCGGTGAAGAATATGTTCGGCTCCATACCTGGTTTCAGAAAGGCCGCATACCATAAGGAAGCGCCCAAGCCCAAGGATTTCGCCCGCGTGATAGTCGACATCTATTCTCTGGCACAGCCGCATCTCACGTTAGTAGATGCCATAGTTGCGATGGAGGGGGATGGTCCGTCTTCCGGCGATCCCAAGTATCTCGGTCTACTCATGGCTGGGACGAATGCGGTGGCGCTGGACATG
The DNA here is from genome assembly GCA_964631815.1 of uncultured Ignavibacteria bacterium. Taxonomy (GTDB): domain Bacteria; phylum Zixibacteria; class MSB-5A5; order MSB-5A5; family SM1-73; genus SM23-73-3. Next base: position 1,324 of record CAZWAO010000266.1, on the reverse strand, counting down.
GTGGCCGAGAGAATCATGAGCTTCAAGCCTGGAGAGATCGACATCACCAGGATAGCTCAGGAAAGAGGACTGGGACCAAAGTCTTTTGAGCAGATCGAAATTCGGGGAGAGAAACTGAGTGAGATTCCTATTCCCAAGTTCACCCTCCCGTCCAATCGCCTGATAAAGATGATCCCCAATGCGCTCTTGAAGTTGGTCGCTCCTTTCGTCTGGGTCAGGCCGAACATCATCGACGAAAACTGCATCAACTGCAATATCTGCGTGGAAAACTGCCCCACCGACACCATCCACAAAGGCCCCAAGAGGCCCTATTTCGATTATTCCAACTGCATCAACTGCATGTGCTGTCACGAGCTCTGTCCGGAGAAGGCGGTCTATCTCGAGAAGAGCCGCATCGCCAAGCGCATCGGCTGAGTCTTCCACGATTCAAGCCGAGCTCTCCGTCTTCAAACCAACTTCTCGCGTAGGGGCGATGCTTGCCATCGCCCAGACTTCTCGACTCGAACGACACAAAAAAAGCCAGAACCTGGCTTAAGCCAGGTTCTGGCTCCCACACTTCCCCCTAATCTCATCTTACTGATTATGAGGCAAAGGGTTAAAACCCTGCCCTGACCACCGATCATCGGCGCGGGCCTCACTTTGCTCCTTGTGCTGAACTGGGTCCACATAAATTGATTTTTTCATAAAATCCTCTTGACAAAATGGGTGTCTGTCCGGATATTGTAGCCGCTAGAATACCAATACATCCGGGGATTATACGCTCGCTTTTTGTTGCGCCGCGCGAGGACGAAGGCCGCCTCCGGCAGCGGCACTCCGCCAGCGCCACTGAGCCGAGGTGCTGAAGTGAAAAAGATAATAGTGCTTCTTGCGTGCTTATCCCTCCCTGTATCCGCGCTCGCCGACACCCACTACGTCTCCCCTTACGGCAACAACACCCTGCCCTACGACTCTTGGACCACGGCAGCGGATTCGATACAAAAGGGGATAAATGCTGCTTCCTATGGCGACACGGTGATGGTGGGAGCAGGAACTTACCGCGAGTACGACATCGTCATGACATCCGGGATCAGCCTGATTGGGGCCGGCATGGATTCCTGCGTCATTGACGCCAGAGACTGGTCCCAGGACGCACCGGTGCGGGTGATCTGGGGAGCAGACAGCTCATCAATTGAAGGTTTCCACATCGTCGGTGATTACTCTCCTCCGTTCGCGGGTAGGGCTATCGGCGTGGAGGATCATTACGGAATCCCATTGAGGTTTATTAAAGACAACAAGCTCACGAACTTAGTGGATGGCATGTTCTTACGCAAGTGCCCCCAGGTGG
>CAZWAO010000265.1:0-3594 GCA_964631815.1 uncultured Ignavibacteria bacterium | reverse complement strand
AATGCTCGAAGGCATAAGGTGCAGGAACAGATTGAATTCCTCTCTGGGGACCTGTTTGAACCATTGAAAGGAAAAAAGCTGGAGGGCGAGATCGACTGCGTCGTCTCCAATCCTCCTTATGTCAGCGCAGAGGAATTCGAGACGCTTCCGAAGGAAGTGAAGGACTTCGAGCCGATCGTTGCTCTCAGGAGTGAGGAGGAAGGAGTGTCTGTTCACAGGAGAATAGTGGAGAATTCCCTTGAATTTCTAAAAGAGAATGGTATTTTGGCTTTGGAGGTAGGATTGGGTCAGTCAAGCAAGGTGGCGGATCTGATTCGAACCCAAGATGGCTTTAACAGAATCGAAATACGGAAAGACCTGGGGGGCATCGAAAGAATAGTCTTGGCTCGCAGAGCTTAAATATCCTGGATTAGGGGGTCTCATTCCTCCTCTCTTCGTTCGCCTTTGCCACCAGAAGCAGGCTTACGGGCACGAGCTATTCGTCCATAGAGATCAAACCGGGGAGGCCGAAAGCGGCGTATTGAGCCGGCACGTCCTTTCTTTGAGCTTCAAGACGATGTTTTAGGACCTTCGGTTCTTTCTCCCACTTGGATTGCTGGAAACCGTCGGGCATGCTCGCAGCCCGTCCATTGCTCCGCATCAGCTAAATAAGTTGCTTGTCTTCTGGCCCAACCTGTTGTATTTTTGACACATGAGCGCAAGACAGACAAGACCGGTCATCCTGCTGTTCCTCTGCATTATCCTTTGCGGCTGCTTTCGACAAATCACCGGGCCGAAGGAGACGAGTTGGCAGAATGTACCTTGCGAGTATCGCATAGATGGTGATGACGAATCCTTGCTGATCGTCAGGACAGAAGCGGTCGACTTCGATTCGGCCAAGATCGTCCTTCACAGCTTATCCTGGACCGTGGGAGGCGATACCCTTAGCCGCCAAACGACTCTATTTCCCGATCAATGCACCAGGTCAGCCAACCACGTTACCTTCGCCTGCGCAAGACCGCTTCCCATGAATTCCGCGATCCGGGGAGTTGAACTCTTAATCAAGATTTCGGCCACGGTTTCCCGGCGTCGGAATCTTTGATCCGATCTAAGTTGATTTAGACCAGCCGCCTCCGGGCGGTTTTTTTAATTCTAAAACTCCGCGTCCGGCTGTCGATGTAATTGTTAGCGAACTCACCAAAAAGCTTCGGAAGCCGTTGGTTGATAAAACGAACAAAAAGGGGGTGCAGATGATTAGGAAGACATTCCTGTTCTTGGGGTTGGCCATCCTGCTGGCAACTTTGGTATACCCGGCCGCTTCTTTCTCCAAGACCATCAAGCTGGACAACGGTGACGTGTATCGTGATGCATGCGGCCCCATACAACTGGGCATGCACATCTATCGTTACCGCCCAGGCACCAAGGACATGGTCTACGTGGGCGAGGTGGTCAACTTGGGACAGGCGTTCAACGAGCGCATTGTCTGGCTGTGGGTGCCGGCCACCAAGAGAATCGAGCCCAAAACCCGCCAGGCGGTGTGTGATTGGGGATGGGTAAGAGTCGGAAATGCGGAGAAGTAACTGCCTTTAGAGAGTCAAGACAACACAAATCCAAGGTCGGGATGCAGTTCCCGGCCTTTTTCATTGTGGGCTGGTTTGGACCAGACTTCCTTAGTTACGGGCCTTTCCAACCCGCTTATCAACGCCGTTTATAGACCCAACCGATCCATTCTCTCTTTCTCGTATACCCCATCCTCACCCGGATACCGTAAGGAGTCGTCGAACTTCCCCGACTCTTTGGCCAATGCCCAGATGAGGCTCTCACCAGCCGGAAGGATATCCGGCAGCCTGGTGAACACCGGATCTGCGAAAGCTTCCTCTGCGTCGATCAATTCCCAGCCCTGGCTCTCGAAGGAATCGAGCAGGTTCCCCAGGAACAGCGCATTCAACAGGTTGTGATGTAACAGCAGGGTATGTTTGACACTGCGCCCCAGGACCCTTTTTGAAAGATCGTCATAGTACGTAGCCCGCTCCCGGATGTGACTCAAGTAAAAGTCCTTGTATCCGGTCAAATCCGCCTTCGGCTCTTTTTCCAACCGTTCTTTCATGCGCTCATCTATGTACCAATCCGACGCGTCGATGGTCACGTGGCCGATTCGGTATCCGTGCTCCTTCAGGAAAGCCCGCACCGTATCCCGCTTCAGCTTAGTGTCTCCCTCCTTCAGGAAAGGGAACCTGAATAGTCTGGTGAAATGGGGGAAGCTCTTAATCACGTTTTCGCCGCGCAGGATATCTTGGATGTAAGTCTCAGAATCAATCCGATCGGAGTGAAGATTTAGATGAGAATAGGAGTGGTTGCCCAGCAGGTGCCCGGCTTTGTCCCAGTCATCGAGCAACTTTTTTCCGAGGCTGCTGTCGACTCTCTCACCGCAGACGAACAATGCGCTTTTCAGATCCGAATGCTCATGCAGCGCACTCAGAATGGCGTGGTTACGCTCCTGTGGGCTCATTATGGGGATTCGATAGGTGTTGGGATCGTCAATCGTGACGGCGACCTGAGGCGCAGCCTCGGAGGAAAGAAGAGAAGAAGGCGAGGCCAGGCTAAAGGCCGCGGCCTCCAAACCGAGCAATCTGATGAACTCTCTCCGATTCATGGTTTTTCTCCGGGCGATGCCGGGGATTGAATAAGACAGAGTATAGGCTTTGAGATGCTATTGCACAGATGTGGAATCGGCATACATGAATCAAACGTCCGCGCCCGTATGGGCGGCTGCAAAACTCACGTCAAACCCAGCCGCCATTGTCATTCTGAGGCGTAGCCCTGCACCGTATGGTGCGGGGTGTAGCCGAAGAATCTCGAAGTTAAGAACCTATATAAACCTTTTCATCAACTCATCCATGACCCTATCCAAATCTGCCGATTTGCCGCCAACCTTCTCATAAGCTCTCTGCGCCCTGGCCAGACGATTGGGCTTGTCCATGTCACCAAGCCCGGAAAAGACTCCGATTCTTCGTCCGATCTGATACAATCTCTGCCGCTCTCGATCCAGGGAGAGAAACGTCCGCAGGATATCCAACATGCGCTCTTTGTCCTCCGGCAGCTTGCCTTCCAAATCCTGGAAAAGGTTCAGGATGTGATCGCTTTTCAGCTCGCCGGTGATCCCTTTTAGATTCTGGATAAACAACTCGATTTCCCGGATAACCTCAAGCTCGGTGCACTTTTCGAAGCGCCCTGCCTGCCAATCCTCATGCAAGGGGCAGTGGTTGGGGATGGCCAAGGTCCTCAGCCTGATGAAATCCGGATTGATCTGGTTCAGCGCATCGGCTGTCTCGAGCGCATGCTCCTTCCAAAGCTTCTTCCCTCCCAGACCCGGCATGTAATACTCCGACAATTCGATTCCCGCTTTCTTGACTTTCTGCCCGGCTTCTACATGCTGTTCCTTGGTCACGCCTTTTTTGACCATCTTCAGCACTTGGTCCGAGCCAGACTCGAGGCCGATGTGGATGCGATTGAGACCAGCCTCGCCGATGGCCTTCAGATCCCCATCTTTCATTCGGGAAATGGTCTGCGACCGGGCGTATGACGTTATTCTCTTGATCTCCGGAAAGCGGGCTT
>CAZWAO010000264.1:0-3612 GCA_964631815.1 uncultured Ignavibacteria bacterium | reverse complement strand
AAGCTCTGGACAAGGGTGGCACACTGGCTTTGGCCGGGATATACATGACGCCCATTCCTCAGATGGACTACCTGAAGCATCTCTACCACGAGCGAACCATGCGGAGCGTGGCCAACGCCACCAGACAAGATGGGAACGAGCTGCTCAAACTTGCCGCCGAGATCCCGATTCGTACGACGGTCACGACCTTTCCGTTAAAAGACGCGAACCGGGCTCTCTTGTTGCTCAAACAAAGCAAGATAGACGGCGCCGGGATTCTGGAGATACCCCAGTAATCCCCAGTGCGAGTATGAAGTATGTAGTTGCTCGATTCATCGAGCGAGGGAAGGGATAGTCTGAAGCTCAACGAATCAGGCTATTGAACAAGAACGTGTTCCAACATCGTGGGTTGGGAGGTTGAACATGCGACATCCGAATTTGCTGAGAAAGGCCGATACGCTTTTGGTGGTGGTGGACATTCAGACCAAGCTGCTGAACGTGATGTTCGAAAAGGAAAGATTAGTTTCCAGCTGCAGAAAGCTGATTCAAGCCTGCAAGCTGCTGGAGGTCCCAATGCTCTTGACGGAGCAGTATCCCCAGGGCATGGGTCCGACCGATCCGCAGATTCTGGAGGTTCTCGACGATAGGGCGACCATAGAAAAACTTTCCTTCAGTTGCTGCGGTGCTGAGGATTTCAACAGAAGAGTCTCGGAATTCGGCAGGAAGCAGGTGGTGGTGATCGGAATCGAGGCACACATTTGTGTGCTGCAGACGGTCCACGATCTGCTGCACCAAGGATATCTGGTTTACGTCCCCTACGACGCGGTCAGTTCCAGAAAAGAGCGGGATTACCTTAATGCATTGGACAGGATCAGGCACGCGGGTGCAATTGTGGGTTCCATCGAATCCGCTGTTTTCGAGCTTCTGGAGAATGCCGGGACGCCGGTCTTCAGACAGATTTCGAAGTTGATTAAGTGATGGGGCGACCGTCTGCCGGACTCCCTGCAGGGGCTTCTTTCGGGTTCTACGGTGTCAAAATGCAACCTCCGAAAGCATCCCGGGCAATATGTTCCTGTGAGCAGATAGGATTGAGGAAATTCCGGTTTTTTGAATTTTGTGCTTGACTTCTGCGACTGGTTCCCTTATTATAGTATTGAAGGATAGGGGGAAACTCACACGACATTGCTATAGTAGTATTCCGGCGTGTCCTTTTTTGGACGGGCGTGGCGAGTTTTTTGTCCGTCCGCAAGGAAAGTCGGGGTAGCGGCTGTTTGACTTCTTCTCTTCTGGTGGCTAAAGCTCGTGCTGCTTGAGCACGAGTGCGGGAACGGGTGGTGGTCCTTCTTTTAAGTCTTGCAGAGCTACGCTAAAGCCGGATTTGAGCCTCACCGTCCAGTCTCTCGTTCCGAGAGATGAGGCTTGACCGCGCAACCCTCAGCTTGTCCGCCTAGACATTGTGAAAGGAGGTGAATGCCTACTGCAGAGCTGCAGAAGACAGATTTCTATGGTGCGTTGGTTATGGCTCATCTGCAAAGGTGAGCCCTCAAGAGCTTTCATCTACACGAAAGGAGTAGACAAATGTCAAGGAGATTGACCATCGCCGCCATCGTCTGTATGTTTCTGATGCTTCTTTTTGCCGACGGAGGGCTGGCAGCCTCCAAGGCGGACAAAAAGTCAGACGCGGGTTGGAAGCGACATATTGCCGAAAACAACCGATTGGGTTTCGATGAAGACCTGCTGCAATCCTCGGCGCCCATTGCCAAGTATCCCGCATATGTGGGCAAGGGTCCCGAGGTGACATGCGACGATATCGATCCCCAGCTGGGATCGAGTTACATCATCACCCACGAGCAGATCGGCCACACCTGGTATGACTTCCAGAAGAACGCGGCCATGGCCCGGATGATATCCGTGACCACCACCGGTTACCGGCACTTCTCCTGGATGTTCACCGACGGCCCTTACGGCGGATCGCACTATCGGTACGTAGACGCCAACTGCAAGAACCCGGCGGGTTCGTACGTCGGCCAGGTGCACGTGGATGGCGGGCAGTACAAGAACGCGGGTTACAGCTGCCAGACGCACTTCAGCGATGAGAAGTCGCTGGTGGCTTATCATCGGGCGGCCGGCCAGGCCAGCGATCCGGTCACCAACAGCATGCTGGCCACGGAAGATGCCCTCTGCAGCGGACAGTTCAGCCGCCACTGGGACATCCCGGACTCCATTTTGAACGAACCGTCGGGGCAGAACGGCTCCTGGCCCAAAGCCGAGATCAAGTATGATGCGGGAACCGGCAGGGATTACATCCATGTGGTGATGACCGAGAGCAATCTGGAGGGCGGAGCGCCGGTCATGGTGGCCTACGAGCGCTGCTACTTAGACGCCGACCCCAACTACCTGATATGCCAGGCTTACGTCAACGGGGCCACCCAGACCTATACCCTCAACAAAAACACCAACTACTCCAGTCCCTCCAGGTTGGTGGCTCACTTCGACACCTCTTGCGGCATTACACCGGTGCCGGTGGTTTCGCCCGTGTCGGAGAGGGTGGCCGTGGCTTATCTAAAGTCGGCCTGCGACGGGTCCTGCGATTATCTCTCGGACATATGCTATATCGAGTCCATGGTAAACGGGGACGACTGGATCGACGGAACCAACTACCCGCCTCCGGAGTTCAACATCACCAACTACGGTTGCGGTTATCCCGAGGAAGAGCGTGCTTATAACGATCTGAATGCCTGTTACGACTACAACGACAGCCTGCACATAGTGTTCCTCACGGTTGGTTTCCCGGAGCCGGAGTACCTGCAGCCCGGAATAGCCAAACTTCACCATTGGAGCAAGGCTACCGGCAAGAGAATGATCACCAGCGCCATCTGGGGCGGAACGGATGCCGGGGCGCATAATGCCAACATAGCCAAGATGAGCGTTTCGGCCAAGGACCCGATTTATCACCCGGGCGGCGTTCCGGATGATTCGGTGTTTCTGTTCTGCATCTGGACCCAGTTCGACACCAACACCTCGGTGGGCGGAGTTCAGGACAACTCCGACGTCGCTTTCACCAATGGAGAACTCTACGGTGCGGGCAGCAACGACGGCGGGCTGACCTGGGGTAACGTTTGGGATCTAACCCAGACCCGGACTCCGGGCTGTACGCCGGGCAACTGCGTTAGCGAGCACTGGTCGTCGCTGGCTACGAACATGTACAACGGCGATTTGCACATTCAGTACGTGTGCGACAAGCATCCGGGCAGTGCGCTGGGAGGCGACGACGTGGGCAGCGCCTGGGTGGACAATCCCATGTACTATCTCCGACTGGCGGAGTGGGATGTGGGAGCCAGGTGCGAGGGTCATTACACCATGTCATCCCCACAAAGTTTCTGGAAGCCGGCGGTGAAGGTAACCCCGGGCGGCAGCCGGGTTCTCATCCTGAGCATAGCCAACGTTGGAAACCTGCCCATGCCGTATGTGGCCATAGCCAGTGGTTCTCCCAGCGGGTGTCTTGCCGGTTCCTACAGTGACATTTTGCCCATTACGCAGAATGTGGACCTGACCTTTACGGTAAACGGGGCCGGGGACTGCAACGGCAAATTCATCTCGGGGACCATCACCCTGACCATGTGCGACGAGACC
>CAZWAO010000263.1:0-3618 GCA_964631815.1 uncultured Ignavibacteria bacterium | reverse complement strand
AGAAGATGATCAAGGAGGAGGTGGACGAGGAGGACATAGCGGACGTGGTCTCCAAGTGGACCGGCATTCCGGTCACCAAGCTCACCCAGACCGAGACGGAAAAACTGATCTCATTGGAGCAACAGTTGCACCAGCGGGTGGTAGGCCAGGATCAGGCGGTCCAGGCAGTGGCCAACGTGGTGCGCAGCGCCCGGGCAGGTCTTTCCGATCCCCGGCGACCCATCGGATCGTTCATATTCTTAGGCCCTACCGGTGTGGGCAAAACCGAGCTGGCCAAGGCGCTGGCCCAGGCTTTGTATGGAGACGAGAACGCTCTGATCCGAATCGACATGTCCGAATACATGGAGAAGTTCTCGGTCTCCCGGCTGGTGGGCGCGCCTCCCGGATACGTGGGCTACGAGGAGGGAGGACAGCTTACCGAGGCGGTGAGGCGACGGCAATACGCCATTATCCTGTTCGACGAGATCGAGAAAGCCCACGTCGAGGTGTTTAATCTCCTGCTTCAGGTCCTGGACGACGGCCGGCTTACCGACAATCAGGGGAGGACGGTCAGCTTCAAAAACGCCATTCTCATCATGACTTCCAACATCGGGGCGTCTCTGATCGCGGAGATGTCGGCCAATATCACCGCCGAAAATCAGGAGAAAATATACCAGCAGATGCGGACCGAAGTTTTGGCCAGCTTGAGAAAATCGCTAAGGCCGGAGTTTTTGAACCGTATAGACGAAGTGATAGTATTCCGTTCGCTGTCTTTAGAAGACATAAGCGAAATCGTCGATTTGCAGTTTGAGGAGGTAAACCGAAGGTTGGCCGGGCAGCACATGAGGGCCAGCCTGACGGAGTCGGCCAAGAAATACTTAGCTCAAGCCGGGTACGACCCCACCCTGGGCGCCAGACCTTTGAAAAGAACCATACAGAGGCTGATCACCCAGCCCTTGGCCAACGAGATTCTGAAAGGAGAATTCAAGTCCGGCGACAAAATCGAAATTGACCTGAAGGACGGTCGGATCGTGTTTGTCAAGTGAAACGCCTGGGCCGACTGCAGCGCTGGCTAATCTTTTGGGAGCCAGCCGCCAGAAGGCCAGAGTTTTTCGGCATTCGTTCAAAAAGGAGGTTCTTAACTTGAAACCCACCACCGGCATTGTGGCGCTGATTGTGACCGGAGGCCTGATGCTCTCCTGCTCTTCCGGCTCCAGCGGCAAGAAGACCGAGCAGGAGCTCTATACGCTGGCGCAGGAATACTCGGAGAAGGGAAACTTCCAGTCCGCCATTGAAACCTACCAGGAGATTCTCAAGGACTATCCCAGCAGCCCACGAGCCTACAAGGCCCAATTCCTTATAGGGTTCGTCTATTCGGAGAATCTCAAGGACTACGAGAACGCCCGGATAAACTACCAGATGGTTATCGACAAATATCCGGACTGCGACCTGGCGGATGATGCCCGATACATGCTGGACAACCTTGAGCAGGACGCCACACCTACCGTTCCGGATGCGGGCGATCCGCGTGAGGACGAGGAATAGGCGTTCGGCTTTCGGAAAGCGTAACCGCAACTGTATGGCGGCCAGGGTATCTCGCCGCTGACAGGAGTTGTGGTCGGCTTCGATCAAGCGGGTACGCCGTTCGGCCGGGGGAATCTTGCCCGGAATCGCGGGAATAGTCGACCTCATCATTTATTCTCAAGATGCAGAAACAGCCGTTCAGAGATCGGGCGTTTTCATCACGATAAGGACAAAAAAGTCCATTGTTTTTGCTTGACAGGCTGAGGTTTAGGCTTATATTGGAGAATTTGCAGAAGGAGAACCAGATGAAGACATATACGCCCAGCATTACGGAAATCGAGAGAAAGTGGTTCGTGGTTGACGCCCAGGATAAGATATTGGGAAGGCTGGCTACCAGGGTGGCCGGAATTCTTATGGGAAAGGGAAAACCGGAGTTCACTCCCCACCTGGACGTGGGAGATTATGTCATAGTGGTTAATGCGGACAAAGTCGTCCTGTCGGGTAAAAAGCAGAACACCAAAACGTATTATCGATACAGCGGCTATCCCGGAGGATTGAAGTCCACCACCTTTTCCAAATACGTCAAGGAAAAGCCGGAGGAGCTGTTCAACCACGCGGTATGGGGAATGCTCCCCAAGAACAAACTGGGAAAGAAGATGCTTTCCAAGCTTTTCGTCTATCGGGGAGATCAGCATCCCCATCAGGCTCAGAAGCCCGAGCCGCTTAAAGAGTAGCCGGGCAAAGCTTATTGAGAATTCAAGTCACAGGAGGAGAATTTGGCAAGCGTTACTTACCAGGCCACAGGAAGAAGAAAGACCGCGGTGGCCTCCGTCCGGCTGATGACCGGAGGGGGCACCATGACGGTCAACGGCAAACCCATGCGCCAGTACCTGACCAAGGACGATCTGATGCTTCAGGTCCAAAAACCCTTGGAGGTAACCGGCATGTTGGGCAAAGTGGATGTCTCCTGCCTGGCTCGCGGGGGCGGGCTGGCCGGACAGGCCGGGGCCATCAAGCTGGGCATTGCCCGGGCCTTGATAAAGATGAATGCTGAGCTAAGGGCCGGGTTGAAAAAAGCCGGACTCCTGGTCAGAGACCCGCGTATGGTGGAAAGAAAGAAATACGGCCAGGTCAAGGCCCGAAAGAGATTCCAGTACTCAAAGAGATAAGATCACCAAATCCACACACCGGCCGATGCCCGGTCGGGTCCAGGCAGCAGCTTCGGCCTGGCGACCGGGGAGTTGACGCCGGTGGAGGCCAAAAAACCAAACGAGGTACTCTCCATGAGCATCACCGTCAAAGACTTGTTGGAAGCCGGGGTTCATTTCGGACATCAGACCAAGAGATGGAACCCCAAGATGAAAAAGTTCATCTTCACCTCCCGCAGCGGAATCTACATCATCGATCTTCAGAAGACCCTCAAGTGTCTGGAGATAGCCTGCCAGAAGGTCAGCGAAACCGCCGCCTCGGGCAAAACCCTTCTGTTCGTGGGCACCAAGAAGCAGGCCCAGGACGTGGTGCGGGATGAGGCCCAAAGGTGCGGCGCCCTTTACGTCACCGAGCGTTGGCTGGGCGGCATGTTGACCAATTTCCAGACCATCCGGCTGAATCTGAAACGGCTGAAAGATCTGGAGAGGATGAAAGAGGACGGCACCTACGAGAAGCTCACCAAAAAAGAGGCGTTGAATTTAGAGAGAGAGAGGATGAAGCTGGAGAAGGTGCTGGGAGGGATCAAGGACATGACCCGGCTGCCCGGACTGCTTTACGTGGTGGATGCCAAAAAGGAAAAGATCGCCGTGGCCGAGGCCAACAAGCTGGGAATACCGGTCATGGCCATCATCGACACCAACTCGGATCCCGATCTCATCGATTTTCCCATAGCCGGCAATGACGATGCCATCAAGTCCATCCGGGTGATCACCCGTCAGATATCGGACGCGGCTCTTCAGGTTCAGAAAGTCAAAGAGGAGAAGAAGGAAACCCAGGAGAAGGTGGAGTCTTAAAACGGACTTCAAACTTGACCCCAGCGCATTCAGGGAGGTTTTTGTTCATGGCAATCTCAGCAGATCAGGTTAAACAGCTAAGAGAGAAAACCGGGGCGGGGATGATGGACTG
>CAZWAO010000262.1:0-3634 GCA_964631815.1 uncultured Ignavibacteria bacterium | reverse complement strand
GAATACAAAATCACTTCCGAAGCTCTGTTGAAGATGCTCCGAGGGCTTGGGTTCAAGGTGAAAAGCCACATGAGTTCAGCTACACCCGAAATCCTCGAAGCGATTGAAAAACAATTCAAAAAAGAGCAGGAATCCATAAAACAGGAAATCGCTACCAAGAAGAAAAAAAGAGAAGAGCGTGAGCTCAAAGAACATGCGGAAACCCGCAAGCGGGAAGAGCAAGACAAGGATAAAGCACAGCGTGTCAAACAGCTCGAAACCAAACATAGGGAAGAGCGGGAGAAAAAGAAAAAGCGCCGCCGTGACAAAAGGAAAAAGAAAAAAGCCAGGATCATAGACCAAAAGGAAGTAGCGGAAAATGTCAAGAAGACTCTGGCGCGCATGGATACAAGTACCAGGAAGACCAAATACAAACGCAGGCCCCAAAAGGAAACCCTTGCGGAGGCCGAGGACGAAAATGTCATTCATGTCAATGAGTATATGTCAGTCGCGGAACTGGCTAATGAGCTCGGCATCAAAGCCACGGACTTGATCGCCAAATGCATGTCCCTGGGCATGATGGTCTCCATCAATCAGCGTCTGGATATGGATACGATCGAGATGCTTGCGCTTGAATATGGGAAAAAGATCAAGGAAATCAGCCGTAACCATCGAATCCATTTCAAATATGGCTTCTTGTTGCTTTTTCTTCATAGATATATCCTTCTGTTTCCGCTTTTGTCGCTCCGCCATGGATGGCGGGGCATTTCTTAGGCACCGGCTCTTCATTTCCTGTAAGAATTGCCGCGGGAATTTTGCAGTTAGCGTAGGACTACCGATTACTCGGCAACCCCGCCACAGATCCCGGCGTGCAGTATTCCCGCACCGGGCTCTTCATGACACTCGCTTTTCGTGTTACCTTCCCGCAGCTTAAAGATACTGCTCAAAAGAAAGCTGGAATCCTTCAATATTCAGTCTTTTCAGAGAAGATACGTTATGCATTTTCCAGATTCGAGAGAATTGTTTCCAGTTGTAGCTGCGCCGCTCACTGCGGCGGTTGAGCCACCGGTACAGCGTCTTGCAGAAAAGAAAATGCAGCTGTCCAAGCGCCGCTGAATTCCCTCGCACTCCATAATACTCGCGTAACCCTCTGAGCTTGGTCTTTACCATCCCCATTATCCACTGCATGCGCTTGTTTCTATGCGTTTTACACCATTCGCTGAACCGCTTCACGATGCGCCGTTGGCGCTTGGGGTCGGTGCGCAGTCGCACCGTATCTATTCCCCTGCGTGTTGCAATCCAGCGGAGCTCAAACCCCAGAAACGTAAATGTCTCGCTGTTCTTTTTCTGAAAGCGGTTGAACATTAACTTTCGGGTCTTGTTTTCCGCCAGCTCTAAGCGATATTTCCGCATTCGCTTTCGCATGCTTTTCATAAACCTTGATGCGTCCCGGTGATATCGAAATGCCGCTACAAAGTCGTCAGCATAGCGGATGAGCAATGTCTCACCGTCGCTCTGCTTCCTGACATCCCGGGCAAACCACTCGTCAAGGGTATAATGAAGGTAGATGTTGGCCAGTACCGGGCTGATTATCGCTCCCTGCGGCGTTCCTTGCTCATGTTTCTCCACTGTGCCGTCCGTGTGAAGCACTCCTGCCCGCAGCCATTTCTGTATGAGCCGTATAAAAGCTTCATCGTTGACCCGCTTGCGCAGCATATCGACCAGAAGGCCATGGTCAATGCTGTCGAAGAAGGATTTGATATCAGCTTCAACTACCCAGACATATTTCTGCCGTATTTCCTCTTGCAGACGTTCCGCTGCCTGCCGCGCTGAACGGTATGGCCGGTATGCGTAACTGCAATCCAGAAACAACGGCTCGAACAGCGCCTCAAGAATCCTTCGCGCCAGATTCTGAACGATCTTATCCTCCAGCGCGGGAATGCCCAGCGGCCGCTGTCCGTTTCCATCCTTGGGGATGAATGTTCTTCGCACCAGCTTCGCGTGATATCGTTTGCCTTTCAGCCGCGCTTCCAGGTCTCGCAGGTTTTCTTGCAGGTTTCGACCGTATGCTTCATATGTTACCCCGTCAACTCCCGCCGCCGCGTCCTTGTTCAGTTCGCGGTATGCCTGCTCAAGAAGCACCTGGTTAAAACAACTGTAAAGGCTTCCGAAACGCTTCTTCTTGTTCAGTTTCGCTGCTTCTGCTATTCCATGCAGTGAGGTTTGCATCGGGGATGCACCGCCTTTCCTACGGTCCGATGTTAGTCTCTTTTGGGAGGACTTGTTACCTTCCCGCAGAGACCCTTTTCCTTTGCATGTTGCGTGCCATGTGCGTCCCTTCCCCTGTGTCATCCCTGACCTGTGGACGGCTCTCCCGTCCTCCGAGTACTATGAACGCATCCGACTCCCGTCTCGCCTTTGGCCTTGCTCCTTTGTTGTTGCATAAGCCTACCACCATTTCTTTTGGCGGAGCAAAACGGGTCTCTCAGGTTCCTGACGTTTTCTCTCCACACATGCCATGCCCGGTCACCCCGGCGGACTCTCCACACCTCGCATTGGCGGTGCTTCGGTATTGGCTTCCACGACGTTGAACGTGTCGCCGTCCGCACTAATGTCATGTCGGGGCTGCATACAGCCTGGGGAGTCACGACCCTCCTTACGGCCTGCGTGGTTCCCTGTCTACACTTCACCTGCTTCGTTCGCACTGACGGTTGGGCGTCGCGTTTCGGCGAAGACCGTCCTTCATGCTCCTTCACAGGCGCAAGACTCGGTACCGGTGGTTTGCTAATCCTTACCGGATAAAGACTTCCGACTGTTGGTATCCGTCTCATCGACAGTGCAATACCGCGATTCAGTCACTCTATAAGAAAACGTCAAGCTTACGCCTGACGTGCCAACGTTTGACAAATGCAGAAGTGCGCGCCTAATAAAGCGCTGGAGTGCCAGCGGAGCGAAGCGGAGCCGGACACGCAAGCGCTACCCTTAGTCCAACCGCGCATTTGGCGAAGCCCGAAGCGAAGCGGAGCTGCATTTGTTTGTTGGGCGAAGTAAACAGGGCAAGCTACCTATTCATCCACTCCGCCGCAGCTCTTCGTCTGCTTTTTGTGCCCGACTCCTTTTCCGCAACACACGATGTGTTGCGGAAATCCCTATTTCACCACCTTCTTCCATTCCTCGAATATCCCAGTGAAGACATCTTCGAATACATAAGATGGGGGACAGTTAGGAACAAGCAACTCCTTCAAACGGTCACCTTTTGGTTTCCGTCCATATGAAAACTTGTATCTATTTGCCGTTACGCATAGCGCATAATAGAGTTTCTCTTGGATGGAGATTTCTTTCTTTGGAAGGAGTACAGAAACATTACTGTTAGGCACGAACCTAAACGAGGATACATACGAATAGGTGTGGCTACCTTGGCCATCAGTAGAAACATAAATGGTGTTGTCAGGATAAATATGCTTGTCGTCTATAAGCATTTCGTCGACGTATCCGGCAATCGAACCCGGATAAGTCTGAGAAGGTCGAATGTAACGTAAATCGTTTGAGCTTTCCGGCTCTTCTTTAACAATTACCTGTGAAGACACTAGCCCGTTGAAAACATCAAACAAATCGGTTATAGGAACAAGCTGATTTGAAAACCCTTTTGGTTTTG
>CAZWAO010000261.1:0-3652 GCA_964631815.1 uncultured Ignavibacteria bacterium | reverse complement strand
GATGTGCAACCCGATCAGGAAATGGTAGTCCCATGCGAGAGAACACTCGTTTTGCAGGTCTATGGCCGCGTTTCTTGGCTTTGCTCTCCGATTTTCTGTTGTTCTGCGTTGTCCTCTTCCCTGTTACGCGGTTGGTCAAGGGAGTTTGGATCATGAGCGCAGCGGATCATCGCTGGAGTCACGGATTGTTGGTGACGGACCCGCTGTGCATCGCTTTCCTGGCGATCATGTTCTTGTACTTCGTGTTGCTTGAGGGACTGACCGGTGTCACCTTTGGGAAGTGGATTGTTGGCATTCGGGTTGAGCGAGTGGGCGGAGGAAAGCCTGGACTGCTTGGAGGTTTGTTGCGAAATGTCCTACGGATAGTCGATGGACTTCCCCTGTTTAGTATCCTGGGGATCGTATTGATATTGACTTCGCCGGAGAAAGCACGGTTCGGAGATCGTGTCGCGAAGACCAGAGTGGTTCCAGCAAGATGAAAGCCACTACGTCGACACTCTCACCGCATCGCTGTTGTCTTGCGGTGGGAGATGGACGGTCGACTTTGGACGGCTGCGCTCCATTGCCGCCGGTGAGCTTGATCGTTACACGCCAACACGTCAAAATACAGGATCCGACCGATGAAATATAAACATGTACTTGCCCTGAATCCCTATTTCAGAGATTCCACAGCAACCATGGGAATCTTTCCTCCCACGGGACTGGAATACGTCGCGGCAAACATAAAAGACCTGGTTGGTAAGGTAACCCTCCTTGATTTGAGATACGAACAGGAATATCGGGACGTCCACGTACTATCCGAGTTCATTAAAAAAGAGATAGACCTGTTATGTATAAGCATTACCTGGAATTCCCAGTATAACGCCATCTGCGATCTCATCTGCAAATTGCCGGATGAAGTTCCCATCGTAATCGGAGGACATAAGGCCACTGAAGAAGTCGAATCCCTCTTTGCCAGATGCCCGAATATCGATCTCATCGTGAGAGGCGAAGGCGAAGACACGATCAGGGAAGTGGTGAAGGGCCTGCCCCATAAAGATATTCTTGGGCTCTCGTATCGGGAGAACGGAACGGTGATTCACAATAAGAACAGGTCCCTTCCGGACGTCTTGCGCGTCGCTTTCCCCGACAGATCACTGAGAAGGCACGATTACCATTGGATACAAAACGGGATCCAGATAACGGATCTTACCTTCGACACGGTGCTCTCGTCCAGAGGGTGTCCATACAACTGCAAGTTTTGCACATTCAGTTTGAATCCCCTCGGGCAGAAAAGGAAATACACGGAGAGGCCGTTGGAATCGGTTATCGAAGAGCTCAAAAGCGTCACTGCCGACGTGGTCATGTTCAGTGATGACAATTTTTTCACGAATCCCACAAGAAGTGAAAAACTATGTGATCTTATCATGGAAAATGGAATCAAGAAAACGTTTATTGTTCAGACCCGAATCGAAATCGCCAGGAAGCCAGGACTTCTGGAAAAGGCGGAAAGGGCTGGTTTCAAGATTTTCTTCATCGGCATAGAATCGCCCCATGACAGGATTCTAAAACAGATCAATAAGGGTTTCACTCGGCAGCAGGTCAGGGAGGCATTCAGGATTTTGAACAACTACAATTTCTATATTCATGGCTATTTCATCTACGGAAACATCGGGGAGACGGAAGAGGAGATGGTGTACATTGCTCGGTTTGCAAAAGAGTTGAAGCTCGATTCGATAAGTTTCCAGAAGCTCAGAATAGAGAAGTACTCGCCGCTGAAAGAGGTGGTCGAAAATACACCCGGATATCACTGTGATTCCGTGGGTGGCGCCGTGTATTCAGACCGGCATAGCCTAAAAGACTTAAAGCGGATACGAAATAGGATAAGATTTGAATTTTACAGTTTCGGACAGATTGGGCAGATACTCCAAAAGGTTTACAAGGCACAGCTTCTAACGAAATCCGATTTGATGCACATTCTAATCAGACTCCCAAAGCTCCTATTCAAGCTGGCCAAAAGAGAGCTGGAGAAAAAAGGATGGCTGACAGCGCATTAATCGACGCGCGACATGGTGGGACAACAAAGAATGCATGTGACTGGTTACGAATAACTGGTTTGTCTAACGATGGCCGCGGTGCTCCACCGCTTGCAGTGTTCGAGATTGTTGTTCGTGACGGTCAGACGACCGTCCCCAGGGCGGGCCTCTTTACCAACCCCCAGGTGTTTCCTCTCACCTGTCTTCGCTGCGGACGGTAAACGGGTTGATGTGTCTTGCGTCGGGCTGCGGACCGTGGACTGCGGACGAGTTATCACCCAGCAATCAGACTAACTGAAGGTGGACGATATCCATTCACCGGCCAAGTGGGTGATAACTATCACGACGGCGGCGATCAGCAAGTGCTCACCCGCTACCTTCCAGGGTTTCTCCCCCTGCTCTCTTGCCAGGTAGAAACTAAAAACGGCCAGTAGCGATAATCCCCACACCACGCTGACTATCAGGGCAGTAGTTAGAGGTAGAGCCAATACCGGCACGAGAAACGTCAGCGCAAAGATGAATTTGGACACAAAAGTGCAGGCCGTCGCTTCCCATATTTCCCTGGCGGTATGTTTGTTCTCCGATTCCTCCGACACATGGATCCCCAGAGCATCGGAGAAGGCGTCGGCTATGGCTATGGTGAGTATGCCGCCGATAACCGCCAGCCTCGAATGGGTGCCGGAGTGCAAGCCCACCATCAATCCCAGGGTGGTGATGATTCCCGAGGTCAGACCGAAACTCAATCCCGTTTTCAGCGAATGATTCATTACCGGCCTCCCTGAAAGGCTACGTACGCAACAGCAGATCCTCGCGACCGGAGGTTTGGTTCCGGCCCGGCGTCTAGTCTGAGCCGGTTGTAACCGCCGTATCCAAGTAAGCGGATTCCGGCGACAAAGTCAAGCCCAGAACATGGGAAAAAATCTTGCCTGCGATATTTCTGACGGTGTCTGACAGGGGGTTGTTTTTTATTATTGACCAGCGACCGTCGATTGTTTATACTCTATATTGGGTTAAGCTCTCATCGAGTCGCAACCAAAAAGAATGGGGTCGAGCAAAGAAGCTGAATGACTTCGCCGTCGAGATTCGTCCTGCTCCTCGAGGCAAGAAGTCCGAAGGGATTGGCGCCTTCATGCATACACCGATCCCCTGTTTCGCCATAGCAGGCATTCGGTTTAGACGGATCCGGCTGTCACGGCGGTGGAGGCAGGCAAAAAGAATCGAATTCCCTCATTCGACGGAAGACAAGGCCGCAAGGACTCCTGGCGTTGAAGGTTCAGAGCGACCGGTAATTCTGCACCGTGAAAAGGAAGAATATCACATAGCAATATTACTATAAGCTGGTGATTCGATTAAAGAAGAGGGATCCCAAGATTGAATAGCCTTTTATCGTAATAACCTTGGAACCGGGCAAGCGGGAGTTGACTCTTTGACATAAACTTAGTTGGTCTTGACAAAAGGGGTATCACTGCGGTATATTCGATGTAGCGATCAGAAACTATAATGCCTTGATTTCAGGAGAGAGAATATGAATAAGCAGAAACCCTTGTCCACGAAAACAAGAAAAAAGGTGAATCTGAAAGGACTCTGGATTGACGACTTCGAGAAGATGTTGACCGATATGGGAGAGAAAAGATACA
>CAZWAO010000260.1:0-3667 GCA_964631815.1 uncultured Ignavibacteria bacterium | reverse complement strand
CCGGGTCGTAGCCGGTCAATGCCGGAGCCTGTTTCACCGTTCCGCCGGCGCCGCAGACCACCCGGTTTCCCACCTGCGGATAGGCGGTGGTGATGGGAACGGTCATCACGCCGCCGATTTGCACCGTGGCCACCCTCTTTCCGTCGTCCGAGTCGGCCAGTGAAAGATCGATGAGCTTTCCCAGGAAAACGGCTCCGTCCGTTCCCGGCGCCACCTGGTAGTTGCCGGAAAGCGTCACCGCCTTGCCCAGGTCGGAGTCTTTCAGATCATCCACGCCCCCGGTTTGCTTGATGGAAAAGCTGGCGAAAACCGCGCCGGTAGCTTCTAAGTTCTGATCTCTGGTTCCCACTTTTTGTCTCCTTTCTCAACCCACTTGTGACGGGCTGTAATGCCACCGGCATGAACCGTGTGGCTCATAGCGCTGAAGACTGTCTTGATAGACATCCCTTCGGGTCATGACACCCACTGTGGCTTTGGTTGTATATCTCTTCTCTTATCTCCTGCCCTTCTCTACTTGATTGATTTCAATTCCCCTACTATACTCCCGTCTTGAATTCCGACACCTTGGCCTGGGAATTTGCGATTCGGCCGGATATCTTGGATTGAGGCGCGACCGGAAAGCAGTGATTGAACTGCTCCCTTACCATTTTTCTCAGATGGAAGAGATCGTCCAGGCCTGTATCCGGCGAAGAGATCAGTTTCTCCACCAACTCGCCGGTTCCCGCTTCTCCCTTGGCCCGCGAGACGGCCAAGGCCATTCTGGCGATATCCGATTTGAAATCAGCTAACAGCCTCTCGCAGAGCTTGTCCCTCTCACCCAGGCCTGTCAGCATCCGGGCAGCTTCGGCCAGATCGCTTTGCAGCTGGTCGAAATCCATCTGATGCACAGCCTCGCCCGTTATGGCCTGGCGCTGCTGGTTCAGGGCGTCGATCAGTTTCTGAATCTCCATTTTCACCTCTTCTCCGTTTGCGAAAGTTGGAATTCGATTCTGCTCAGCCGGTTTTGCAGCTCCTGGCTGAGCGTATGGAATTCTTCTTTGGTCATGAAGTTCTGATTGAGCAAGACCTCGATATTGGAGAGCCTCTTGTCCAGTTGATTGACCACCACCGATTCCGCTTTCTGGGAAAGGTCCAGTTTGATCCCCGCGATGGTGGTGTAGTAGGCGGTGAGGATTCCGAAGGCAGTCACAAAGAACGCCACCAGAAACTGCAACAACTGCACTTTGGAGAAAAACCTGTTGTTTTCCATAACCTTCTGCTCTCCGTCTCGAACATCCATCTTATCCGTTGCGTCTGTTGATCTCCTCATCCGTTCTATCCGTTGACCGTCCGATCCGTCTAGACAGACGCCCGTCCGGGCGTTCCATCCATTGGTGTGAACCGCATGGTTCACACCGTTGACCGCTTTTCTATTCCGTTGACTTCCAAAACAGCCACCTCTCCTTCCCCTTAAGCCGAACTTTGCGAACCAAGTAGACTCCTTTCAGCATCTCACCATCGATCCGAACACGCGAGAAATCCGCCTCTTTTTCCACGAGCTCATATTTACCCCTATCCAGGGTTTTCATGTGAGCAACGTGGTTCTTGGACGGATTCCCTTCTGCTCCGTTTTCTTGTGGGGGGATTTCTCCCTCGAAGTCCATCCACTTGGCATCGTGGCGCTCTTTCCACTCACACAGGAATCTTCTGCCCCGGTCAAGCCCATCCAGATCAAGTTGGAATGTGGTCAGCCCAAAGGCGGAGTCTTCCTGTTGAAATCTCAGATCGTGATGCCGTAAGTCTCCCCACCAGTGAACTTGGAGAACGAATCTGTCCCCCGTTGACAGTCGAGCGTCCGATGCATCATGGTTCATTGCTGCGGACTGCCGACCGCGGACTGTGGACGGCTTTTCATCAATCATCCTGCGCAACACGGCCGCTGAATCCGGCTCTCTGGCTTCCGATCTTTTGTCCAGCACCTTTGGTGAACGCCAGACGAATCTGCCGTCCATCTCGCTCACGTTCTCCACTCTTACTCTTATTATCTCACCCGGCTTGGCCTCCAGGAAGGTGGAGTAGGTAGTGCCTATGGGAACCGACTTCTCTTTCGTTCCGACCGCGCATGTGTAGTTGTAGCTTCCGCCCTTATTCTTCTCCGAATCGAGAATCAGCACGTCTAAGTCCAAATGTCTTCTCCATTCATACCAGTCTGAGTTCTGGAAATAGGCAGCGCTGCTTCTTCTGAAGGTGCAGCCTTCGGATGTAGCTATGGCTTTGGCCTTGGAGATCAGGTCGTCGCCGGTCACTTTCTCGTACTTGGCTCTCTGCAGGTGAGGAGCATCTTGGAAGAACTCATCCAGGAGCCTCTTTCTGGCTTCAAGAGCCAGAGCGGTTTTGTCCTCTCCATTCAAATAAAGCAAGTCGAGCGCTTTGAATCTGAAATGTGAATCGTCTGCATACGCTGAGGGGAGATTCGAGGCCAACTCCACGTATGAGGCCGCATCTGCGTGAGGAAGCCGCGAGTGACCCTTGTATTTCAAGCACTCGCCGTCCAGTATGAAGCTCTCCTGGGGGCTTTGCAGCAATTCATCAACTAAGTGGAGAAATGCATTCTGAATCTCGCGGCCCTCGGAAGAGAATATCCTCACGATTTCTTTTTTCTTATGTACCTGTAGTCTAACCCCGTCGTACCGCGGCTCGATCACGAACGAACCGGTCAGGGAGCTTAGGTCCTCCGGCCTGAAGTCGACGCTTCTCTCCGACTGCGACTTGCTCAGCCCGCTTGGACACACGAATTGGAGCGGAACGATCTCCGAATGTGAAGTCGATTCCGAGCACGCCGACGCATTCGCCTGCTGACCCTGAAATTCGTCCTTATGATAGAGCCGTAGTTCATCCGACATGGCGGTGTTAGGTACTGCGCCACGGTAAACCAATGAGGTTTCCAACACCCGCACGATGTTTCTGTAATTGAAGCATGCTTCCTTTTCGCCGTCGGGAGTTTCATAGGTTTTGAAAGGAACGTGCGAACACTTCCTCATGTCCTGACCGCAGATGGAGCATTCGGGGAACTCGAACACGAATCCCAGCGAGCACTCCTTGTAGATCCCGTGATCGATGTTTTCTTTGAGCGACAGCGCGTCGCGGGAGCTTCTCAGCCAATAGAACCACACTTTCACCCAGTTTTGCCCGTTCCTTTGAACCACTTCGGCCTTGAAGTTTCTGGCTATGGGCAGTTTCTCTTTGGTGTGTCCCACCATCACCGGCGAATCGATCACCAGCGAGGTGAGCTGATGCAGTTCCTCCAAAGGGAAACAGCCACCGTAGGAGTTCACCTGGTCCGATACCAGGAACATGGTTCGGATGAAGATGTCCTCCTTGCTCACCGGCTGAGGAGGCTTGATCCGCGAGTTGATCAAGAAAACCAGCTCGTCGGAGATTTCCTCCTGCGGCTTTTTCAGCTCCGCGCCCACGTATGCCAGAAGCTCTTCCACCTAAGTTCTCCCGATTTATTCAATGTTTGGAATATCCGCTCGCCTTCAACTTTTGAGCTTTTTGACCCTTTGACCTTTTGACCCTTCGACTTTTGGACTATTTGACTCTTGAACCCTTGAACCCTCGAACCCTTGAACCCTCGAACCCTTGGCCCCTTGAACCCTCGAACCCTTGGACCCTGGATATAACCAAT
>CAZWAO010000259.1:0-3710 GCA_964631815.1 uncultured Ignavibacteria bacterium | reverse complement strand
CCACCATTGTCCTCAGAAATTCGTACTGCGCCCTTGTTTTGACCGTAACGTCTACTCGCTCCGAAATGAGTTTCATCTGGGTGGAATCGAGTTGCGTCTCTTGGGCAAAAGAACCAGAGCTGGACAGACTCACCATGCTCACTACCAACGTCAGCATCAGCAGAAGGAAAACCGGAATAGTCACCACCTTAGGCCCTCTTCTCAAGGATCTCTTCAGCTTTGCCTTTGACGCGATTCTGAGCATACCTTAACCCTCCACTTTATTAGTTGGCTGCGAACTCTTTCCGTTCTCTTCTACGCGCATTATAATAAGCAGCACCAGCGACTGCAAACCCAATCCACCGTGCAGGTGGTTAACGTCAATTCCTTTTCGGGTCGCCCCAGGTCTTGCTTATGCTGTCCCGGAGCAAAGCCGCGGAACACCCGCCAGGGAAGACGAATCTTAGCCCACCCCAAGCGATGGGGCACCTGGCAACTGGCTTCATTCTTTCACCTAACCGATCTTGCCGAGAGCCAATGTGAACATGAACGGGAATGAACCCACACTTCCCCTCAGCCTCTTTACCGGCTGGCTTTTCTCATTCTGTTTTTCTGATCTTTAGAATTGTAAACTTGAATTGTCTTCGTGAGAATAACCAATTAACCGCAAGTTGTCAAGCATTTTTCCTACTTTTCTAAGTAGGTAACAATACCAATTCTCCGATCGCGCTTTTCCCTCATATATATGGGGCTTCTTGGTCCTCGCCAGCACCTGTTTGTCAGACAAACTACTGAGACAAGCAGAAATGGCTCGCTCTGGGGGTTGCGAGAATCAACGCGAAAGAGGACGATTTCGTGTTGGGGAAATCGGTAAGAAGACAGATCCGAGCCCTATTGAATCGTCCGCAGAAGGTCGTTGTAAGTGACCAGGATGATGAGGAGAATCAGGAAGGCTAAGCCGATTTGCTGCATGGTGGCGCGCTGTTTCAGACTCAAAGGCGTGCCTTTCACCTTCTCGATGCCCAGGAAAAGAAGGTGGCCGCCATCCAACACCGGAATGGGAAGAATGTTTATCAAAGAGAGGTTCACCGAAAGCAGAGCCATGAAAGAAAGCAGGCTGACAAAGCCGGATTTGGCCGTCTCTCCGGCAGCCTGAGCGATGAAAACCGGCCCGCCCAGAAGCCTGATCGAAGCCGTGCCGGTGATAAGCCCGATGATGAACTTGATGGATTCCACCAGAATGAACCAGGCCATATCCACCGCCCCGGCAATCGACTTGAAAAAGCCCACCTTGATGGTGGTAAAGCTGGGTCCGATGCCGATTTTGCCCACGTCCTTCATCTCGCCGTTCTCGTCCACCTCCCGGTCTTTGAAGGTGGTGATGTCGGCAGTGAACTCCCGGCCGTCGTGCAGCCATTTTACCTTTACCGGCTCTTCCACGTGCTGGTATATTATCCGGGCCATCTGCAGAAAAGAGTCCACCTCCACGCCGTTGACCGCCACTATCCTGTCGCCCACTTGGATGCCCGCCAAATCGGCCGGATCGCCGGCTGAGACCGTTCCCACCTCGGTGGAATCAAAGTGGGCCACGCGATCTCCCCGGAAGAAGAAGATGCCCCAGAAGATGAAAACCGCCAAAAGGAAGTTCATAACCGGACCGGCCGCGATGACCATAGCCCGTATGCCCACCGGCTTGGACGAAAACTCGTCCGGCTTGCCCTGCACCTTGGCCTCGTCCGGGTCCTCACCCGCCATCTTGACGTATCCCCCCAGGGGAATCCAGGAGATGCAGTATTCCGTGTCGCCGATCTTCTTGCCGATCATCTTGGGCGGAAATCCCAGCGAGAATCTCTCCACCCGGATGCCCGATCTCTTGGCGACCACGAAATGTCCCAGCTCGTGGAAGAAAATCAACACTCCCAGCACGAATATGAAAGCTGCTGCCGTGATCATCTGGTTATCTCAGTTTGAGAACAAAGCTCCCCTGCGGTTTGCCTGGCCCATTGGTCCGCTCTCAGAATATCGTCCAGGCTGGGGGAAGATTCAGTCTTATGCTGGCCCAGCGTCTCCCGGACCACTTTCTCTATGCGGGTGAAGCCAATCCGCTGCTCCAAAAAGGCTCCTACTGCCGCTTCGTTGGCTGCATTCAACACCGCGGGCGCGGTTCCGCCCAATGTCAGGGCCTGGTAAGCCAAACCCAGGCAGGGAAATTTGTCGAAATCCGGCTCCAGGAAGGTCAACTGGCCGACCTTACTCAAATCCAGCCGGGTGTTGTTGTCCGAACTTGGATCCTGCGGACTCGAAACGCGCTCCGGATAGAACAGGGCGTATTGAATGGGCAGCTTCATGTCGGGCACGCTCATCTGAGCCACCACCGAGCCGTCCACGAACTCCACCATGGAGTGGACGATGGATTGGGGATGTATCAACACCTGGATGCGATCCGGAGGAACACCAAAAAGCCAGTGGGCCTCGATCACCTCCAGGCCCTTGTTCATCAGGGTGGCCGAGTCTATGGTGATCTTCTTTCCCATGTCCCAGGTGGGATGCGAAAGAGCCTGCTTGACGGTTATCCTCTCCATATCCTCCCGGTCTTTGTTCAGGAACGGGCCTCCGGAGGCGGTCAGCACCAGCCTTCGGATCTCCTCCTTCTTTCCGGCCAGTAGGCACTGCTGGATGGCGGAATGCTCGCTGTCGATGGGGAGTATCTGTGCGCCCTTCTCCCTCGCGGTCTGCATCAGAAGCCGGCCGGCCATGACCAGCGACTCCTTGTTGGCGATAGCTAAGGTCTTGCCGGTTTCCACGGCCCGAAGGCTGGGCAGAAGACCGACCGATCCCACCAGGGCGTTTATCACCAAATCCACCTGGGGATGGGAGCTGAGCCTCTCCAGCCCCTGGTCCCCATAGAGCATCTCCACGTCCGGGATCGGACCCAACTTCTGCAAGGCATCCCGATCATAGAGCACGGCCATCTTGGGCTTGAATCGCTCGATCTGCTCCTTCAGCAGCTCTACGTTCCTGTTGGCGGAAAGCCCGAAGATGCTGAACTTGTCTCTGAAACCCGACAAAACCTGAAGGGCGTTTTGCCCGATGGAACCGGTGGAGCCCAGAATCGCCACACTTTTCATGGAAATCCGTCCTTTCGTTTCAAATATACGGGCGGGCGCAAGCTCTGGCAAGTTTTATTTGCCTGGACTTGCTTCTGTGGAAGAAGTTTGAGGCCTAATGGCCGCCTGATCATCTCCTTGCCTACGCCGCAGGTCTCCCGCAATTGGAGAAGGGACCATTCTCTTGCTATTGGGCTTGCATTAGAGGCCGCGTTTGTGCGGCCCGCACTGCATACCTCACCCCCTGTATCCCCCTCTCCGTAAAACGGAGAGGGGGACGAAGAGGAGAGGTCTGGTAGTTGCCCGTAAGACGCGAAGATTCAATCCCGGCCACCTCCGAGCCGGGCCACTGGGTTGTCGTTAGCGTCAAGCCGATTCCGATTTCGCAAGAATGTGCTTGATATGCATAAGGCTTTGCGCTATTATGAGCAACGAAACCGAAAGGAGCATTCATGGGAAGGAAAAGGAAAATCGGGGTGCTTACCGCAGGCGGCGATTGTCCCGGACTGAACGCGGCCATTCGGGCTGTGACCAAAGCGGGCTTCTTCGAGGAGCGGGCCGAGGTGATCGGCATCAAGGACGGTTTCGACGGTCTGATCCATGACCGCACCAAGAAGCTGGAGT
>CAZWAO010000258.1:0-3716 GCA_964631815.1 uncultured Ignavibacteria bacterium | reverse complement strand
ATGGCGCGCGTTCTCGGGGTGATTTTCTCCTCTATGGCCTTCCTGGAAGGAAGATGAAACCCATTCTCCGCCTGAAGTGTGACCGGCGCCAATTTTACGTCTGCCATTTGGGCGAAACCGTTGTAGTTGGTATAGAACGGCTCGAAAACCACGATCTCGTCGCCGGGGTCGGCCACGCAGATCAGGGCAAAGATGATGGCTTCGCTGCCGCCGGTGGTCACCTGGATGTCTCTCTCCTCAACCTGGATGCCCTTTCTCCCATAGTACCCTACCAACGCCGAGAGAAACTCCTGACTGCCCTTGGAATGACCATATGCCAGCACTTCTTCCCGGTAGCTCCTCACGGCGTTCATAAACTCAGGCGGCGTGGGGATGTCGGGCTGCCCGATGTTGAGATGGTAAATCTTTATCCCCCTTTTCTTTGCCTCATCCGCAAAAGGCACCAGTTTCCTGATGGGCGAGGGAGGCATTTGATTTGCTCTCTGGGAAACTCGCGGTAGACTCATGGATTCTCCTCGTGTTCGCGCCCAAGCCACGGCGCTTGAGGGAAGGTAAGCAAATCGGCGGTCGTTGTCAAAAGGAAAATGGCGTGATTGCCTTGACTTTGGACTTCGCCGGGGTCATCCCGGAGAATGTCCCTTCCCCTGACAGA
This sequence comes from uncultured Ignavibacteria bacterium, assembly GCA_964631815.1. Lineage (GTDB taxonomy): Bacteria > Zixibacteria > MSB-5A5 > MSB-5A5 > SM1-73 > SM23-73-3. Next base: position 3,064 of record CAZWAO010000258.1, on the reverse strand, counting down.
CCGCAAACAGCCCAAGAGATGTCTGGCGAAGGATACAGGGCGCCGGAATGAACGCCGACCGGCCGCCCTCACGTGCTTTTTTTGCTTGACAGGCAGGCAGCAAGGTGGTATAATGGACGGTCAGGCCGCTGGGAGGGCCGCAACGAGTCGATTTCCCCCTAATCCAAAGGAGGAGAGGCTTAGCGTAAAAAAGGCGAAAGATTCATGGAGGCCGACGGACTTGCGCTTGTCATCCGGTCATGGAAGGATGACTCAAATCGAGGTCCTGCCGGTCTCGAGATACTCAGCCCCGCCTTGTGCGGAACCGCAAACCCGGCTGAGGAATCCGCGTATGATATCGGAACGCTTTTTTGATTCGGAGTCAGAGCACATCCAAATTCAGAAATCGGAATGCCGAGTTCAGATGGGACTTTCGTGCCATAAATGACTCGGCTTTTTTTGAATCGTCCAAACGGGAGTTTGAGGCTTTGGTAAAGAAATCGGCAAAACCTATCCTGCTTGCCTTGGCGATCATCCTGTGTTTGATTCTGTGGCCCGGTTCAAGCTGGGGCCAGGAGCCGAATTTAGAGGGTGTCCTGATCACCGCCCCGACCACCCCCAAGGCGGATCAGGTCTTGGAGAAGAACATAGATCCTGCTGAGTACGTGTTGGGGGCCGGGGACGAGCTCTCCATCGACGTCTGGGGACAGACCGGCGTTCACCAGACCCTCACCGTGACGCCCGAGGGAGATCTTCTGATCCCCGGAGTGGGCTCCATTCAGGTGGGAGGGAAATATCTGGCAGAGGCCAAGGAGTTGATCAAACAGGCGGTTTTCGGATCCTACCGGAACACCCGGGTAACCGTTACCCTGGTGAGGCTGAAGAAGATCAAAGCCTCGGTGGTGGGCGCGGTGGAAACCCCGGGCGTCTATCCGGTCTATGCCAACACCCGCGTATCCGAGATGATAGAGGAAGCTGGCGGGTTTTTGGATGGATCGTCCCGCCGCAACATAAAGGTCACCCATCTGGACGGCTCCGTCGGCGTGGCCGACGTCTTTCGATTCGAGAGAATAGGCGACCAGAGCAAGAATCCGTACGTTCTGGCAGGCGACGTCGTCTTCGTTCCATTGAGGGATGAGTGGGTGAACACGGTGGGAGTCTATGGGGCCGTGAAATCGGAAGGCGCGTTCGAATATGCTCCCCATGACAGCCTGATGGATTTGATCCGGCTGGCCTATGGCTTGACTATGGACGTGGATCTTTTAAGGGCGGAGTTGGTCAGGTTCAATCCCGACGATCTGACCACCAGAAACCTGCCTGTGGATTTAGAAGGGTTGTTGGAAAGACAGGATCCGCAAGAAAACATCCCCATTTTGCCGGATGATAGGCTATTCATAAGAACCTTGCCCAAATTCCACAAGAAGGAACAGGTGACGGTACAGGGCGAGGTTTACTATCCCGGAGTTTACAACATCCAAGAGGACGCCACCACGCTTTCTGAGGTCATCGCCAAAGCCGGAGGTTTTACCCCGCATGCCTCTTTGGCCGAAGCGGAGATGGTCAGATCTTACAACGTGGTGGATCCGGAGTTCGAGAGGTTGAAAAGCATCCCGGTGGCCGACATGACCGAATCGGAATACGACTACTTCCGGCTCAGGTCCCGGGAGAAGGCGGGAAGGGTGGCCTGTGATTTCGAGAAACTGTTCGGACAGAAGCTGGAAGCCTACGATGTGACCTTGAAGGATGGGGATTTAATCCGCGTCCCCCCCAGGAGCATGGTGGTCAACGTGTCCGGAAGCGTGATCAATCCGGGTTTGGTTCCGTATGAACCGGACAAGGACTACCGGTATTATGTGGACCGGGCCGGTGGTTTCTCCTGGAAAGCACGCAAGAACAAGATACTCATCGTCAAGGGGCAAACCGGGGAAAGGGCCAAACCCTCCAAGCGACGTAGCATAGACCCCGGAGACACCATCCTGATTCCGGAGAAACCGGAAAGGGACTACTGGAAGTTCATCAAGGACTCCATGCTGGTTCTGGCAAACGTGGCCACCGTGTATCTGGTGGTCGACCAGGCCACTAAATGAGAAGACCGCCTGGCCAATCGAGGATGTGAAATGCAGGAAAACGCAACCCCCTCGGAAAAAGTGGACATTTACGGTTATCTGGCCGTGCTGGTGAAATACCGCAGGTTCATCTTCCTGAATCTGTTGGTGGTATGCCTGATTGTGGCGGCCATCTCGTTTATGCTGCCCAGCTGGTACCAGGCCACCACCACCATTCTTCCACCGGGGGGAGACGCCCTTAGTCTGGGCCTGGCATCCTCTATTTTGGGCTCCGCCTCCGGGCTGGCCACCTCGCTTTCCCTGCCGTTTATGACCTCTCCCTCCGACATCATCGCCGCCATTTTGAAATCACGGGCAGTGGGAGAGGCGGTGGTGGAAGAAGAGAATCTGATGGGGGCCTTCCACAGCAGGTCTATGGAGAATGCCACCAGAGAGCTGTTCTCCAGAACCACGGTCAGCGTCACCAACGAGGGTTTGATCTCCCTGTCCTATGTGGACCGGGATCGGGAAAGGGCTGCCCAGGTGGCGAACAGCTTCGTGCGGGAAGCGGACCGGATCAATCGCCAAACCAGCACTTCCCAGGCCAAGAGCGCCCGGGTGTTCATAGAGGAGAGGCTGTCTCAAACCCGGAAGGACTTAGCCCAAGCCGAGGAGAACCTGAGGGCCTTTCAGGAGGAGAACAAAACCATCCTCCTGGACGATCAGATGAAGGCGGCTATAGAAAAAGCGGCGGATTTGAAAGCCCAGATGGTCTCCTCGGAGATCAAGCTCAACGTTTTGAGCAAAACGCTGTCGCCCTCGCATCCCCAGATCAAATCGCTTAGAAGCGAAGTCAACGAGATGAAAAGACAGCTGGAGATTTTGGAGTCGGGGAATCCAAGCCAAGACCCGGAGGGAAAGACCGTGCTGGACGTTCCCTTCGCCCGGGTCCCCGCACTGAGTCTGGAACTGGCCCGTTTGATGAGGGAGGTGAAGATTCAGGAGACGGTATTCGAGCTTCTCACCCAGCAGTACGAGCA
>CAZWAO010000257.1:0-3730 GCA_964631815.1 uncultured Ignavibacteria bacterium | reverse complement strand
CAGGAACCCTGGTTCTTGACCGGCGTACAGGCGCCCGAGTCGCACCAGTTGAAAGTGGCGGGCAAACTCTTGGTAGGCGTGCAAGGGTCGAACCGGGCATTCACCCACCAGTTATCCGGGACCTTGAATCCGCAAAGGTCCTCCAAATTGTAAGCTGTGGCCGGGTTCTCGCCGACCGTGAAGGTCCACCCTTCGGCCTCTCCCTGCTGCTTTAGGGCATCGATGTCCTGCTTGGAGAGCCCGGCGGCCTGCGACAGGCCGTTCACCAGAAGCATCAGGGAAGCGACCAAAAGAAGACCCAACACCGTTCGCTTCAGTGACATACAATCCTCCTTCTTCGAATATTCATCGACACTTAAGCGTGATGCCAAAGGGATTCCAATAGAAAAGGGAAGTCATCTGTGTAAGTGAAAAAAGAAAGCAGACTGTCAATTTTCTCTCCAGCCCCGAAGTCCCGCAACTTACTTTTAATATAACTCTTTTTCAATTCTTGTCAAGCGTGCGGACTATGTCAACTATACGATGTCGACGTCGAGAATGGTTTGGATGAGGTCGGGTGGGCCGAATGAGCTTTGGGGGAGAATAGAATTGACGGAGGGATTCCAGGATATTGTCGGGTAGCCGTTCGGACAACCCGACCTACTCGTGTTTCGGCTCTGTGTAGACTCGATTGAAGTGCCACAGGTAGCTTTTGGGATTGAGTCTGAAAATGTCGAAGATGATGTCCCCGCGATCGTCGCTGGGATCGGGCTGCCTGACCACGAGGAAACAGGATGGGCTTTTCACGTTACCTTCGTCGTTGAACACCTTTCGTATTGCCTGGATATCAGAGGGATCATCGATGAAGAGCCACCGGTCCACGGGATCCAGATTCGGACAATTCTCGCTCCCATCTTTGAGCCAGACCAGCGCCGAGTCTTTCTCCTGCCCAGACGGGCCGTCCGGCTGCGAAAGCCCAAGTGCTTTGGCCCTTTGGGACATGCCGTCAACCAAAGACTCCCAAGGGGAGTTGAATATCTTTGCCCATTTGTAAGCCTCTTGATCGTTCATTATATTCTCCAGATGTTGCATTGTTTCTGTCGCCAGCGTCAGGTCACACCCGCTGGGCAAGAGCTGACGCAACTCGAATACCATACAGAATCCGCGACGGGAGGCCGCGGACTCCTCTCACCCGACCAATGTCTTCTGTAACCCAACGCCTGCAAATCGCAGCCTGAAGCCCACACTCTCATATAAACTACGCGCATGCAACTTCTCGTCGCTAACATTCAGGAAGATCGACGACACCCTTGCTTCGTCCAAAAGCCAGTCTATCGCCGAAAGGAGCAACCGTCTGCCATACCCCTTGCGCCTACAATCCTCCCTCACCCCGATGAACTGTATCTCCCCTTCTGACTGACTCTTTTCTGCTTTCACCACTGCGAAGCCCAGAACCTTCTCCCACTCCGCTACAACCAAAACCTGGTGACTCCTGCCAATCATGCCCATGACTCGCTCCGCACTGTAATAGGTTGCGGGAAACAGGGCCCGGTACAACTGCTTGAAGGAGGTCCTCTGCTCCTTTCCCAGAGGAAGGCAGCCTTGATGGCCCGAGACAACTCGCTCGTCGGGTATCAACTGGAAGTCGTAGCTCAGGTGCTCTCTTTCCTGAAATCCCCGCTGCAGGTAGAAGCGACGTCCTCTTGTGTTCTCTACATTCAGATAGGCATCCAACTGCCGCATGCCCACCGGGAGTTCTACCAACAGCCGTGTGAAAAGCTGCCCAGCGGTGGCCTCCCAATCTTCCGCGGTCACATGCGGACCGTGCAGCCAAGCTCTTCTAAGCTCCTGGTCGTACTCGCTTCCCATCGCTCCCGCTGGCTGACCGCTTCGCAATGCCATGACGTAACACAGTTCCGACTCATCCCAATAGCTGAGCAGCTCTTGGTGCAGCTCCTCGGCGCTTTGGCCCGACCAGGTATGCAGGCAATGTTGATCTGGCTTCTGGGACATCTGCACAAGCCACTCTGCCAGTCTTTGGTAATCGTCTCGTCGAGCTGCTTGGTAAACAAGCTCTTCCATTGTGACCGGGCTCCTTCCCTGCGCCTGAAGTTGTCCATATGTCTATAACGAATGAAACCTGGGGATGTTGCGCTGTTGCGTCTCTCATGACGGCGCTGCGGGGCCACCCAAGCGACAGCCCGACTTACAAGTCTATTTTGACCATGACTGTAGCTCGATGATATTACCTTCCGGGTCGGTAACGTAGCACCAAGTTACTGTTACGCCGGTGGCAACCTGCAAGTTCACTATTTCACCTACGGCGTGCCCACCCGCTTGTAGAACTGCTTTTTGGGCGGCCGCTACATCATCAAATGAAAATGCAATATGCCCGAAGCCCGGCCGGTTCACGGCGGTTCTGTCGCGATTTTCCAGAATGTTGTAGTTGAGAATCTCCAGCGTGGGACCGTTATCCCCGTAACCGGGCAATCGCAGATGCGCGCCGCGCAGATGTGCGCCCGGAATGCCCGTTCCCGCTTCGAGTTCTTCGCCTTGGAAGTCGCGCTCCGGTGGAACGGGGATACAGTCGAAGAGTTGCTGGTAGAAATTGGCAAGCGCTCGCCAATCCTTGGCGATGAGATTTGTGTGAACGTATCTCGCGGCAATGCGCATGTGTCATCTCCTGCATGTTGTTTGCCGTTCAAAGCAGCTAACGAGTACAACGAATTGGCACTTTGGAACATACGATCAACCAAACTCTCCTAGGGGGAGTTGAAGATCTTCGCCCATTTGCGGAATCCTTGCCCACCCCAAGGGGTGGGGCACCCGGCGGTGGGGCACCCCGGCGAAATCATTTGAGTAGCTGCCAGCCGAATACTTTGCCACGTGCATGGACTGGGTGAATTAAGTCATCAAACTCAGCCACACAGGTTGGACCAAACCCAACCTTAGCGTTTGCCAGTATCTCGAAGGCTTCAATCGCTGGCTCTAGCGGCCATTCGTCATGCTCAAATCCATAGATGAGGATTGCCTTCAAATTGCCCAGTTGTGACCCTGACAGTTTCATACAGTCAGTAAGGGCACTCCTATGTTCGGCATACGGCGATAAAATATGCATCAGAATATTGTCATTCAGCTTGCCGTTATCGCCGAGGAAACGCAACATCTTGACTTCAATTGCCCAATCCCATGAGGGAGCAACGCCGATACACAAATCGCATTTCTGGCGAGGCGACTCTGGGTAGGGAACACTTGTAGCAATAGCGTCCTTGTACCGCTCTGGCCTATTTAGCACCATTTCATCGGTTACCAATCGAACAACTTGCGCTTCTGAATGTGGGCCAATACCTGCCTGGAAAGGCTCTTTTGACCGAATGTTCAGAGCCTGTGGTCGGCGAGCGTCTGCGCGTTTGAGACCCACAGCAAAATCTTCAACGATGGTGTCAAGGTCAATGCTCATACAAAAGTGTGCGCTGTGCCTCCCAACTAGTGGCTATCTGGCTTCCGGATAAACCCGTTTTCTGGTTCTGCTTCCAGACAATAGCCCTCGGACAGGTAGCCTGGCTTGCTCGTGAAGCCGGGTCTATCATACCTTCTCTGACATACCTAAGATATGCTCGGTCTGGCAAGTTTACCCGCCTGCGGAGGGCAGACCCAGACGGGCCACCCAGTCCAGCCGAGCACGCCGGGGCGGAGCAAGGTCTCTTTATCCGTGTTGTTCAAGCCATTCGAGAATGGCGCGAACACTGCC
>CAZWAO010000256.1:0-3743 GCA_964631815.1 uncultured Ignavibacteria bacterium | reverse complement strand
CTGGACTTTGTTGTGATCCATAATGACGATCAGATTGCCGATCCCGTGGTGAGCGGCTGACTGCAAAGCCTCGTAATTCTGACCTTCCTGAAACTCACCATCGCCAGTGAGCACAAACACACGCCCACCCTGTCTTTGATACTTCTTTGCCCAGGCGATGCCTTTGCCCTTCGAGATTCCCATGCCAAGCGATCCGGAGTTGGCTTCGATGCCACTGATACCCACATCGGGATGACCATCCAACCCGCCAAACCGGCGCAGTTTGAGGAGCTTTTCCTTTGAGATGATGCCGAGTGAATAGAGCGTGGCGTATAGTCCGGGGACATCGTGGCCCTTCGACGAGAAGTATATGTCACGATTGACATCATCGATGCCCACATCTTTTACGTTCAACTCATGATAATACAGGTAGGACACGATCTCCATTGCGCTCAGGCTGGAACCTAAATGACCTGAGCCAGCTCGCTTAACAGCGGAGAGTGTGTTCGCCCGGTTCATATCTGCCAGCAGGGCAAGCTTATCCTCAATCTGTATATCCGCTGCACGAACCCGGTCAAACTCGGATCGGGGGATGAGCAAGATTTCGAGCGTTTGATCAACAATTCTTGTGTCAGCCATGTATGGTCTCCGCTGAAACGCATGAGCATGGAAAACGCTCTAAGTATGCGGATCATTATCCAGGTCTAAGGGATAAGGTTCGCGATCAATGTATGGCAGAACAACCTGGCCTTGCCGGATAAGCTCTTCGGCCAGCCACCAGTCCTCTGGGTCGTTGATATCATAACCCTCATAGCCCTCGGTGATGAACGGCGCGAGTACTTCCCCGGCGATGGTGCCCTCTTCAAGGACGACACGTGTCCACGCTATTTCCAGACTGGCATTCTGCACATAGACCGGCGGTAATGACTGTGTAGCAGAACTATGCCAGGGCACGCCGCGCGGGTTGAGCAGCAGCGGCGTCATGCGGTCACCATGAATAACCCACATCTTGCCGGGGTGCTGTCTGACACGCTCCACAGCCCGCAGCGAATCAATACCGGGCGTGTCCTTGAACTGCTGCCAGGCCCGGCGGATCGTCTCTGGTTGGCGGAAAGGGCTGGTGGGGCGAAGGATGCTGAAACAGTCAAAAGTGCGGCCTTCGCTTTCGAGGCGCTGGAGTGTGTAGGTCAACCACTCAATATCCGGCGAGCGATCGGCGGCATATTCCGCCAGACGCATAAAGGGAACTTCCGCGCCGTAATGGCGAGCAATGTCTGCTGTGGTCTCATCCTCTGTGGAGACGATCACCGCATCAAACACTGAAGACGCGACAGCCTGAAAAATGGTGTAGGCAATCACTGGATGATCGGCCAGTTGTTTGATGTTTTTATTCTTAACACGCTTTGATCCCGATCGAGCCGGGATCAAAGCGACGATAGCAGGTTGATTCGACATAGAATTACAGATGCTCAGGCAGCGTATTGATGTATATGTCTTTTAGCTCGCTGTATACGTCAAGCGCCTCGGTGCCAGGCTCACGGGAGCCGTTGCCTGAACTGCGTGTCCCACCAAACGGCATATGAGGCTCGCTGCCATAGGTGGCAGCATTTACGACGGCTACCCCTGTGTAGACCTTCTCGGTGAAACGCATTGCACGATGAATGCTGCGCGTATGGATGCAGGATGTGAGTCCATAGGGCGAGTCATTGGCGAGCGCAAGCGCTTCGTCAAAACCCGCAACGCGGTACAGGATGGCAATTGGGCCGAAAAGCTCAGTACAAGAGATCTCAGCTTTCGGCTCAACATTATCCATTAAAGTCGGCTGCATATAGTAGCCACTGGCTAAATCAGGCTGGGTGGCGCGCTCACCACCATATAAGATTCGCGCCCCCTCACCCTTAGCGATCTTGACTGCCTCAAGCATGTTTTCAAGCTGGCGCTCGTTTATCACCGGGCCCAGGTCATCATTGTCTGTGTTCCCCATCCTTAGCTGCCGGGAACGCTCGATCAACATCTCGACAAACTCATCATAGACCGAGACAAAGATGATAATGCGGCTACCGGCGGCACAGCGCTGGCCCGCATTACTGAAAGCCGAAAGCAACACCCAACGCGCGGCGTTATCCAGATCGGCATCGTCACAGACAACGAGTGGATTCTTACCACCCAGCTCCAGCGACACCTTTGCCAGCCGATCCGCGGCGAGACGCTGAACCAACTTGCCAACAGATGTCGACCCCGTGAAGGATATTACGTCCACGTCAGGGTGTTCAACTAATGGCTGCCCGGCCTCCGGGCCATAGCCCTGCACGATATTCAGCACACCATTGGGGAGACCCGCCTCTTTAGCGATCTTGCCAAACATCCAAGCCGTGGCAGGGGTGTCTTCTGCCGCCTTCAGGACAGCCGCGTTGCCACAAATTAACGCTGGAAACACTTTCCAGGCAACGTTGGCAATCGGCGTGTTGGCGGCGATGATCAACCCGGCAACGCCGACAGGCATCCGAACTGTCATGGCGTACTTGTTCTCAACGCCACTGGTCGTGGTCTTACCATAGAGGCGCTGCCCTTCACTGGCATAGAACAGGCCACACTGAATGGCTCCGCCAGTCTCACCATAACCAGCGGTGGGGCCTTTGCCCGTCTCGGCGGCGACAATATCACCAATATCCTGCTGGTAATCCTGCATCAGACGTACGATGCGGTGGAGTATCAGGCCGCGCTGCACAGGCGGCGTGTCGGCCCAGGCTGGCTGTGCTCGCTTGCCAGCCTCGACTGCCGCGCTGATGTCAACCTCGCGAGAGCGAGCCGCATGTGATTGGAGATCGCCGGTATGCGGATCGTATTTTTCTAACCACTCGCCACTCTCAGCCGGAACTTCTTCACCGTTAATCCAGTTGAGGATTCGCTCAGGAATCATGTGCCCTTTCCTTGATAACTACCAGGCAGTCCAACCCCCATCGACGACAAGGTTAGCACCTGTCATGAATGATGACGCTTCAGAAGCAAGGAAGATGATTGCTCCATTGTACTCGTCTTCGTTTGCCATACGACCCATTGGCATAAGCCGCGTATAGTTTGAGACAAACTCATCATCCTGATAATTAAACACCCCGGCCAAGGTGAGCGTGTTGACACGAACACCCTGTCTCGCCCAATAAGTAGCCAGATATCGTGTGAGGTTCATTACACCAGACTTAGAAGCTGAATAAGCTACCGGCTTGAAGAATGGGATACCAGTACGCTGTGCGCGGTAATTATAGATTGTCTGATTGGGTGAGTGAGTACCATACACAGAGCTAATATTAATAATCGAACCACGCCCTGCCTGTGCCATAGCACCGCCTATCACCTGGCAGCACAGAAAAGTGCCTTTCAAGTTGACATCAAGGACGGCATCCCATGAGCCTTCAGGATATGTCTCGAAGGGGCCGGTTTCCTCGGCAGGTGCATCGGGAGGGGAGTCGAGGGCGGCATTATTTATGAGCGCATGAGGCACCTCCCACTTCTCTTTAACGGCATCGAGTCCATGCTGGATGGAGTCATGGCTGGTGATATCTACCACGTAAAAAGCGATGTCCCCGCCCTCAACTGAGAAGCGATTAGCAATTGTCCGTTCATCCGGTCTGCTGAGATCGAAAACGGCGACTCTGGCACCACGTCCCGCCAGCGCCAGAGTATACTGCCTGCCAAGTTGCCCCAGCCCGCCGGTGACTACAACGATTTTATCTTTTACAGCGAAAAGTTCGTCAGTCATGATCTTG
>CAZWAO010000255.1:0-3751 GCA_964631815.1 uncultured Ignavibacteria bacterium | reverse complement strand
TACTTGGAGCAGTCGCCTCCCGGAGTGCCCAGCACGTTGTCCGGAAAGGTGTTCTTCCCCGGTTCGTAGCAATTGTCCTGCGCCCACCGGGTCTGGCTCTCCTGCTTCCAGGGACCCCAGTCTTTGGGATAGCCGCCCTGGTTGGAAATGAACCAGTTGAAGGAATATTGCAGGCCCTTCTTGGGCGATCTCACCACGCGCGTGCCGGTCACACTGGTGGGGCTTTTCTCGGTGAAGATGGGCTGCTTGTTGGAGCCGTCGTTGTCCGCAATCCAGGCCAGGTTGACCGTGTCGGAGCAGTCCCCTTTAGGGGCGGTGACTAAGTGCCGGAATCCGCAGATGTCGTCCTGAGCACCGAATTCCCCGTAGGGATTCTCATCCTTGTACTCCACGTCCGCGTCGATATACAGGCCCATATACATGTCCTTGACTTTCCTCACCCCGATGTTCTTGACAAACAGATCGATGAGCACGAAATCCTCGGCGTATTCATAGCTCCAGGAGTAACTCTGCTGGGTGATCTGCAGGCCCAGGGGGAAATGCTTGCGGTTGTCCCACTGATCCATATTCTCCGGCGACAAGGGAATGTCCGCGGAGGTATCGGTGTAGACCGCGATTATGTCCTGCTCGGAGATGGCGTCCGGGGAATAACAGGAGGCGTTGGGCCGGGTGCTTCTTTCCCGGATGGCGCCCGCGTCGCCGGCGTCCGGCCAGAACTCGTAGATCCAGAACCAGCCGTCGCAAGCCACGCTGGTATAGGGATAGTCGTCCACCAGCGCCCCTATCCACAAGCCCCCTTGAAAGAGATACTCCAGGCCGGAATTAGGGGGATACTCGCAGGAGGGTGCGGCCACCTCCTTGTCGGGATTGGGGTTGAAGCAGCCGCCGACGGATTCCGTCAGGTCCCGCGTCTGGCTCCCGAAGAAACCCCAGTTGGTGACGCAGAGGTTCATCAGCCCCACCCGATGCACCCTTTGCTGTGCATTGGGCAGCGTCTGGGTCAGCTTGCCCGCACGAACCATATCCCCCCCCGTCTTCTGCTTCTGCGCCTGGTCGCGCCGCAAGTTTCTTGCATCTGCCTGGGGAACCAGCAGCCAGCAAAGCATGATCCCCGCCAGCAGCAACTTTGCAGCCAGCTTGGCTTCTTTCATGATCTCTCCTTTTTCCGATGTCCTGCTCATTCTAAACTCTCAAGAGCACTTTATCTCTAAAAGCGGGTCCCATTCGGGCTCTAAGCCCTCCGGGCTTAGAAGTTGAGCGACAATCCCAGCCGGATGTTTCTGCCCGCGCTGTAATAAAGCGGGTTCTGGTCGATCTCCCGGCCCTCGGATACCACGTTGGCATTGAAAGCCTCGTCGAAGTAATCTTGCGCGGTGTCCGCCCGGCCCGTCGCACCGTACACGCTTTCCACGTTCCTTTGGTCGAAGAGGTTCATCACCCATATCAGGAAGGAGTAGTTGAGCTTCCAGATGGTGAAATCCTTGTTGAATCTCAAATCCACGTTGCTGTAAGGCGGCATCCGCTCCGAGTTGGGCAGGGGCTCCTCGTTCTGGCCCAGATGCAGCCCCGGGTAATTGGCCGCCGGGGTAAAGGCGAATCCGCTGTTGTACTGCCACACCATGTTCACCCCCCACTTGTCCGGCAACTCGAAACCGAACAGCTTGGGATGCTCGTCTTCCGGCACCCTTAAGTCCAGATTCAGGGTGATCTGATGTCTCACGTCCCAATCTAAGGGGTACTCCTGAATTGGTATTTCGCCGGCCTGGAACCGGGCATAGTAGTTGGACGCCTCGGAGGAGCTCTTGCCGTAAGCGAAGGCGTACTGGTAATTGACGTATCCGGAGATGTAACCTCCGTAACGCTTGCTGAACTCGGCCTCCAGACCTCGAGCCCTCCCGTAATCCGTATTGGCCCAATAGTCGAACTCCTTGGGTCCGATCTTCAGCACCTCCGTGTTCATCTGCCCGAAGTAGTCCTTATAGAAGCCGGAGAGGGTCATCTTGTAGTTGGAGGAGATGGCGTAATCCACTCCCAATTCGTACTGGATCTGCTTCATGTAATCCAGGTTGTAATTGCCGTACTGAGCCACGCCGGTCTGCGTCTTCTGCATGTACATCCAGTGCAGCTCGGGCAATTGATAGAAATGTCCGTAGTTGAAATAGACCTTGGCCTTGTCGGTGATGGGATAGGATACTCCCAGCCGGGGCGAGAGCTTGGACCTGGTGTCCACGGGCGTCTCGTCGGTGGGAGTGTCCTCCGCCTTCAGGCCCCGGATGTCGCCCGACTGAATGAAGAAGTCGTAGCGCAGCCCCAGATTGGCTATCATGGCACCATACTCGATCTTGTCCCGCACGTAATAGGCTCCCCGAATGGGCCGGCGGGTGTAGAAATCGCGGAAGGATCCCCGATCGGGCCAGGGGCCGTCGTCCGCCGGGCCGTCGTAGGGATAGTAAGGATAACGCAAATCCGCGAAGGTGAGCTTCATCCTCTCCATCATCAAACCGGTTCTGATCTGATGCTCCTTGCTCACCTGGCTGGTGAAATCCAGCTTGAAGGTGAGCATGGTGGACTGCCGGTGATGATAGTAGCATCTTCTCTCGTTTCCTCGATCGTAGAAACCGTCCACCCCGTCCCATTTGCCGTTCTGGTTGGAGTCGACGTAATACTCTCCCGGGTCCCAGGTGCCGTTGGCATAATCGAAGCTGCCGTTGTGGTTTCGGTCCAAGTAAGGCACTCCCGGAGTCCAGGGATCGTTGGGCTTGTCATATTTTCCATTGGAATTGCTGTCGGTGAATTTTTCGTCGGAATCCCATATCCCGTTCTTGTTGAGATCGACGAATGGCTCGCCCAAATTCACGTCGCCGTCCTCGTAGGCTTCGGCGAAATCAATTCCCGTGGTACCCCAGGCCTCGGGCTGTTTCCACTCGTCGAACTTGCCGTCGGGAGCCCCCACCCCGTCGTTGGGATCGCTGGGATCGTCGTTATCCCAGTCGAAAGCCTCCGCGTTGTTCCATCTTCCCTCTCCCGGAAGATCCTGCAGATTGGCATCGAAGCCGTCATAGGGATCATACTCCCCATTGCCGTCGTAATCGTAAAACGGCTCGCCCGGATCCCAGACACCGTTTTTGCCCTTGTTGGTATCCTGAAAAGGCTCGCCCAGATCGTATTGGCCGTTTTGGTTGACATCCAGATAGGGTTCGGCATCATCCCACTTGCCGTTGAAGTTGGCGTCCTGACTGGGGGTGAAGCGCTCCCAGTAGGTGACCAACGTGAAATCCCCGGGGGTCTTGCCGCCGCCGGCCGAGGTCGGGTCGCCCGGCCTCTGGAAATAACTGGTGTAGTAACGGCTCACCTGAAGCTCGTAAAAGGAGCTCTTGCTGAGGTTGTGCGTAAAAAGCAGGCTGGCCGAGTTGCTGTGCGACTCGATCTGGGGTATGGTGGAAGGAGTGTAGCGGTATTGCCAGATGTTCACCGCTCCCCTGGTCTCCTGAAGAGGATCCCCGCCGGAGGGATCGAAGTATAAGGAATAACGCTCCCAGCTCTGCTTGTGCGAGAAAACCAGTTTCTTGTCGGCCGAAGCCCGGTAGGTCAGCTTGAGAACCGTGGAGTAGTCGTTGCTCATCCTCTCCGGAATGTCGAATCCCAACACCCGATCCACCCGGAACTGCTTCTCGGAATTGGGCGTGGCATAGCTGTTGACGTCGTAGAAGGTGTTGGTCTTATAAGTGATGGCGCTGAAGTAGTAGGCCAG
>CAZWAO010000254.1:0-3753 GCA_964631815.1 uncultured Ignavibacteria bacterium | reverse complement strand
CTCCCACCTGAATCCGGCTGACTTGATCCCCCACCTGCACCACCTTGCCCGCGCACTCGTGGCCGAAGATCATGGGTGGTTTGATCCGGCCCTGGGCCCACTCATCCCAATTGTAAATGTGGGCATCCGTCCCGCAGATGGAGGTGGCTTTGACCTTCACCAACAGCTCATCAGGCTTGATCCGGGGAATGTCCACCGTCACCAGCTCCGCCCCCTTGTCCCTTTCCTTTTTCATCACCGCAAGCATCTTGTCCGACATGGCTTCTTTCCTTCCCTATTGACCGAAAACAAAAAGCAGAGCCGGTCTTGAAAAATCCGGCTCTGCCTGGAGCAATCTAATGACCAGTCGTAGTTTCAGTCAGTCTATCCCCCACCGACTCCGGTTTTGTAGCTCTGTTCAGATTGGACGGCATATTCATGAGCATTTCCCAACATTTTTACCGGATGGACGGACCTCGCAATGCGACCACCCATAATATCACACCCATGCACTTTTGTCAAGGAAAATGGAGCGCCGGGAGCACTGCACGTATCCCTGGAGCCTCCCGAAAACCTCCCCCCTCTCCGCTTAGTGAGGAGACGGATTCAAAGAGAGCCTATGGCCCGCTTTGACTTTGCATGATGCTCCGACACTTCTGCGATAAGACTTGAATCTTCTTCAGCTTGTCTTTTTGGCGTTTCTGAACCGCATCATCCAGTGGGAAGCTCAAAACCTCCCGGCATACCGAATCGCATTGATCGTATCTGCCCAACCCGAACAGGCAGTGGGCTATGAAAAACCGGCACTCCACCAGATTGTAAGACTGATCGATCTTCTCCTGATCGTGTTCCTCCTGCAGTCTGCCCAACAATTCCCGGTAATTGGAAAGGGCATTGCTCCAATCCAGCTTATCGTAATACGCTTCTGCCAGAGGCCATAAGAACGATTTCCCCTGAGGATACTCAGCTTGCTTCCTCTTTGCCAGATCTATGGCCCGATCGAAATCACCTTCATGGATGTACATCCACGTCAAGCCGCTGGCCGCTGCCGTGGAGGAGAAGAGGGATTTATCCAAAGCCAACTGCATCTCAGCCATGCCCCGTTTCCGGTTGTCTCCGATAAAGGGAAGCCAATGGAAGCCCTTGGTCATCACGCTGGCCCAGTAGTGGTATGATCCCAAACCCACATAGGCATCGTAAAGCTCCGGATCGCGCTTGAGCGCCTCCTTCAGCGCGGATTTGGCCATCAGGCCCTCCTCCAGCCCGGAGAACCATTTGCCCCTTCTGGCATCGTACACTGCCTTGGCCCCGTATGAATTGCCCAAAACCAGGTAGGTCCAACCGTCGTTTTTGTTCTTCTTGATTCTCTTCTGGGCCAGCTTCTTGGCCATTTTCACGTTCTCGTCGAATTCCTTTGCCCGAAAGTCGCTTTCATAGTCGATCATCTGCGCATGATACAAAGCGGCCCGGAAGAAATAGCCGGCCGGATCGTTCGGCCCCAGCCGCACCAGCGAGTCGAAGCAAGCTTCGGCCGGGACGTAATCCTCCCGAAAAGAGGCTTCGATGCCTTGTTGTATTAGACTTCTTACGGCGGGATCGTTATAGTCGAGATACTCTTGGGGAAAGGCCGGCAGGCAAAACAGAAGAAGGAGCACTGCGGATCCGATCAGGATCAAACCCAGCTTCGATTTCAATCGGTCCCTGCCTCCTTTTGGATCTTCTTCATCAGGTCCTTGGCCTTGCCCACGAAGTCCTTGATGTTCTTGTCGCTTTCCGCCAGCTTCTCAAACGCCAGGAGGGAGTCCACCTGGGCAAGGGCATGGTCCCAATCGCCCTTGTCGTAATAGGTCAACGCCAGATCATAGCGGCACTCCACCTCGCCTGCCGGGCTGTAGTAGGGAGAGCTTTTTAGGGCTTCAAGCAGTTGCTGGTATGTTTGGATGGCGCCGTCGTACATCTGGTTGTCACGCTGCGCCTGCCCCAGGAGCCAGAGCAGGTATGGTTTCTCGAGATGTCTCTTTTGCAGCATCTTGATCTGGGCAAACGCCTTGTCATATTCCTTGTTCTCCACCCAGATGCGCACCAGAGCCAGCTGGGCGTCGTCTATTGAAAATCTTCCCTTCTCGATGGCCAGCTTGATCATGTCGATTCCCTTCTGCCGATTGTCCGCTACGAAAGGCAACCACCAAAAGATCTTCGACTTCAGGCTCTTCCAGAAGTGATATGACCCTAAACCATAGTAAACGTCATACAGCTTGGGGTTGAGCTTGAGGGCATCCTCCAGATAGCCCTTTCCTTTCAGGCCGTCTACGAAAGCCCCCGGCCAGTTGCCGGTCAAAGCCTTATGGATACCCCGGTATCCTATTGCTCCCCCCAGGTAGAGGTAATCGTCCGCGGTGAGATGTTTTTGTTTTCTCTTGGCCTCTGCCATCTTGATGGACAGATCCATGTATTTGTTGAACTCGTCCTGGTAGCTGTAATTGCGATAATCGTCCATCATGGTCTGGATGGAGGCCGCAACGTAAAAGTACCCGATGGGATCATTGGGGAAAATATCGATCAGCTTCTTGAACTCGTCCACTGCCTGGTCGGTGCTGTCGGCATGCACCAGGTCCAGCCCCCGCATGATGATGGAGTCCACCTGGGGCGACTCCATGGTCAAGTCGGCCCAGGATACACCGGCTAAACAAAACATGCACAGAGTCGTGATTAGAGAGAGGATACAAAGGAGTGGCTTCAGTGGGGTGCGTACACTCGGCCTGCCTGAGGGCAGTGCCGGGATTCTCATGCCGGAGTGCGCCAGCTTGCTGGCGCGGTTTTCTCGTGATACTGCCCTGTGGAGGCATAGAGACGTCCGAAGCCGGCCAAATCGCGAAAGCAAGCTTTCGCACTCCCTAAAGACCATTTCGGTACTCCGGAAGGATTCGCCTTTGGAGTCGGAAGAACCTGTGGCTCGTTTGCTGTTCATAATGTATTTCATATCTCGGCACCTATAGATCTCATAATGGATACAATCCCTAGTAACTTAAAATTCCTAAATATCTGCTCTGCCCGCCGGCAGATCGGAAGTCAGCTTGTCCACCTGGGCCGATTTGGCCTCCCTGACCAGGTCCCTCAAAAAAAGCAAATAGTCCTCCATGAACGAGTAAACCCGGATGGGCTTGTGCCTTTTGCTCCCTATGTTGGTCGATTTCCACAGGCCGAAAGGCCCCCAGCTTGTGGTGCTCACCTTCTCCACGTCCTCCCAGGGAATATATACGAACGAGGTGCTCAATCTTTTCCAGATTACGTTTTCGTATATCAGCTTCTCCGGAGTGACGATCACCATATGGTATTTCCAATCCAGCCGCACGAAAAAGACCAACAGGATCAAGATCAGCAAAAACAGCATGGAAAGCCAGATGGAGCGTCCGAAGTCCACCGCCGCCATTAAGAGAAACAGCAGCGCCACCAGCCAGAAGAAAATTCTTATCTCGATTCCGAAGAATCGGTAACGGTTTATGATTTCAGCCGGACTCATCTTTTTCTGTACGCAGATTGGTGCGCCGATCGTGCACCTACAGGTTCAGTAATTATAAGAGCTTTGGCATGGAAATCAAGTCTTTTGAGGGCTTTGAAGCAGATGTTGCGTATTCCTCGGGCACATCCGATCTAAAACCTGGACCGATAGGTGAGCACCGCCGCCCAGTCGGCCGAAATAACAAACGGGTGCCGGTTGGAAGCGTATACCTGCTCGTGCCCGGCAGGGAGAAATTTGTCTTGCTTTTCTGTCGG
>CAZWAO010000253.1:0-3760 GCA_964631815.1 uncultured Ignavibacteria bacterium | reverse complement strand
GCCTTCCTGTTAGCTCCAAACACACATTCGGTAGATCCAACTCATTTTACGGGCGGGGCTGAATGCCCTGCCCCAGGATTGGACTAGAGAACTGTTCTCATAGAGACGGGAATTCATCCCGTCTCTTTTTGTTTTCCGCCATCCGGACCCAAACGCTCAGAAAGAGATCTGTGCACGGTACGACGGATGAAGCAAACGTTTTTTTTTATTGACAAGAGAAAAGTCGAGAGCTAAACTCTAACTTGTTATCACGAGCGGATGACGTTAACCACTATCAGAGCCGCCACGCATACCGGAAGCAGGTATGCGAAAGCAACCGGCAGAAAAAAGGAGGAGACCACAGACAAAACCACCGACGGCAGGATCACGTACAAGGCCGTGTCCAGAACCACCCGGCTGACCTTGTACACCAATAAGAAGACCAGATAGAGGAGGACTAAATCGAAGGCCAACTGTCCGAAAAAACCCAGATGTGAATGGAAGAACAGATTGGCCTCCCGGATCAGTGCGATGGGAATCGAGAGCACTTCGGCCAGAGAATCAATTATGTGTGAGAAGACAGAGGGCATGTTTCGATTACTCCGGGGTTAGCTCTTCGACCGGCTCTATGGTCAGGCTGGATTCGCCGACCGTTTTCAGGTCGGTCATCTTCTGAGTCAAGAAGTCCTTGGAGCTGATCCACTGGCCGGACATGGACAACACCTCCTGCTCGGAGACGTCGCTTATCCAACAAATGGTCAGCCGATCGATATGCTCTTCCGGCTCCTGGGGCTGCGGAGAAGCCACCGTGAGATTCTCCATATGCAAAGTGAATTTGACTTTCACTGCGGTCCCCCCTTGCGGATACAAATCATCACCGCATCCTGTGTCTTTGCAAATCCTTTGCCTGGGGGATGGTCTTTTTAAGAGCAGGAGCCTCCGCCATTAAGTCGTTTATGCCCGACGGGTTATCTGTTGCCGTCGACTGGCGATATGCCCGGATTAGTCCGGGAGTCCTGAGTTGGAGCGGAAAGGTATGGGAAGCCATCCATAGCTTATTGTCAGCTTCCTGAGAGAAACTGTTCAAAAAGGAATCATGCTCAAGAGCTATTTCAAGCTGGACCAGTTGGGCACCAATGTGAGGACGGAGGTTTTGGCGGGATTCACCACCTTCCTCACCATGTCCTACATCATCTTCGTCAACCCGCTTTTTTTGAGCTTTTTCGGCGATCCCCATCTGCAGAGCAAGGCCCTGCCCTTCTCCGCCTCGCTCACCGCCACCTGCCTGTCCGCAGGCTTGATGTGCATCATCATGGGCCTGGTCACCAACTACCCCTTCGCCTTAGCCCCGGGAATGGGGTTAAATGCCATCGTGGCCTATCAGATGGTTTTGGGGATGGGGCTGTCCTGGCCGTCCGCCATGGGAGTGATCGTGCTGGAAGGGGGGATCATAACCGTTCTGGTGATCACCGGCTTCCGGGAGGCGGTGATGAATTCCATTCCCCTGTCGCTCAAGCGGGCCATCTCCGTGGGAATCGGACTGTTTATCGCTTTCATCGGTCTGGTGCAGGCCGGATTCGTGCAAAAGAGCGACTCCACCCTGGTGACCCTGGGCAAGTTGGATAACCTGCCGGTGGTGGTGGCCATAGTCGGTCTCCTGCTGACCGCCATACTTCTGAAGTTGAAGGTCAAGGGGGCGCTTCTGATCGGCATTATAGGCTCCACCGGGTTGGCCGTCGTCATCAACTATGCCACCGGCCTGACCGCATTCGCCAGTCCCAACATCGCCAAGCTTCCCGCCTCCGTAGTCTCCATGCCGGATTTTTCCACCATGGGGCGGTTTGATTTCCGTGCCATATCCCAACTGGGAGTGATCACCGCCTCCATCCTGGTTTTTTCGGTGATGCTCTCAGACTTCTTCGACACTTTGGGCACGGTCATCGGCTTGGGGGGCGAGGCCAAATTTCTGGACGAGAAAGGACGGCTTCCCCGGATAGGCCCGGTTCTTCTGGTGGATTCCCTGTCGGCCGTGGCAGGCGGGGCCTCTTCCGCCAGCTCGGTCACCACTTACATCGAAAGCGCAGCCGGGATAGCCGCCGGAGGAAGGTCGGGGCTTGCTGCAGTAGTGGTGGGCATCTTCTTCTTTCTGGCGGTGTTTCTTTCGCCGGTGGCCGAGGTGGTTCCCAAAGAGGCCACCGCTCCCGCCCTGATCATCGTGGGCTTCTTGATGCTCTCCATCGTCAGAGACCTGCCTTTCGACAAGTTCGAGGAGGCGTTTCCGGCCTTTCTGATCATGCTGGTCATGCCGCTGACCTACTCCATCTCCAACGGCATCGGATTCGGCTTCATCGCCTATTCCCTGATTAAGCTCTTAAGCGGAAAGGGCCGGGAGGTACACTGGCTGATGTATGCCGTCTCGTTTGCCTTTGCGGTCGATTTTGCCATTCCGGCGCTCAAGACGCTTTTCGGATTCTGAGTCTAAAGCCTCTACAATCGGGATTCATGCTCAAGAAGCAGATCGAGAGTTTGACGTCTATCAGATGTTGACTATCTGGGGCGGGATAAATTCCCGCCCCTATGAGTTAATAGCTTGGGTGAATACAGGGCAGGGCATTGGGCCCTGCCGATTTGGTTTGTGGGTTTTGAATCGGAAACCCGATGCCCCCGTTCGCCAGCGAAAGAAAGGATGCATGAAGACGGATTTACTCAAGAAGACTAAAACCGTTTCAACGAAATTGCAGAGAGTATTCGGCAGGAGAAAGTGGAGAAAGCATGACGATCCCCTGTCCGAGTTGATCGCCACCATCCTCTCCCAAAACACCTCAGACCACAACAGTCACATGGCTTACGCCAGTCTAAGAGCCAGATTCAAGACCTGGGATCAGGTCAGAAGGGCGAAAGTCAAAAGCATCGCCGACGCCATCCGGGCAGGTGGTCTGGCCGACATTAAAGCCGTGAGGATCAAGGACATTCTGGATCAGATTCACAAGGAGCGCAGAGAGACGGATTTGTCTTTCTTGACAAGACGGAGAACCAAGGACATCAAGCTTTACCTGAGCAGATTCAAGGGGGTGGGGGATAAGACCGTGGCCTGCGTTCTGCTTTTTTCCCTCAAGAGACCGGTCATGCCGGTGGACACTCACGTTCTCAGGGTCTCCAAGAGGCTGGGGCTGGTGCCGCAAAAAGCCGATGCCGGGCGGGCGGAGGAAATTTTGGAGCAGATGGTTCCCAAAAACGGCTTCTATCAGTTTCATCTGGATCTGATCCAACACGGCAGGGAAGTCTGCAAAGCCCGGAATCCGCGATGTGCGGTGTGCGTCCTGTTGCCTGATTGTGACTACGGCAGGAAAGCTCTGGGCAAATCACGGTCTGCTGGCTGAATCAAATCCGGGTAGCACATCAATTCTAATCCAATCATTGACAAATGGGGGAGAGGGATATATTTTGAGTGATTCACTGGTTGGACTGGTCATTCAAGACTGGAGGGAGAGATGGCCAAAATCAGCGTCCTGAAGCAGGCGGAGAGGATCAAAAAGCCCTATACCCCGTTTCCCTTGGCCAACGTGAATGGTTCCCACGTGTTTTTGGGCATGTTCCAGGGAGACTATCTGAAACACCGGCATCCTTACGACGAGTTCTTCTACGTCATATCCGGCGAGATTCAGGTGGAAATGGACAAGGAGACGGTGAACCTGAAGGCGGGGGATGGTCTTTTGGTCCCCAAGAAGAAATGGCACAAATCCAAGGCCAAGACCAAAGCCATCGCCATGCTTTTTGAAAA
>CAZWAO010000252.1:0-3761 GCA_964631815.1 uncultured Ignavibacteria bacterium | reverse complement strand
CTGGACTCGGTTATGGGCAGAAAAGCCACCGAGTCGCTGCTGAAGCTTATGGGAGAAGCGGAAGGCTCGCGGTCACAACGGTAATCCCGGAAATAGCGCCATTGCCAGTAGGTGATGTAGTCGTCTCCGTCATCCGGATCGTAAGAGATGGTTCCGTCGAAGAACAGAGTATCTCCGGGAAGGTACTTGTCTCTCTCGACCAGCGTGTTGTTTCTGGCATACCAGGTGAACAGGGCCACCGGCTTGGTATTCTCCGCCGGCTTTGCCAACCGAGGCGGAGCGCTGACCGGATTAACCTGGGTAGCGTCCCGGGGATAAAGAGAATTCTCGACTTGCTCCTCGCTTGTCTCCGGGTCGACGAAAGGCGAAGACAGATCGTCTGACCCTTGACCTTCGCCGGTTCGTCCCAAACTCGGCGCAGCCTGCACCTGTATGGAGAACCGGCATTCGATACCGGCGCCCGCACCCTCGGCCGTGGAATTGTCGGCTATGATATTATATAGTATGTTCGGGGCGCCGGAGTTTATGAAAATTCCTCCGCCGTCGTGCTGAACATGATTTCCGGTGATCACATTGTACGAAATGGTGGGAGTGGAACTCACGTCGCAGACTATACCGCCTCCGCAGACCCTCTTGTCGGCCCCCAGGGTCAATTCGGTGCCGGTACCTCCCCGGATGGTGAATCCCCTGAGGATGGAAAAGGAGTCCACTGCGGAGGTGAAAAACACCACGCTTCCCTTGGTCTCTCCACGAGTCAACTTGCTTCCGTCGATCACGGTGCTGTTGATGCTGGCCGTGTCCGAACTGTCGTACAGGTAGTGACTGGTGAGCAGAACTTTCTTCTTGTGGAATCTAAGATTCTCATAATAGATGCCCGGCTCCACCAGTATCGTATCGCCCGCCGCCGCCCAATAGATTCCCGTCTGGATGGTGGAGACGTTGGAGGGGACGCTTATCAAAGTGGCGGTAGTGTAAAAGAATGTGCGGATCAGCGAGAAGTCCTCCTGCCAGTAGTTGATGGTGTCGTGCTGAGCCACTCTCGCCGAGTCCACCTGCACCCGCATTCTCCAGTAGTAAGTGGTCCATTGAACCAGCGGTATGGCGCCGTCGTAAACCTTGGTGGTAGCCGTTCCCGCGATGGTGGAATCGTCCCAGACGATGGTGTTGAAATTGATGTCTGTAGCCAGCTGGATCTGGAACTTGGTCGGTTTCTCCGTGCTCGGCCTGGAAGTAGCATCCCACTGAAATGAGGGAGTAGCCGTGGTCACCTTGCTGGAATCGGCAGGAGACTTCAACTGCACCAAAGTGAGAGCCATGGCCTGCTGGTCCACCGATCCGAACGAGAAGAAGGCAACCCCGACCAAAAGCGCAAGGCACAGACTGACGGAACGCTTCATATCAACACTCCTTTTATCGTTTTGCTTTTCGTTCAGCGAAGGTTAAACACCATCCTTCGGATCACAGTCTGCTAATTATATATTCCCCCCCAGCCCGTGTCAAGAAGATTTGCGTTTTTTTTGATAGCGTTAGAAGACCGGTGTGGCCTGAAGCCGGCCACAACAGCTACTTCTGACCGGATACATAAACCGCGGGCAAAATCCGCCCCGGAGGAGACGGACGAATGAGTGCTGCGGAATGGATGAGGGTTAAGATTCTGCGGATAGAAGAAGGACTACCGACCCGAACCACGGGCGGGCTTTCATACCGATGGATCGCAGAGATCCTGGTGGTTTTCCTTGACCAGCCCCAGGATGCTGGTGAGATTGCCGTGCACGTCGGCCAGAATTTGGGCGAAATGTTTGAGCAATTCGGCATATTGCCATTTGAGACTGAATGCCTCTGGCGGCAGGCCGAATATGTCGAGCAAAGTCTTCCGGCCTATTTCATCGACGTACCTTAGAACCAGGAAGGGGAATTGAGGGAGATCTCCCTCCGGAAGCTCGCCCCGGCTTAATCTCTCCTTGTAGGCTTCCACTTTCTCCAGGATGACGGTGCCGAAGCACCAGGGCGACATTATCACTCCCAGGTTGGAGTCGTCTCCGTAGCAGCCATAGATGTTCTTGAGGGTTACCTCCACGATGATTTTTCTGGCCCAATAGTAAGCCAGCGTTTCCTCCTTTTGGGGATCACACTTTTCTCTCTTCTCCTTGATGTCCCTCAATTCTTCCACACATCTTTTCTCCGCTTTTTCCAAAAAGGAGTAGAAATCCTCGAAGTAGACCTTGACCCCCTCGGTCACCGTGTGAATGTAGTATCCTGCCGGGTCCGTGCGAACCTTGGGCTCTTTTGTTCTCTTAAGTCTGTCTTCCGGGAATCCTCTTTTTATGCCGATACTCAAGGTCTTTGCCATGTGACTGTTCCTCCCGAGGAAACGTTTAGGCTTTCAACCCCGACAAAAGCAAATAGCATGCCCCCGGTTCGAGAGTGTCCGGCGCGAGGTCGGACTGGGCTAAGGCTATGACCATCAGGGTCTTGAGCATGCCCGATGGTTGGGATCATCCTGGCCTACAATCTCTCCGGCTGTGCAACCGGGTTCACAGCTTTTGCAAGATTCGTATCGTTCAGGGCTCGATTCATTCCCAAAGAACTGAAATAGACCGGATGCAACGCTGATCCCGAGTGTGGAACAACGATGGTCGACCGGACTCGGGCATTTGTCACTTGACCCAAGGGGTTTTTGATTTATATTGATGAATGAATTCGGATTGGGAAGCATTGGAGGAGAAGGAGGAGTCGTATGTCCCGAGCTTACCAGACGCTGATCGGAGGTAAATGGAGAGACGGCAAGCAGCTTCTCCAAGTGACCAACAAATACACGGGCGAGGCGATGGGTACCGTTCCGGTGGCGAACAAGGACCTCTTCGAGGAGGCCGTTGCTGCCGCTCAACAAGGATTTTCCATCATCTCCCATCTGCCGGCCTACAAGAGGGCAAGAATCCTACAGTCGACCTCGGAGTTGATTGATAAAAACAAGGGGGAAATCTCACAGATTATAGCCGCGGAGGCGGGAAAAGCCACAAAGCACGCCAAGGCCGAGGTAGAGAGGGCGGTGGAGACATTCAAGTTCGCATCGGAACTGGCTAAATCGATTCATGGAGAGACGGTTCCCATGGATGCCTGTCCGGGCGGCGAGAAGAGGGTGGGCTTTTTCTTAAGGTTTCCCGTCGGGATCATAGGCGCCATCAGTCCGTTCAACTTCCCGCTTAATCTGGTGGCACACAAGGTGGCGCCTGCCATCGCTGCCGGATGTTCGGTGATACTTAAACCCGCTTCCACCACGCCTCTGACTGCTCTTACGTTGGGCCGGACAATGATGGAGGCGGGTCTGCCCGAGGGCGCCCTGAACGTTATAGTCGGCCCCGGCTCAACCGTGGGGAATTGGCTGGTTGCCGATGAGCGCATCTCCATGATCACCTTCACCGGCAGTCCCCCTGTGGGAAGAGAGATCAAGGCCAAGTCCGGATTGAAGAAGGTGACGCTGGAGTTGGGTTCCAACTCCGCCTGCATCATCGACCAGTCCGCAGACTTAGACATGGCCGTTCCCCGGTGCATCACGGGAAGCTTTGCCTATGCCGGTCAGATCTGCATCTCGGTCCAGAGGATTTACGTGCACCGGAAGGTGTGGGACCAATTCACGGAGAGATTTCTCCGGGGCATAAGTCAGTTGAAGCTGGGCGATCCGCTCGATCCCCAGACGGACATGGGACCCATGATTACCGAGCAGGACGCCAAAAGAACCGAAAGCTGGGTCAGCGAGGCGG
>CAZWAO010000251.1:0-3763 GCA_964631815.1 uncultured Ignavibacteria bacterium | reverse complement strand
GGTGTATTTCATGCTTCCCACCCGGTAGCCCTTGTCTTTCAGGGCCGGGATGAGCCTTTCCACCAAGGTAGTCTTCCCGGTCTTCTTCTTACCCACGATCAACAGGATTTTCATGACAAAAAGGGCTTGTCGAATCGCGGAATCGAATCGTTGGTGCATCCTCAAAAACGAAAGACCAGGCCGAGGTTTCGCGAACCGACACCAAACCGGATGATTCGGTTTTAGCCAGCCATGCCAAGCTCTACTGAGACAACTCGATTACCATCCGTTCGGGCTTCTCTTCCAGCTTCAAGGAGGAGATCATCGACCAGATGGTGTTTCCCAGTATGTGGGTGGCGAAAGGATTGAGCGCAATCTCCTTTCCGTTCACCGCCAGCTTAATGGACCGGGCCTTCTCCGGATTCTTGTTTTCCATCCTTCTCGCTCCGCTAAACCGAAAGAGGGGGAGAATTCTCCCCCTCTCTCGGCCGAGAATTGGTGCGTCGAGTCTGAGAGATCAGAAACGATAGGCTAGGATTCCCAGGATCCAGAAACCCAGGGAAGCCAATATCACGCCGCGGCTGTATGCCGTGGCCCGGACTTGCTCCAGTCGGTCAAGCGCCGGCTCGGTCCTTTTGCCCAGCTCTCTGCCCATTAGGATGCCTGCAAAGCTCAGGATGGCGGCATAAGTTCCGGCTACCAGGATGTAATCCTCGATCCGATGGACTCTCTCCAGCCAGAAAACGTTGCTGAGCAGGTAGGTGTTTACCAGGGCAAACGCAACGTAATTCACGTAGGAAGCAGAAAGACCGACCAAACCCCAAGAGAGCCAATTGGAAAGCTGTCTTCTTTCCGCCAATGTGAACGCCAACTCCATCACCCCTCCGGTGATGAAGACCGCACTCACCTGGCAGAAGTGAATGGACGGCAGACAGGCAGCCTTAAAGCCGGCGGCCACCAGGCCGCAAGCCAGAGTGGTTCCCGGACGCTTGAGCAGAATACGGGAGGCGGAGAGAATCAGGATGGCCACGAAAGCCAACATGGCCGACGAGGGAAAACCTTCCATCCCTCTGGTCAACCGGATTCCCAAAGCCTCCAGACCTCCCCAGATCGACCCGAAAAGGATGATACCGAAGATTAGCTTCTTGTTATCCGTCATGAGCCCTTCCTCGCGTTAGAACGTGATCTGCACCTGCGCCTGAACCACCCCGTAGGCATCCTGATTCTCTGCCTGAAACATATAATGGATGTAATTCAGGTAGATCATGGCATTGGTGCCGTCCATGTAATAGTTCACGCCGCCGGTGACGGCAGAGATTCCGTCGTCATCGGTATCCGTATCGGGATCGTAAGCCTCGTAGCGCGCCAGAACCTCCACATGCTTGTTCGGCTGGACGCTGGCCTGACCGAAATAGGCTATTTGATCCGTAGAACTTACGTCTTCACTAAAGTTTATGCCGGTCAAGGTCTCTGTCGTGGCCATGAGGAACTCTCCCCTGGCTCGGAAAGTCATCTCATCCTTGGTGTAGTCCGCCATGCCGAACCCACCGAACCGGTTTCTCTTCAGGGTTTCATCCGGGAAGGTGAGGGTTACCAAGGCAGAGGATCCGGTTCCGGTTCCCAGGTAGGACCCGTCGTCGTAAGTGTACGTTGGCAGGGCATAACCCAACCAGGCATAACCTCCGAAATGCAGCTTCACCTGGTCGACCGGAGGCATGATGTCTGCCCGCAACAGAAAGTCCTTGGCATCGTTATTATCGGAGGTGTTGTTGGGGATGTCCCCTCCGTTGAATATGCCACCGGTGAAATTGACGTACTCAGAGGGTTTGGTCGTCACCTGTAAACCGCACTGCCGCCATACCGCGAACTTGGTGGTGGTCATGGGATAGTTAATCAACTCCAGCTTGGCCGTGGAGTAGGGCATGTAAAGCGTGAAGTTGGGAAGGAATCGTCCTACTGCTATCTCGGTCTTTTCAATATAGAAGAACTGCGCCTTGTAATCCAGCGCGCTCACTCCTCCGGCATGATCCAGCTGAACGAAATACTTCACCTTGTCGGGAATGATGGTTCCCCAGAACAGAAACCGCACCCGCTTCAGCCAAAACGAGTCGTTCCCCATATCGTCTTCAAGGTTGTAGGTGTATCCGGCCTGAAGAATGCCTCCGATCTTGAGAGTTCCTTTTCCCACCGTGATCCCCGATTCCTCGGCAAGAACCGAACTTAACGCCAGCAGGGAAACCAACATCCCCACCAGCAGCATGGACATGGTTTTTCTCATTTATTCGTTCCCTCCTCTGGTTCAAGATTTTACTTGGTCCTTCTCTTTGACCTCTTTTACTTTGCCTAAGACCATTCCCACCACGGCCGCGGTCAGGGCCAGGCCGCCGAAAGGCTTCAGCAGCTCGCGGAACAGACCCAGACTCTCGGACACCTTGGGATTCTTGACCACGTCCGGATAGTAGTCCAAAGGCTCGGGCAACACGTAGATCTTCTTGGTTCCCGTGCCCAGCTCCGTCTCGCCGTAAATCACCGGCCGCCTCCCCTTCTTCTCCAACCGGGCTTTGGCCTGATGAGCCATCTCCAATATCTGGGGTCTTTCGCCGAAGGTCAGACACCCGGTAGGACAGGCTTTGGCGCAGGCCGGCTGGATTCCCTCAGCCAGGCGGTCGAAACAGAAGGTGCACTTGGTGGACTTGCTGGCTTCGGTGTCAATCACCGGCACGGTGAAAGGACAGTAATCCCGGCAGGCGCCGCAGCCGATGCACAGTTCCCGGTTCACGTACACTGCACCGGTCTTCTCGTCCCGGGTCATGGCCTTGACCGGCTCCACCGGGCAGGCCTTCACGCAGGCCGGATCCACGCACTGCATACAACGCTGCACCCGGAAAAGCCACCTGACCTTGTCCCGCTCATCCACCTCGTAGAACTTCAACAGAGTGAAGGTAGACGGAGACAGCCCTATGGGGTTCTGGTAGCCGCCGGCGACCGCAAAGAAGGTGGTTTTCTCGGCTGGCAGCTCATTCCACGCCTTGCAGGCCACCTGACATCCGCGACAGGCCATGCACTTTTCCATGTCCAGAAGCATCGCTTTTTCTGCCATATTATCCCACCTCCTTTACCACGTCGCAGAGGAATGCCTTGTATTCGGGTATCATGGTGTTGGCATCTCCCACATGCGGGGTCAGGGAATTGGCACTGGCCCCGGTGGCCAGACCTTTGTACCCGTAATGCCAGGGCAGTCCGATTTGCTCGTAGGATTTACCGTTGAGCTTGAAAGGCTTGAACCGGGCGGTCACAACCGCGAAAGCGGTAATCTCTCCCCGTGCCGTCTTCACTCGCACCTTGTCACCGTGCTGAATGCCCCTGGCTTGAGCCAGTGTTTTGCTCATCTCCACGAACATGTCCGGCATCAACTCGACCAACCAGGCGTTGTTTCTGGTCATCTGGCCCGCCTGCCACATTTCGGTGACCCGGTAGGTGGTGGCGATGACCGGATATTTGTCGACCGTCCCCACATCGTCCATCTCCCCGGACCAGATCTTCACCGCCGGATCGAGCTGCTGGGAGGACATGGCGTTTTTCACGGGCGTTTCCAGAGGCTCGTAGTGCTCGGGGAAGGGCCCGTCCGCCAGACCGAATCCGAACAGCCGGGCATGACCCTCGGGCTTCATGATGAAGGAGTACTTCTCTCCCGGAGGCCAGCCTCCGTCGGGCACGTCACCGGCCCATTTGGTCTCGGGACCGGTCCATTTCACCACCCACTTGTTAGGAGCGTAGGGGTTGC
>CAZWAO010000250.1:0-3793 GCA_964631815.1 uncultured Ignavibacteria bacterium | reverse complement strand
GAACCTTTTTCCCGGAGGTTAGCATGTCCGACAAAATCACCAAACTCCGAGGCCAACACTGCCTCAACATTTTCGTCTCCTACCAGTTGAAAGAGCGAATCATGAAGCTGGCTGGAAAGTACGACCGTACCATGGCCGACATGGTTAGGACGCTCATCAGGGTGGGCATCCCGGTGCTGGAAGGCCTAAGCGAGGCTGAGGAGCGAATGCTCAAGGACTCTGTCTCGCTTGCCAAAAAGATGAGAAAGATCAAGCAGATGAAAGTGGAGCAGGAAGGATACGACGACCGCCGGTTTAGAAGCGAGCTCTGAGTGAGACTGGGCAGGCGAAGATTACTATTGACAAGTCGACTGGGCAGCCATATAATGGCCCTCGACATATAAGGAGACCGCCTAACCCCGTTTTTTTACGGGGGCGGAGGACCCAATGCTTCTCGGGGCGAATCCCCGTTTGTGATGGGGAAGGGTCAGCTCTTGACCCCAGCCCGACAGCTAACTTCGCAGGCGTGAAGAGAGGAACTGTCAACGGATTGGGTGTATCTGTCAGGTGATAGAAAGCGCCATCCGCTGACCCAGATCAAGACCACGAGGTTCCCCTCTGGTCTTTCTTTCTATGGAGACAACAGTCAGAGGATGTCATGGCTGAAGAGGTGAAGACAGGCGCCGGACAGGTTAAATCCGAACTGAGGCGGGACGTCTCCGTTTGGGGCTCCTACATGTGGGGTTTCGCCGACGTGGGCGCGGATACCTTCGTGGCGCTGGGTCTGGTTATGGCCTATGCACAGGGAGCCACCAGCCTGGTTTTTGCCCTGGCGGGAATCGTTTACATAATGATCGGATTTGCCTATACCGAGTTGGCTTCCGCCTATCCGGTGGCCGGCGGCGGGCCATACTTCTGCCTCAGGGGGTTGGGCGACTTCTGGGGATTCATCGCGGGTTCGGCCCTACTTCTTGATTATACCATAGACATAGCACTATTTGCCACTGCCTCCTCCGGCTATCTCAACTTCTTCATGCCTTTCGTTCTAGGCCGCACCATCGAGAGCTTCGCCATGACCATCGGCCCGCTTCACAACGTCAACCCGGTCTGGTGCGTGGAGACGCTGGTTTTAATCGGGATTTTGATCTGGCTGAACGTGAGGGGAATCCGGGAATCGTCCTTCCTGAACGAGATCGTCGGGATACTGGTAATCGTAACCGAGTCGGCTCTGGTGATAGTCGGCTTTCTTTTCGCCTGGAAGCCGGAACTCTTGGCCGCTCAGTGGCACACGCAGTTCCCTTCGCTCCACAACCTGATGTACGGCTCGTCTCTGGCCATCATCTCCTTTGTCGGATTGGAGTCCATTTCCCAGGCAGCGCAGGAAACGCGCCGCCCCGCCACCATCATCCCGCGCACCTCCTTGACCCTGATATTCACCGTATTCATCTTCGCCGTGGCGTTCTCCACTTTGGGATTGGGAGTGCTCGACTGGAAGGTTTTCGCCCAGAACATGGATAACCCCGTAGCCGTATTGGCGCATGCCCTGCCTTTCATCGGATTTGCGGCCGGGCCGTTCGCGGCGGGATTGGGGGCTTTGATCCTGTTCATTTCAGCCAACACCGGGGTGATGGGCGCATCCCGGCTGACTTACTCTCTCAGCCAGTTTAATATCATCAGCCCCTGGTTCGATAAGGTGCATCCTGTGCATCGGACCCCCATCCGCACCATCCTGATTTTTTCGTGCGTGGGATTGGTCGAAACCATTCTCTCCTTCCTCACGCCGTCGGCCATGGACACCCTGGGGAACATGTATGCTTTTGGGGCCACTTTGGGTTATACCATGGTGTTTATAGCTCTGATTAAGCTTAGATTCAGCGATCCTTATTCGCCTCGCCCTTATCGGGTGCCGCTCAACGTGGGCTTCAAGTATCGAGGCCGAAAGGTGAGCCTGCCCATAATCGGCATAGTGGGTATGCTGGGCGTGGCCACCATTTTGGTGGAGGTGGTGTGGACCCATTCCATCGGGCGCATCGCCGGCCCGGCCTGGATCCTCCTCTGCTTCACCTATTATGCCTGGTATCGGAAGAAACAGAAGCTCCCCATTTTCAAGAGCGTCAAACATGACTGGGAGAAGGAGCAGATCGAGGTCTTGACCTCCGCGGAAGAGTTCGATCTTCTGGAAAAATACAAGCTGGCCTTGGCCGAGAGGGACAGGAACAGAAAAGAGATAGAATGAGAAGAGCAAAAAGCACGACAGTAGGGCCGGATTACAGGATTTCAAGGGCGGACTACTATCAGATAACGGTCAGCGTTCTGATGGTCATCCTGGGAGTCGTGATTTTGTTTCGTTCGCTTCAGAGCGGCATCAGCAGCATGACTCTGCTGGTGGGCGGGGGATTTTTGGGCTTGGGTTGCTACCGTTTGAAGTTCGTGGTGGCCTACTTCATGGAGAGGCGAAAATGCAGCCGCAGGTGACCTTTCTGGGCGCGGTACTGGCCGTGGTCTTCACCATATCCATGGGTGGCCTGCTGTGGTGGATGCTCCATCCCCCGCGTCAGATAACGCCGGAGGTGGCAAAGGCCCATTATGCCGTGGGAGCGTTCAAGCGCATATTAGTTCCCACCTCGGGAGTCCCCTACTCCGAGAAAGGCATAGAGTTAGCCTGCAGGCTGGGGGAAGGCCAGGAGGCGGAGATCGTGCTCACCTATGTTCTGGAAATACCCAGAACCCTGCCCCTGAATGCTCCCATTCCCGAAGCCGAGAAGCAGGCACAAGACGCGCTCGACAGGGGCAAGGGGATCGTGGAGCTGCATCATCTGACCCCTATCTTGAGGCTGGAGCGCGCCCGGGAAGCAGGAGAGGGAATCGTCAAGGTAGCCAAGGACAACGACGTGGACGTGATCGTCCTGGGCATGCGGCCGGGCATTCGCGGAGCGCAGACCGGCTGGGGAAGAACCACCGATGTCCTTCTGAGAAAAGCACATTGTGAGGTGATAATCGATAAACTGCCGGAGTGACGGCATAAGATGCTGTCAACGGATTGAGCGGCTGGAACGGATGAGAATACACCCAATCCAACATCTACCTTGAATGTTCGTCAAATCAGTCCGAGGGCGGAGTGGATGGGGCATCCGTTTAATCTGTTACATCCGTTGACCGATCCGCCACATCCGTTGACCGTCTTTTCAGGAGAACGACCATGAAAGTAGTAATACTGGGTTGCAGTCGAGTAGGGGCCATGTTGGCTACCGAGCTGGCCGGGAAAGGAAACGAGGTCACGGTGATTGACTATGAGGAAGGCTCCTTCACCCGGCTGCCGAAAGACGCCCAGGTGAAGAAGGTCTTGGGCATGGGAGTGGAACACGACGTATTGAAGAAGGCCGGGATCGAGAAAGCCGACGTTTTCCTGGCTTTGACCAACCGCGACAACACCAATCTGACAGCGGCCCAGTTGGTCAAGCACACTTTCAAGGTGCCCAAGGTGGCCAGTCGGGTTTACGACGTTCAGCGGTCCAAGGCCTTCAAAGGGCTGGGGCTGAGCATCATCTGCCCCACCGTCGACACCGTTGGAAAGTTTCATGAGTTCTTAAGATCGAAATAGCTTAGCAACCACTAGACGGCGCAAGGAGGTTTGGGTTTTTGTAGCCGCAGCCTTTAGGCTGCGCGGAAGCATAAGGTTTTGTAGGCGCAACCCTCGGGTTGCGCGGAAAGTCAAAGGGTTTCTGCAGCCGCACCCTTTAGGCTGCGCGGGAGCATAACGTTTTGTAGG
Organism: uncultured Ignavibacteria bacterium; assembly: GCA_964631815.1. Taxonomy (GTDB): domain Bacteria; phylum Zixibacteria; class MSB-5A5; order MSB-5A5; family SM1-73; genus SM23-73-3. The sequence continues at coordinate 45 of CAZWAO010000250.1, read as the reverse complement.
CGCAACTCTCGAGTTGCGCAGAACAGAATCAAATAATCTTAGGCC
>CAZWAO010000249.1:0-3794 GCA_964631815.1 uncultured Ignavibacteria bacterium | reverse complement strand
TCGCTAACCGCCGACCTCCCGTACGGGCGCTCTCCCAACTGAGCTACTGCCCCATTGATTCGGTTCGTAGTTCTCGGTTCATGGCTCGTGGCCCAAACCGGAAACCAAAGTTCATTATAATCAATCTAAGGTTGAGCGCAAGGGATTTCTCTGAGCCGGATTGGAGCCAAAAATGGGCTGAAAATCGTAGAAATCAATCCCTTGAACAGCGGGGGACCTACGCGACACGGCTACTCATTATCTCTTCCCAGGCTCTATTAGCCCCTTTTCTCAATTCCGCCAAACTTCCATTGTTCCTTATGACGAAATCCGCTCTGCTTTTCTTGGCAGAATCGGGAAGCTGCGATCTGATTCGGTCCAGCGCTTCCTTTCTTGAATAGCCCTTGAACCTCTGGAGCCTTCTGATCTTGTTTTCTCTGTTTGACTGGACGAAGACCAGAAGATCAAGCTCCTGCTCCAGTCCCCATTCACAAATCAGAGCAGCATCCACGACCACCACCCGCTTGCCCTTCCGTTTGAAGTCGCGAATTCTGCGCCGCAGTTCCTTGAGCAGAGGGGGATGGACGATTTTGTTCAGCTTATCCCTCCCCCGAACGGAAGAGAAGGCGACCTCTCCCAGTCCTTGCCGGTTAAGCGTCCCATCATCCCTCATGATCTGTTCGCCGAACGCTTTCACCAGCTTCCTGAGGACGCTTCTATTGCTCTCCACGACTTTTCTGCCTATCTGGTCGCCCGATAGGACAACTGCCCCTTTTCTTCGAAAGACCTTGGCTACTTCGGTCTTTCCGCTGGCAATCCCGCCTGTTATTCCGATCAAGAGCATACTTAAACCCTGTCTGTCAACGGATGTAGCGGATTAAACAGATCACTTCTTCTCCCACATGTTCTCTGTTTAATGCGTTGACCGCATTTTGGGGTTTCATCCGTTATATCCGTTTAATCCGTTGACCGCTTTGTGGTTTTATCCGTTTCATCCGCTCAATCCGTTGACCGATCCTTCCTATTTTGCCTCCAGCCAGTTCTCCCCCACGCCAATGTCCACCTTGACGGGCACCTCCAAATCCACCGTGTTTTCCATCTTATCCTTAACCATCTCCCTGATCTCATCCAGCTCATCCTTGTGCACCTCGAAAACCAATTCGTCATGAACCTGGAGGATCATCCTGGATTTGCGTTTCTTCAATTCCCGGTGAATGCCGATCATCACCACTTTGATCAGATCGGCTGCCGAGCCCTGGATGGGCGTGTTGATGGCCGTCCTTTCGGCGAACTCCCGCTTCTGCCGGTTGGAGCTGTTTATCTCGGGGATATATCTTCTTCTGCCCATCAAGGTGGTGACAAAGCCTTGCTCCCTGGTCAGCTCGATCATCTGCTGGATGTATTCCTTCACCCGGGGGTAGCGTTTGAAATACACGTCGATGAAGGCCGCCGCCTCCTGAACGGTCATATCGGTCTGCTGCGAAAGTCCGTAAGCGCTCACTCCATATATGATGGCGAAGTTGGTGGTTTTGGCTATGGCTCTCTGCTCTGGTGTCACCCGGTCGATGCGCACGCCGTAAACCTCGCCGGCAGTTCGGCTGTGTATGTCCTCACCCTTCTTGAAGGAGTTTATCAGGGTGTGATCCTGCGAGAAATGCGCCAGGATTCTCAGCTCAACTTGGGAATAGTCAGCAGAGAGCAGAAGGAAGTTTTTGTCTTTGGGGACGAAGGCTTTTCGAATCTTCTTTCCCAGCTCGGTTCGTATGGGAATGTTCTGCAGATTCGGATCGGAGGAGGAAAGCCTTCCGGTGGCGGTCACGGTTTGATTAAACGAAGTGTGGATTCTTTTGGTCCTCGGATTCACCAGCTTGGGCAAAGAATCGATGTAAGTGGATTTTAGCTTGGAAAGCTGCCGATACTCCAGCAGGATCGCAGGAAGAGGATGCTCTTTTGCCAGAGTTTCGAGCACCCCTATGTCCGTGGAGAAACCGGTTCGTTTGGCCGTTCTGCGCACCGAAGGCAGCTTGAGGTCCTCAAACAGCACCTGGCTCAATTGCTGGGGCGAGTTGATGTTGAACTCTCTCCCGGCCAGATCGTAAATCTTCTTAGTCAGGCCCTCCATCTGGCCCTCTGCCTGCTGCGACAGTTCCTTCAAGTAGGCCGAGTCTATGGAGACGCCCACCATCTCCATTTCCGCCAGCACGTCTATCAGCGGAAGCTCCACCTCGTAGAACAACTTCTCCAGTGAAAGAAGGCTGAGCTTGGGGCTGAAGACCTCCTTTAAGCGCAAAGTGAAATCCACATCCTCACAGGAATAGTCGCAGGCGTCTTTGATGGGCACCTGGGTGAAACTCTTCTGTTTTTTGCCGCTCCCGATCAGATCGGTTATGGGAATCATACCGTGGTCCAGGTGCTCCAAGGCCAGGTAGTTTAAGTTATGCTGTCGGAAGGAAGGATTCAGAAGATAGGAGGCCACCATGGTATCGAAGCCCAAACCTTTCAGCTCGATTCCGGATCGGCGCAGCACTTCCAGATCATATTTCAGATTGTGGCCGATTTTCTTTATCTTCTCGTCCTCTAGAATCCGTTTGAGATGTTCGATTGTAGATTTCAGGTCAAGATTGCCCTTCTTATCGGTATGACCGACCGGCACGTAGTATGCTTCCTTTTCTTTATGCGAAAGCGATATTCCCACCAAATCGGCATCGATGGGATCCAGGTCCGTGGTTTCAGTGTCCAGAGCGAACTCGCCGGTTTCGGCCAACTCCGAGACCAGCGAAGTTAGCTGTTCCTCCGACTCGATAATGCGATAGCTCACCTTCTCTTTAGAATGCTCCGGGCTGATCTCCTGCAGAAACTTGGTGAATTCCAGGTCCTTGAAAAGACGGAGCAAACTCGGCAGGTCGAAGTCCTTTCTCTTCAACTGCGAGATGTTCATCTCATAGGGAACGTGGGTGTCTATGGTGACCAGCCGTTTTGAAAGCCGGGCCAGATCGGCATGCTCCTTCAGTCCCTTCTGCACGTTCTTCCTTTTCACCTTGTCCGCATTCTTCAGAACCCTCTCCAGGGTGCCAAACTCGGAAATTAAACCCAGCGCGGTTTTCTCGCCAATTCCCGGTATGCCGGGCACGTTATCCGAGGTATCTCCCATCAAAGCTAAAACCTCTATCACCTTCTCAGGCGGCACCCCGAATTTCTCTTCGACGCCTTTTTTGTCCAGAAGCTCAGGCTCCTCTCCGGCTCTCTTGGGATTTAAGACCAGAACGTGCTCATCCACCAGTTGCAAAAAGTCCTTGTCGCCGGTCACTAAGATCACATCCAGCCCTTCGCTCTCCGCTCTTCGGGCCAGAGTTCCCATCAGATCGTCCGCCTCGAAGCCATCCACCTCCAGTATGGGAAGATTCATGGCTTCGGTTACCTGTCTCACCCGGGGTAACTGTTCGGCCATCTCCATCGGCATCTTGGCCCGGGTGGATTTGTAGTCCTTGAAAATCTCGTGCCGAAAGGTGGGCGCCTTGGTGTCGAAGACCACCGCTATGAAATCGGGATTATGCTCCTTCAGAATCTTAAAGAGGGAATTGGTGAAGCCGAACACCGCCGAGGTGTTTTCGCCTTTGGAGTTGATAAGGGGATTGCGAATGAAGGCAAAATAGGATCGATAGGCCAAAGCCGATCCGTCAATCAAAAACAGCCGCTTTCTTTCCGGCATGGATGAATTCCCCGAACTGCCGTGGTTGATCTCAACCAAATCTCACAATCGAAAATACGTCCGTTTCCACGTCAGGTCAACAGATTTCACGAAGGGACTTCAGGAA
>CAZWAO010000248.1:0-3846 GCA_964631815.1 uncultured Ignavibacteria bacterium | reverse complement strand
GTACCGGGTTCATCCCGGCCACGGTCACGTAATGCCCCCCTGTCCTCCACCACTTATTGGAATCCTGATACCAGAATCCCAAAAGCAAAACCACGTTTCCATGCTGTCGCACCAGCGTATCCACTAAGAAAAAGCTGGGCTTCTGGTAAATCTTCACGCACAGGCTGTCGCTCAAGTCCTTCCCATCCGAGAAAGTCTCACTGAGGAACCATTGCTGTATGGCGTCATCTATGTCCTGAACCTTGGTCCCCTTGTGAGCAATAGCCGTCCTTTGGCCGTCGGTGTCCATGCTCCAGGCCAATCTCTCCACCAGCTCTCCCCAGCTACTGACGCTTCCGGAACCTTGAGGGCCCGGCAGGAAGGGCTGAGGAGTCGTAGGGGGCGGACCCGTTCCGGTCCAGGGGGTGGCGGAATGATCCACGTTCCACAAGTCGTGATCGTCCCAACCAGAGTATGGGGACAGATTGTCGAGATAGTCTCTCACCAGCGGGAATTGGTCCATCCCGTCTCCCATGCTGCCGGCAGGCAGGTTCAACTTGGAATCCAGCCACCAGAAGGAGTTGGCCACGGCCACCGGACCACAGAAAGTGGGCCGGCTGGTTGTGGGATTTACCCATTGGTCCTGCTTCTCGTCGAAATCCGGCATTCCGCTGGGAGCGTAGTCTGCGTAATTGGCCTCCCAATACATGTGTTCTTGCTGGGTGCAGAGCATCACGGCATATTCCACCTGGGTGACGAAAGTCGTTCCGGCCGGAGCCGACTGAAACAGGGAATCAAACTCGGCAGGGAAGTTCATCCCGGTGTATTGTCTGGGAAAATCGGCATCCAGCTCCAGGTAATCGATCAACTGCCAGGAGAGCCCCATAGGTCCGGGAGCGCTTAGATTGCCTTGATATATGTCGTGGGAAACATAGAGGGGGTCGTTGTGCAGGGTATCGGAATGAGGCGGCGACGGATGATCGGCAGGTCTGACTCTCCCCGGCCAGGCATATTCGGCCGCATCCCTGTCAGGATCGCTCAGCGCGATTTTGATCAGATCCGGGTGGATGCCGGAGAGGGCTACGAAATGCCCGCCTTCCCTCCGCCAATTCTCTCCATCCCACCACCAGAAGCCCAGAAGCAGAACCACGGTCTGGCTGACCTCCAACGAGTCCGCCATCTCATAGAAATCCGGCGCGGACCAAAGGCTGGAGTATAGTCCGTTGAGCGCAAAGGCGTTCAGAAAATCGTCCAACCCTGATTTCATCTGATGTACCTCCGTGCCGGAGGAGTCGGACTGCAAGTAGCTGGAAAGGGTGTCCACCAGTTGTGGCACTCCCCAGAGAAGATTCACGTCCGTCCCATACCACTGCATGCAGTCTCCCAGCGCCACCGGACCACAACGACCGGTCCATCCGCTCTGGCCGGCATCCACATCAGGCAATCCGCTGGGGGCATAGCCGTTGTCTCCCAACCACACCCAGCCGGTCTCGCAGGTAAGCGAGTACGTTTCGCCGGTCAGGCGCAACATAAGCCAGCCCGGCTCGGGTGAGTTCCAAAATGCGTTCCACTCGCGCCAGGGCGGCGAGTAATCACCCCACCATAGCCACTGAAAGGAAGTGTCCACCATTTGCTGCTGGTCGTCCGCAGCCAGGCTCGGTATGCTTCCCTGTGATCCGCTGAGGTACTCCATTCCGAAGAAGAATGGGGCGCTGGCGCATACCGGATCCGGAAGACTTATCGAAGCCCAATCCGGATAGAAGGTGCTCACGGTGTATGTCGGGGAGGTCCAGAGTCTCTCCTGTGGACCCTGGCTGGGACCGGAGCCGACCGCCCAGATGCCGAAATTCACCTGGACCGAGCCCACTCCCGCGTGATTGAACATCAGGAACTCAATGTCGGTAAGCTGAAAGGGAAAGGGATGAGGCGCCGCACACTGCTGAGCGTCGAAGTAGATGACGTTTTTATCGCCCGTCTCGTAACTGGGATAATAAGTCCAGGCAGTTCCGTCCTGATATTCCAGAAGACAAGACATCTTGGTGTCAGCCGTCATCGCCGCAGGATTTTGCAGGCCCGATTCCCAGGGAATCCTCACGGCCTGCCGGTTGTTTTCCGCTGCCGGACAAGCAGCCTGCCTACATAAGAAAATGGCAAGCGTCACAACCCAAAACATCCACCGGCGATTCGATCCCATCTTCATGCTTATCTCCTGTCGCGCGACCGAGCTTCCTTTTGAGACCGGCGATTACCGGGAAGCCGTCAATCGTCTTGCAGGCAGAATTTGCTCAGACGCACAGAGCGTCGCTTTTTGGGAATGTTCAGACTAACAAAACAGCCTTCCCCGACATGCACCGTACGGTGCATAGCCCGCCGACCGGCACCCAACCGACAGGCTCAAGCCAAACTCTCTTTTTCAACATAGCATAAAATCCGGTTTTGTCAAGAAGCGAATGGATGATTGGTTAAGCTCGTGCAGCTAAGTCGCTTCCGCCGCAGGCCCGAATCCGGGGTTGCCGGAATCATCTTTTATAGGGTGGTGCCGATTCTGTCCCAGCGAACTCGCCAGGGAAAATGGGTCAGGTCGTAGACGAGTATTTCAAAGAAGGAGAATGTGCCGGACCAGCGGGGGGCCGTAGGATCCGGAGCCCAGGAGAAATAGATCACCAGGGCCTTTCCCTTGACGTACCTTCTTTCCAAAAAGCCCCATTCTCTGGAATCCTGGCTGTTGTCGCGGTTATCTCCCATGACGAAGTATTGGCCTTCCGGAACCCGGAAGGGTCCGAAGTTGTCGCGGTTGGAATAGGCTGCCGGAATCACCTGATAATCCACATGCTTGGCGGGAAAACGGCCTTCGGCCGATTCTCCGTCGACATATAGTTTCTTGTTGACGATCTGAACCACCTGCCCTTCGGTGGCCACTATTCTCTTGATGAAATCCTTGCTGGGATTCAAGGGGTACTGAAATACGATCACGTCTCCCGCCTGGGGTTCGTGAAAACGGAAGGTCAGTTTGTCGACTAAAAGGAAGTCACCCTCCTGAAGGGTGTCCTCCATGGAACGGGATGGGATGCGGTATGCCTGTACCACGAATGTGCGCAGGAGAATGCCGATGGTCAAAGCTATGCCTGCGGTCAAGGCATACTGCTTGATCTTGGACTTGACCTTTCTTCTCATGTTTCAGCAGCTTTGTGAAAGCTTATTTGTCGGCCCCGGTTGACGCTTGTAGAGATATTATCAATATCGGAAGTTTTGCACTGAAATTAATCAAAGCCATCCCCAAATGTGGCCCGATGGCGGCTTCAGGTCACCACTGGAAAGTCCGTTTGCGACTGGTCTCAGGCTGGGTCCCGAAGTGACTCCCACCATGGCGGAAGCGCTTGACTTTGCAAAACGTTTCACATACTTTAGACCTCGAAAAGGTAAATGGTAATTCAGCAGCGTTCTTGGTACCGCAGCTAAACGTCACCCAGTGAGGAATTATGGACAAGTTCGTGATCGAAGGCGGAAAGAAGCTTTCCGGCACAGCCAGGGTTCAGGCATCCAAAAACGCTGCCTTACCCATACTGGCCGCGTCCCTGCTGGTGGAGAAAGGTGTGACCTCAATTCACGGTCTTCCCGGCTTGGCAGACGTGGATGTAATCCTGAAGCTTTTGGAGCACCTGGGCGCAGAAGTGCAGAGAGAAAAAGACGATAAATCCTGCGAGGCGCCCTCCCGAACCAGCGTGTTGATAAACGCCGAGCACTTGAAAAGCTACGAAGCTCCCTATGACTTGGTGAGAAAAATGCGCGCCTCGTTTTTGGTAATGGGTCCTCTGCTGGCCAGGATGGGAAAGGCCAAGGTATCGCTTCCCGGCGGATGCGTTCTGG
>CAZWAO010000247.1:0-3867 GCA_964631815.1 uncultured Ignavibacteria bacterium | reverse complement strand
CCCACTTCGGGCAGCGAGCCATTGACGGTGAACTTCACCGACCTGTCCACCGGCAGCATCACCAGCTGGAAATGGACTTTCGGTGACGGCGATACCTCAATTGCCCAGAACCCTTCACACATTTATGCCGAGGGAACCTATACCGTCAGCCTCACGGTGACAGGGCCGGGCGGCTCCGATGTCGAAACCAAGAACAACTACATCACGGTCAGCCAGTGCGTAGCACCCACGGCCAACTTCGTAGGAACACCCACCAGCGGCGTGGCTCCCCTGACGGTGTACTTCACGGACCAGTCCACCGGCTCGCCCACCTCATGGAGCTGGAATTTCGGCGACAGCGGAACGTCCGCCGCTCAGAACCCGTCTCACCAATATACCAGCGCGGGAAACTACACCGTAACCCTGACGGTCACCAATTCCTGCGGCTCGGACCAGGAGGTCAAGACCAACTACATCACCGTGACCGCACCACAGCAGCAGTGTGACGATTTCAGCGACGGCAACATCAGCGACTGGGGCAACAAGCTCGGCACCTGGACGGCAACCGGCGGCTACATGAAAGGGAACTCCAACACCAGTAACGCGCGAACCACTTCTCCCTTTGGCTCGTTCGGAGCGACGTCCATCAGCTGCATCATCCGGATGAACACCGGCCGGATCAGCCGCATCGCCCGCATCATCTTCGGCTACACGGACGGCAATAACTATCGCTTCGCTCAGTTCGACGACGTGGGCAACCGGGTCAGGATCTACGATCGGGTGAACGGCAGGAACAGCCTGAAGGCATCGGCCAATGTCAGCATGAGCAGCGGGGTTTGGTACAGCGTGGGGGTGACCATCGCAGCCGGCGGCATGGTGAGCGTCACCAGCGGTACCAGCACTCTGGTTTCCTACAACTTCGGCAACGTCGTCACCGGCCTGGTCGGAGTGGGGTATAACCGCTCGAATTCGGATTTCGACGACTTCTGTGTTGGGTCCGAAGGCTCAGGCAGCCTGACTTCGTTCGACGACCAGAACATGAAAGTGGCGGCCGACGCGGCCATACCCACGGGTTTCTCGCTGGATCAAAACTATCCCAATCCCTTCAACCCGGTTACTCAGTTCACCTTGAATCTGGCTGAAGAGAATCGCGTGACTGTGACGGTCTTCAACATCGCCGGGCAGAGGGTGAGAACCCTGGTGGATGAGGTTATGCCGGCGGGATCACACACCCTCACTTGGGACGGGACCAACGATAGGGGAGAGGCTCTGGCCAGCGGAATATACTTCTACCGCGTGGTCGCCGGAACCGAGACCGTGACCAAGAAGATGACGCTGTTGAAGTAGAAACAGGGTCTGTTCCCGAAGTTGCACTTTGAGCAAAACGCGAGGGAGGGATTCTTCCCCTCCCTCGCGTTGTACTTGCGTCAAACTACGTCTGGAGTAAATACAGGAATTCATTCCACCTCGCTGCTTGCAGAGAGCTAATCTTAGCACTCGCGCCTGCGATTCCCTTGCCCTCCCAACGGAGAAGTAGATGACGCAGGACAGCATCGAATCCTTGTCTCATTGAATTTCTCGCCTGCAGGAGTGTATTTGAGAGTGAGAGGAGTAAAGAATGGATGGAGCAGTAGCAGTGATAATAGTGACGAAGCGCATCATGAAGGCCTTCATAGAAACCGATGCTACAAGTCCCGATAAAGCCAGGACGAAAGCGGAGCTTAATATCCGTTCCACGCTGATCTTCAACAGGTTGATTTCAAAGGGCGTTATCAAGCAAGTATCGGCCGACAGGTATTACATGGACTTGCAGGAACAAGCAAGCTACTTGAGGCGAAGGAGGCTGTTAGTCCTTGCGATAGCTGCCGCCGTCGTAATGGTAGCACTGATTGCCGCTTTTGTCTGGAGATAAAACTTCGCGCCGGAAGTCAACAGTCACCTATCCCCGATTTCCCACGTGTTGGTAGCGGACACTCTATCCCTTGTCCCACAGTGTCGCCGCCGAGGGCGTCCGTGGCGAGCAGAGAACCTTAATCTCGCTCCATAGTATAAAGTTGTAGGTGATCCAAAGAGAGAGCGCCGCTAACGTACAGCAATTAGAAGACAGGAGAACAAACTGATCAAGTTCCTACCCCTTTTTGTGCTGGCGGCAGCATTCATCGTCGTCTTCATGGTCCTTACCAGGAGGAGGCCGGGCAACACCAAGTACAAATTCGCCGTCGGCATTGCGCTCGTGGCAGCATTCTTCCTCTTCTGGGTGAACGGTGCCGTCGGCATCATCGGGGATGAAAACAACGACGCCAACTTGATGTATTGGGGGGTGCTCGCCGTGGGAGGCATCGGTGCCGTCATCGCGCGCTTTCAGCCACATGGAATGGCACGCGCGTTATTCGCGACGGCGCTGGCTCAGGCGTTGGTCGCCGTGATCGCGCTGATCGGCGGGTTGGGCTCCACGGGTCCGATCTGGCCGTGGGATGTCTTGATCCTGACCGGATTCTTCGCGGCGTTGTGGCTCGTATCGGCTCTGCTGTTTCGGCATGCTGCGAGGCGATAGTCGAAAAAGAGTGAGCAGCAGGTGGGTCGGATGCCCTGAGCACATACGTGCCTATATGGGTACACGGTTTCTGACTTGCCGGCTGGCTGGTTTGTCATTCTGGGGCGCAGCCCTGCACCGTATGGTGCGGGGCGCGGCCGAAGAATCCAAGTCATCAGACCGCGGACCTTACAGGACGACTTTACCCATCCATGATTTTGAAGGACTCTCCTTGACTGGCGAAGAATTCCAAGTTATATTATCGAACGTCAGAAGAAAGTTTGTATGTAGGAGGCAGGGTAGAGCACACCGGCTCGGAGCTTGGACTTTGGGCATGGTGATGATTCATCACTCACGACGCGGGAATACAAACTGCCTGATCACCAGGTACGCAAGTGTCCTGCGCCCATACAGGCCCGTCTGCACAGATGGGCGCCTGACGAGCATAAAAGGCAGTGTCCATCTGTGAATAGGAATCTGATGTGTCATTCTGAGGCGCAGCCCTGTACCGTATGGTGCAGGGCGCAGCCGAAGAATCTGAGACATTGGAGGGCAGATTTGAAGAAAGCCGATGCCTATTCGGTGAGAGTTCCTTATCCAATACCCATGTGACGTTTAATACAGAAACACTCAAGCAAAAGGAGGTAGTCTCATGGACTTCCTTAACGGTCGTTTGCAGGCGTTTCTCGGTCCGCCCGGAGCCGCCGAAGCTCCGGATGACCTGGAGAAGGTCATCATCGACTTCATCGACCAAAGCGAGCACACCCTGGACGTCGCGGTCCAAGAGATCGATAACCCGCGGATCGCCGCCGCGATCGATAGAGCAGCGCGGCGAAAGCGTCCCGGCACGGACAAGTTCATGCGGGTACGCTTGGTCACCGAGGGCGACTACCTCAAGGAGGACAAGCCCGTCGACCCACCCGACAAGGAGGTCAGCCTCGACATGAACCGCAAGCACTTCGTGACTCTCCTTCGCGGGGCCGTGGACGCCAAAATCGACTTCAACCCCAAGATCTTCCACCACAAGTTCATCATCCGCGATCGGGGCCAGGCTCGCGAGGCTGTTCTGACCGGGTCGACCAACTTCACCACGACCGGCACCCACCGGAACCTCAACCACGTCGTCATCTTCCACGACATCGGCGTGGCGGCCGCGTATCAGAGCGAGTTCGATCAGCTTAGGGATGGGATTTTCGGTGAGCGGTCGCCCAAGCTTACTTCCACCGATCCGCTAACGCTGGACATCGAGGGGAGCCCGGTGCAGATCATGTTCTCCCCCGACAACAACCCCGAGCTGAGAATCGTCAACGAGATCCTCAAGGCCAAGACATCGGCGCACTTCATGATGTTCACCT
>CAZWAO010000246.1:0-3880 GCA_964631815.1 uncultured Ignavibacteria bacterium | reverse complement strand
GAAGAGGCGCAAATCCTTTGAGATCGATTTTGACCAAGCTCAGAAGGGTGGTGGGGAACGGAAACGTCCTGTCTTCGCAGCTTGTACCTACACATAAGCCGGAAGGTAGATTCCATCTGGCTCCGGTTGCATCCGATCGAAAAGAGAAAAAGAATTCTCAAGTCATATCCGACTCATCCGTCAGTTTTTCTAGGAATTCCATCTCCGGATTCAGGCTGTACCATCCGCCGAAGCCCGCCACGGTTAGAACGGAGAACGGCTCGATCGGATTCGTGATCGGCGACTCTTGGTTCGGCGACGTGACAAGGCAGGAAGGCCCTTGGGAGCTTTCCGGCGAGTGGTGGTCCCACGCATATGATCGCTCCTACTTCGAGATCGAGCTTTCCGACGGTGCAAGGTTTCTTCTGTTCCTCGACAATTCCACCAAACAGTGGTTTGTGCAGGGCATCTTCGATTAGGGGGCGGACATGGATTATGCAGAACTGCATTGCCACTCTAATTTCTCCTTTTTAGACGGCGCAAACCATCCCGAAGATCTGGTGGAGAAAGCATCCGAGCTTAGCTACAAGACTTTGGCCTTGACCGATCATAACGGGCTTTACGGAATAGTCCGCTTCCACAAAGCGTGTATGGAGAATGGAATCCAGCCTGTAATCGGTTCCGAGATTACTTTGGAGAACGGACATCACCTGGTGCTTCTCGTCAAAAACGAAAAGGGATATTCAAACCTTTCCCAGCTTCTCACCCAAGCCTTGCTTTCTCATCCCAAGGGAGAAGCCAAAGTCAAGAAAGACGAGCTTGTCTCCAAATCGGAGGGATTGATCGCCCTCTCCGGTTGTCTGGAGGGGGAAATACCTTCGTTGCTTCAGAAGAAGGAATTCGAAAAAGCGGAGAAGGTCGCCTGTGAATTGAAAGAAGCTTTCGGTTATGGTAATTTCTTCCTCGAGCTTGAAAATCACAATCGCCCGGAACAATCTATAGTGAATTCGCAGCTTGCGGATTTAAGTCGGAAGTTGAACCTCCCCCTTGTAGCTGCCAACAACGTCCACTACACGGAGTCTGAAAGGCGAAGGCTTCAGGACGTTTTGGTTTGCATCAAAAACCGAACCAATCTGGACGAGGCAGGCACGCTTCTTTATCCCAATGCAGAAAGATATCTCAAATCTTCTGAGGAAATGGTAAGACTCTTTGCTGACTATCCCCGGGCCATTGAGAACACTAGAAAAATCGCCGAGGAATGTGATTTCTCGCTTGATTCCCTCAAACCCTCTCTGCCCGCTTTCTCCGTACCGGAAGGGGAAACTACTTTCAGCTATCTTTACAGCCTGACCTATGAAGGCGCCAGGGAGCGCTACCGGCCCATGACCCCGGAAGCCGCAAGGCAGATCGCTCACGAGCTGGACCTAATCCAGAGGCTGAATTTGGCGGGATATTTCCTCATAGTTTGGGACATAGCTCGTTTCTGCCGGGAGAAGGAAATTCTCTGCCAAGGGAGAGGCTCTGCGGCCAACTCCGCTGTCTGCTATTGCCTGGGAATCACCGCGGTCGATCCGGTCAAGTTGGAGTTGCTTTTCGAAAGATTCCTATCCGAGCAAAGAAAGGAAGCGCCGGACATAGACATCGACATCCAGCATAACCGCCGGGAGGAAGCCATCCAGTACGTTTATAAGAAATATGGCCGGGAGCATGCCGGAATGGTCTGCGAGGTGATAAGCTATCGCGGCAGGTCGTCTGTCCGCGACGTGGGCAAGGCTCTGGGCTTCTCCTTGGAGCAGGTGGACGGATTGGCCAAGCTTCTGGACCACTATTCGGATGCTGAAGAGATAATCGAAAGGGTGAACGAATCCGGGCTTAAGACGGACAGCACAAGGGTAAGATTCTTAACCGAGCTTTGCAGACAGATCGAGCGCTTCCCCAGGCATCTGGGAATCCACAACGGCGGCATGGTGATAACCAAAAGGCCGCTCTCCCAAATAGTCCCCATCGAAAATGCCACCATGCCGGAAAGAACCGTGATCCAATGGGACAAAGACGACGCCGCAGCCGTGGGACTGGTCAAAATTGACCTGTTGGGCTTAGGGATGCTCTCTCTGATCGACTATGCCATCAAGCTGGTCAAAGAACATAAGGGCGTTGAAATCGATCCGGCGCATCTGGATTACGCCGATCCCAGAGTTTATGATCTGCTCTCTACCGCCGACACGGTGGGAGTGTTTCAGGTGGAATCCAGAGCGCAGATGAACACGCTTCCCCGCATGCAGCCCAGATGCTTCTATGATCTGGTGATCGAGGTGGCCTTGATCCGTCCGGGACCCATACAGGGGGAGATGGTTCATCCATATTTGAGAAGAAGGAAGGGAGAAGAGCAGATTACTTATCCCCATCCCTGTCTTGAGCCTATTCTGAGAAGGACCTTGGGCGTTCCGCTGTTTCAAGAGCAGGGAATGCGGGTGGCTATGGAGGCATCCGGATTCTCCGCCTCCCAGGCGGATGAGTTGAGAAGGGCGATGGGGCATAAAAGATCAAGGGAGAGGATGGAGAAGCTGAGCAGAAGTTTGATTTACGGCATGGTCAAAAATGGAATCGACCTGGAATCGGCGACCAGAATCTACAAACAACTGGCAGCCTTTGCCGATTTCGGCTTTGCGGAATCACACGCAGCTTCATTTGCGCTCTTGGTCTATGTCTCTTCATTCTTCAAGACCTACTATCCATCCGAATTCTATTGCGCCCTTCTGAATGCCCAGCCTTTGGGATTCTACAATCCCTCCACCATAGTGGAGGATGCCAAAAGGCATGGAGTGGAAATCTTGAGCGTGGACGTGACCAAGAGCAAATGGGATTGCACCATCGAGCAAGAGAAAGTCAGGCTGGGATTCCGGTACGTCCGTGAGATGGGGCCGTCTGCTGAGGAAAAAATCAAAAAAGCGCAGGGCGAGAAGCCATTTGCATCCCTGGAGAACTTCGTCTTCCGCGCCGATCTTCCCCAACCAGCTTTGGAGCAATTGGCAATGGTGGGGGCTTTCTCCTGCTTCGGACTGGACCGAAGAGAAGCGGTCTGGAAGGTGCAGGGATTGGCAGGCAAGAGTGCCGAGGAGTTTTCTCTGAGAAACAGGCAGGAGACCAAAATCAGCTTGCCTTCCATGACCTCTTCCGACGCTCTGGTTGCAGACTATGATGGATTGGGACTCTCTCCCACCACCCACCCGATGCTCTTTCTCCGGTCTGATCTGGATAAGTTATACGTTAAGCGTGCCTGTGATCTGAAGGATGCCAAAGGCGGAGGGGAACTTAAAGTCGCGGGCTTGGTCATAATCCGGCAAAGGCCGGGAACTGCCAAAGGATTTATCTTTTTGACCCTGGAAGACGAGACCGGCTTAATCAACGTGGTGGTCAGGCCCAAGCTGGTGAAGCAAAGCAGGAGGGCGATTGTCACTTCATCCATCCTTCTGGTGACAGGTAAATTGGAGAAGCACGAGGGGGTAATCAACGTTATAGGAAAAAAATTCGCACCTTTGGAATTCCCTCAGGACGGCGTGAAGTTCGAATCGCGGGATTTCAGGTAGTCTTTCTTCCCTCCCTTGACGGGAGGGAATCAAAGGGAGGGTGAAGGCTTTGAGGCGTGGGGGTGAACCCTGCGTTCTCCCGCCGGACAGCGGATTGATCCGCTCATCTAGCCGGTTTTACTCGAATCACCCTCTCCCCCGCCTGTGGTAGTTCGACTTCGCTCACCACCCTGAGCCTGCCGAAGGGCGGGATCTTCGACTTAGTCCTCTCCCACTTGTGGTGAGCCTGTCGAACCATCAAGGGAGAGGAAATCTTCATTTCTTCCCAAACAGATCCTCTTCGCCTTCGATATTCAGCGGGAACTCTTTCAATT
>CAZWAO010000245.1:0-3884 GCA_964631815.1 uncultured Ignavibacteria bacterium | reverse complement strand
CGAGTATTTGGCCAAAAAGGGGCCAGCTACACTATTCACGTTTCAGTTAGGGACTGCTGACCTGGTGTTCGCACAACCACGCCAGAGAGCTACTCTGAGGCAAGGTGTGATACCTGGTCCGGGCTTGAGTGGTACGGAGATGCCTGGAACTGAAACGATGGTGGAGGAATCGTGGGGACCGATCCCGTGGAACTATGGCTTCAAAGACATACGGGGTGACTTCTACAGTTATTCTTCATCAAAGAAGGGAATTAAGATCATCAGGTGGCGGAAACCTTGAGGCAATTTGTAGCAAACAAGTATCTGAAGCTTATTCTATGGGAAGGGGGTAGAAGATGACCAAGCGGTTGCTGGGAGTCCTCGCTCTTACGCTACTGTTAGCCATTGTGGTCCCACGAGCTGACGAAACTGTGCAAGATACCGCCATGTCCAAGAATAGCGACCTCGCACTCACTGAACAAGTGGTCTTGCTGGAGATCAACAACATTTCACAGGTTGACACACAGGTGCTGAATGAGATAGGTCTGCGGTCTGTCTCTGAGAGCCAGCCACTATACGAAGCATCATGGACCCAAGTCTCTAGCTTGGAAGAGCGAGGAATACGGTTTGAGATTCACAGGTCGGGATTACGATTTCAGGCCAGATCGGTTTTCAAGGGATCGGTCTATGGTTACAACGAAACCGATACGACTATCTTCGATAACGACGGGTGGGCCTACAGTCCTATCTCTATAACAATGGCTCCTGCGGACTTAGGGCTTCTTCGCCTTTTAATTCATTCAAAGGTGGCAAAGCATGGTCTCTCAATCGAGGAATCCTTGATAAGTCGACTTCAGCGGGTTTCTTGTCTATTAAGAGGTTGTTCCATGCAGCTATAGCCAGTTTATTAGTTTTGCTCTCAGGAATGTAGGTTTCAGGACTAAACTCCTCACGAAGCACCTTCGATACAAAAGAACGACCTATTAATCGATTTTCGACTTCTGGGGGAAGATAACCTATTAGAACATCAGGAACAAAAACATGTCTCACTTCGCCCCCGAAATACTGTATCATTTCAATCGCTTCTTCAGTCTCTGCTTCAGATTCTGCAGTTAAGAGAATTAAGGAATTAGTCTTCTCGGATGCCACAGCAACTGAAGAGATTAACAGGGACATCCAGGCTATTACCATCAACTTCCTCATGATCATGCCCTCCTTACTCTTTTAATGGAGCAAGTTCAAAATCAACTCTAGTGGTTTGGTTCCTCTTGATTTCGAATTCCTCGGATGTTTTTGTAACGAATCCCTTTTTGCCACAGTAAAAGACAAAATGCTTTCCAGGAAATCGTCCCACAAAATAATACCCTAGTGAATCTGTTAATCTCAGTGGCTCATATGTCGTGTCGGCTGTCTGACTTATCCAAGCGCTGTCGATTGGCAAGCGGGTCAAACTATCGATGACAGTTCCCTCTACGTACCCAACGAGCTCATGGACCACTTTGCCCTTCTCGCATGTCGTCAAGTTAAGACATATCCCGCATAGAACGAGAAGCATACATGCCAGCCACGTGCGCCTCGTTTTGAGCCTCATTTGGCCTCCTCTGGCGAATTGGTGTTGTTCGCCGCGCTTGCCATCATGGGCAGAAGCAGCACCACCGCAATGTTAAATGTGTTTCGCTTCAAAACATGATCCTCTCTATTCTCTTCCCAGAGGCAGCGGTTCGAAGTCCGGTGCTATTGTTTGATGCTTCCCAGCATAAAGCTCCGGAGACTTGTTGGTCAAGTACCCTTCCCTGCTCCAGCACAAGGAAAACCGCGTTCCAGAGGACGCCGCCAGTTTATATTGACCTGGGAGTTACCAAAGTCTTGGCTATATCTCTTAGCTGCGCCATCAATCGGATACTGGATCAGGCCGTCAGTCGCCGTCCCTCCGCCCCGCCCCCCGAGTTCGCACATAACTCCGTCTCCGTGGCAGGCTGTTAGTTCGGGATCAATGACCAAGGAGTGCATTCCTGTGCCAACGCACCGGTCCCGGTCTAAGACGAACTCAGTTGCTGCAACCCTATCCAAGAGGTAGTGTGTCTATACACTTTCACACAATAGCCCCCGTGACACAATCTGTCAAGTTCAATAAGTTCAGAAATCAGGTACTAGCTCTACCCAGATATCCTTCACTACAACGTAACTGTTTGGGAACGAGCGTGCCAACCTGTGAGTAAAAATAGAGCTAAGTACTATAAATCAAGGCCAGGGTGCTCCACTACTCACGGCGGGTCAGCACCCGTTTTCTTCCATGTCTCATTCTGGCCCTGCCAAAGGCGGGGAGGAGATAAAGGGGATAAGAGGTCAAAGCAGCCTTACCCATATTCTCTTTTTCCGCCAAAAGCAAATCCACCTCAACTTCGGTGGTGAAAAGGATAGCGCCCCTGTTTATAGGAGAGCCTATCTTGTTTCGCTCTCGTGCGGGAATGTCCGTAAACTCGTGATCCCATCAAACAGGACATTTCAAAAAAGTGAAAAACGGCATCAGAAAGTCCAGAACGTCCAGAATGTCCAGTTTCGTAGGTTAAAACCCCTGCTTCCCCGGCTTTCCTCTCATCTTCATGTTGGCATCTGGCACCCCTGCCCTCAACCAGAAAGCCCACCCTGCGACCCAGCAGGTTGCGGCCACGCTTCGGCATATTCTCACTTGACCGAGAAGCCCGGTTTGAGTTAATTGACCTTGATGGCCGCAGACAGCGAACACGACAATATCGCCCGGTCCACCGGAGTGGTCAGTTCGGCCACCTTTCTCTCGCGCATACTGGGGCTGGTACGAGAGCAGGTGTTCGCCTACCTGTTCGGAGCGGGCTTTGCCACCGACGCCTTCATCGCCGCTTTCCGCATACCCAACCTGCTGCGGGATCTCTTTGCCGAGGGGGCGCTTTCCTCGGCCTTCATACCGGTATTCACCGACCACCTGCATAACCAGGGCAAGCAGAGGGCCTGGGAGCTGGCCAATCTGGTTTTGAACCTGTTGGTGTTGGTGGTCTCGGTGATCGTGCTTTTGGGAATCATCTTCTCGCCCTACATCGTTCGGGTCATCGCTCCCGGATTCGCCGAGGAGGCGGGCAAGCAGCAGCTCACCGCGCAACTCTCCCGGATCATGTTCCCCTTCCTCCTGCTGATTGCCCTGGCTGCCCTGGCCATGGGAATCTTAAACACCTTCAGGCGTTTCGGCGTTCCGGCTCTGGCGCCGGCCATGCTCAATCTGGGAATGATCGCGGGAGGGGTTCTGCTCTCGCCGCTTTTCGACCCGCCCATCATCGGCATGGCCTTAGGCGTGCTCTTGGGCGGATTCGGCCAGATGGCCATCCAGATTCCGTCCCTGTGGAAAATAGGCTTCAGGTACAAATTGGGCATCAACCTGCGCGATCCGGGAGTTAAAAGGATTCTGCTTCTGATGGCGCCGGCCACCCTGGGTTTGGCCTCCACCCAGGTGAACATATTCGTCAACACCCTGATCGCCTCCCTTCTGCCCCAGGGAAGCGTCTCCTATCTCAACTACAGCTTTCGCTTGATGCAGTTTCCCATCGGGGTATTCGGAGTGGCGGTGGCCACGGTCACCTTTCCCATCGTGTCCGCCTATGCCGCCAAGAAGCAAAAAGGGGAACTGCTGAGCACCTTCAGCTCTTCGCTCAAGCTGGTGTTCTTCTTAAGCATACCTTCCGCTATTTTCCTGGCGGTGGCCTCGCGGCCGGTCATATCGGTTCTGTTTCAGCACGGCAGGTTCAATTTCCTAGACACGGTGGCCACCTCGCAGGCTCTGGTGTTCTATTGCATCGGTTTGTTCGCCTACTCCTCGGTGCGACTCACCGCCTCCACCTTCTACGCTATGGGCGACACCAAGACCCCGGTTAAAACCA
>CAZWAO010000244.1:0-3905 GCA_964631815.1 uncultured Ignavibacteria bacterium | reverse complement strand
ACCGTGCGGGGCTCCACCACCCGGGGGGGCACCAAGGCCATCTTCGAGATGTGCGAGAAAGCTTCCTCCGGGTACGACGTGGGCGTAACTCCGGACGGGCCCAAAGGGCCCGGATTCTGCGTACATCCCGGGATCGTATACATGGCTCAGAGGAGCGGGTTGCCTATCGTTCCCATCACCAATTCGGCCCAACACCGCTGGACCCTTTCCTCTTGGGATGCTTTCATAATCCCCCGACCGTTTTCACGGGCGGTGGTGATGTTAGGAGAACCGATTAATGTTCCGCCCGATTCCGATGCCCAACAGTTGGAAACAATCCGAGCCGGACTTGAGAAACGATTAAGAGAGCTGACCCGGAAAGCAGACAACTATTTCTCAGATATGGGTTAAGTATAAAGCCAGAACTTGGGTCGTGTTCATTGAATGTTTGTTCGATACTTCTGGGCGTGGTCTATTGCTCTGAACGAACCAGAAGACGGACCAGCGTATGAGGTGTGGTAATCAGTATGCGTGTTTCCCATGTGAACCCCCTGTTTCCCCCTTATCAGGGGGACGAAGAGGGTTCCCTCCCTGACAAGGGAGGGTCAGGGTGGGTTGTAATCTCCAGGAGCAGATTAAACAAGACTAAAGTCCATTTACGCAACCCCTCGGGATGAATTAGTTGTGTGACCGCATGGTACGATGATATACTGCCAAGGCAACTAGCCAAAGGCCACAAATCGGGTTCTGGTTTCTGTCAAGGGACAAATGTATACTCTTTATAACCTCCTCCTCAACCTGGCCTTTATCATTGCTTTTCCTTACCTCTTTCTCCGCGCAGCCTGGGGAAAGCACGGTGTCCTGGAGAGAATGGGGCGGCTGTCCTGGCAGAAGATCGAAAAGCTGCGCGGTCAAAAGGTCATTTGGTTTCACGCTGCTTCTGTGGGCGAGGTCAAAGCTCTTTCCGTCATCCTTCCCCAGGTCAGGAGAAATCATCCGGAGTATGAGCTGGTGATCTCCACCCTGACCAAGACTGGAAACGTGGACGCTGAGAAGACCTTAAAAGGCCAGGGGATGGTTTTCTTTGTGCCGGTGGATCTGAGGCGATTCGTGAGACGCACCATCCGAAGAATCAAACCCGTGGCCTTGATTTTAGTGGAAACCGAGTTTTGGCCCAATCTCATCCGGGAGGCAAAAAAGAGCGGCTGCTTCGTGGGGCTGGTGAACGGGCGGATTTCCGAGCGCTCGCTTCGCAAGTACCTATTGGTTAAGAGTCTGTTTGCGGAAACCCTCAGGCATCTGGACCTGCTCTGTGTGCAGTCGGAGGAGTATAAGCAGAGGATGCTGTTGCTGGGCGCAGAGGAAGGCAGAATCGTAATCACCGGAAATCTCAAGTTCGATCGCTTGCTTCTGGCCGATGGATGTCAGAACGCTGACCAAATCAGGAAGAGCCTACACATTTCCCAAGATCAAAGGGTATTGGTAGCGGGCAGTACCAGAGAAGGCGAGGAGCAGATTCTGTTGCTCGTTTTCAAAAGATTGAAACAACAATATCCAAACCTCATTTTTGTGCTCGCACCCAGACATCTGAACCGATTGAGCCAGGTGGAGGGGATTCTCTCAGCCGGAGGTTTGGAATCCATCAGACGAACCCAACTGGATGAGTCTGCGTCGAAGCACGCGCAAGAGGGAGAATCTCCGTTGAACCACAAGAGCCTGATTCTGCTCGACACCATGGGGGAGTTGTCCAAGATATATTGTCTGGCCGACGTCGCCTTCGTGGGAGGAAGCCTGGTGCCGGTTGGGGGACATAATCTGCTGGAACCCGCTATCTATGGTGTGCCGGTTCTATTTGGCCCGTACGTGGACAACTTCAAGGAAGAGGCCAAGATTCTGATGGAATCCGGCGGAGGCATCCAGGTCGATAACCCAGAAGGATTGCTGCGTGAGCTGACCGAGCTCCTCTCGGATGATGAACGAAGAAAGACATTGGGACAGAAGGCCAGAGAGGCAATAGAAAGAAAGACCGGTGTAGCCAAGAAAACAACCGATCTGATCTTCTCTGCCCTGAAACAGAGTTGACCATATGAACCCAACATTTTCTCCCATTCACCGGAAAAACAGAGGAGTATTCAGGCAACTGATGGGAGTGCTTCTCGTACCTCTTTCCTGGCTCTACGGAGCTGTCTGCAAAATCAGGCTTCTGCTGTATCAACGCGGTTGGCTAAAGCAGGAGAGGTTGAGCGCGCGGGTGATCAGCGTGGGGAACATCACCGTGGGCGGAACGGGGAAAACTCCTTTGGTCATCTATCTGGCGCAGAAGCTGCGCGAGCGAAACCACAAGGTAGCCATACTCACCAGGGGATACAAAAGGCGGAGCAGCGGGATGGTTGAAATCACTCAAGAGACCACGGAGAGGATAGCTTGGGAGGATGTGGGAGACGAGCCATACCTTTTGTCGATGCGGCTTTCCGGCGTTCCGATCATAGTATGCAAGGATCGTGCTGCTTCGGGGAGACGAGCTATCCGAAACTACGGATCGGAGATTCTGCTTCTGGACGATGGTTTCCAGCACCTGAAGCTGAAGCGTGACCTGGATGTCGTGGTGATCGACTCGATCAATCCCTTCGGAAACCGTCGACTCCTGCCCGCAGGCATCCTTAGGGAACCGTTAAGTTCCCTGAAGCGGGCCGACGTTTTGCTTATCACTAAAGCCGACCAGACATCCGGTCAGGATGAGTTGATTGAGACGTTAAGGGCGCAAAAACCGGACGTACCGGTGGTGCGATCCGTGTATCGGGTAAGAGGAGTGGAGGACTTGATTGACCGTTCCCCGGTCGACCTGCAGGACCTCAAGGACAAGAAAGCTTTGCTCCTCTCGGGGATTGGCAATCCCTTTTCATTTGAGAAGACCGTGGAGCAGTTGAACGTGAAGATACTGAAACACCGGATATTCCCGGATCACTTCGCCTATCGCCAGAAGGATGTTGATGATCTTGTAAGGGAGGCACAGGATCAGGGCGCGGATTTTATCATCACCACGGAGAAGGATTCGGTGCGTATACCTTTGGTAAAACGACCCGGCATTTCACTTTATGTGCTTAAAATCGACCTGAGAATAGAAAGCGACGAAGAGCTGCTTTTAGAGAAGGTCGAAGGGAAAAAGTAGATGGAGATCAAAACCGACTTTCTGGTAATAGGATCGGGCATCGGTGGTTTGAGTTTCGCCCTCAAGGCCAGCCAGATGGGCGAGGTGGTGATCGTCACCAAGAAGGAGGACTCCGAGTCCAACACCAACTATGCCCAGGGCGGCATCGCTTCGGTGTTGGCCCCCAACGACAGCTTTGACCTGCACGTGGAGGACACCCTCCGGGCCGGAGCCGGCTTGTGCGATCCCCAGGTGGTGCGCAAAGTGGTGGAGGCGGGTCCGGGTTGCATCCAAGAGCTGGCACAGATAGGAGTACAGTTTACCACCAAGAGACAGAAAGAGGACCAATTCGATCTGGGCCTGGAGGGCGGACATTCGAGAAACCGGGTGGTGCATGCTGCCGACCTGACCGGCAAAGAGGTGGAGAACGCCCTGCTGGCTGCGGTCAAGGCGCGAAAGAACGTGAGGATTCTGGAGGATCACCTGGCCGTGGATCTGATCAGCCAGCACCATCTGGAGAATTACGTGAGAAAGTCCGGCGAGCAGATCGAATGCTGGGGCGCCCACGTGCTGGACAAGGCCCAAAACCGGGTGATAACCTGTCTGTCCAAGATCACTCTCTTAGCCAGCGGAGGCGCGGGCAGGGTTTACGTGCACACCACCAATCCTTCCATCGCCACCGGCGACGGACTGGCCATGGCCTACCGGGCGGGGGCGCAAGTAGCCAACCTGGAGTTCATCCAGTTTCATCCCACGGCCCTGTATCATCCCCAGGCCG
>CAZWAO010000243.1:0-3924 GCA_964631815.1 uncultured Ignavibacteria bacterium | reverse complement strand
CGTCCGATCTCCCGGAAGCGCCGGTCAACGACGTGATCGTCGATCCCATGAACACCAACGTCCTGTATGCCGGATCGGACGTGGGAGTGTATATGACCACCGATCTGGGTGACAACTGGACGCCGCTGGGAACCGGATTGCCCATAACCACGGTCCACGATCTGTGTCTGCACCACCCCACCAGGAAGCTGGTGGCGGGCACACACGGACGTTCCATGTTCTCCTGCCAGCTCCCGCCCACCGACACTCTGCGGGGCTTGGAGCTATCCGCTGTTGACAGCATGCAGACGATTAACGCCACCGTTGTGGAGTTGGAGTTTTTTCTTCACAACACCGGTCTGATCTTAGACACTTTCGACGTGGTGGTCACCGCTGATTGGCTGGGATGGGAAGTAAGCCCGGAGGAGCTTTCGACCCAGGTTCAGGCCGGACAGACCGACAGCATTCCGGTCAGCCTGAGCGTGCCTTACGACGCGGTCTGGAGCCAGACCGAGCGCATAACTGCCAAGGCCGTATCCCAGAGCAATCCCTACTATGCCGACTCCGTGCAGACCTATGTGACGGTGGGCTGGGAGAGAGGCGACGTCAACTCGGACCATGACCTTAATCTGGAGGACGTCATCTTCCTGCTCAACTATCTTTTCAAAAACGGAGACGCCCCCCCCGTGCCGGAGAGCGCCGATGCCAATTGTGACGGCATCGCGGATGTGGCCGACGCCATCGTACTTTTGAATTACCTGTTCCGGAACGGTCCGCTTCCCTGTGCTCCCGGGTGATGTTCTCCGGTTGGCGAAACCTCTTGCTCGGACCGGGATGAGCATTTCATCAGCGTTGAAATCGGAGTGACTAAAACCTGGCTTAAGCCAGGTTTTAGTCGCATCCATCTTTACTCTGCTGTCGAATTCTTTGTTTTCAATCGCAAACCGGCTTCCCGAAAATCAAAAACCCTCATCTCCCTGGCTGAAGGAAATGAGGGTATGGGTACGACCCCGTACGCCAGCCGGATGGCTCGCGCCGGGGAGGCGGTAGGTCACTCGTTGAAAAGAAAAACCGACTCCTGGTAAAACTTGGCTTTCTTGCTTCTGATTCTGTAAGCCAAAAGCTCCCTTAAAAACAAGTTCTTCTCCTCCAATGAGGCAGCGTCTTTCAGTACCGAACAGGATATCTCCAAACCCAGAATTCTCTGAAGCACCACGAATCGGGTGACTCCGAACGGAAACAGCACCCCCTTGGAAGCCAGCTGCATCACCTGCTCTTTGGCGAATACCGGCAGCGAGTTGATGGCCGTGGCGTTTTCGAAATTGTCGAACGGCGAGATCAAGCCCTCGTCCCAGCCCGGGTGGAATATCTCGCAGGAAGCGCTGTAGAGTGCGATCACCCGGTACAGGTTTTTGACCCGCTCCTCCACCAGAGGCTCTCTTTGGGCGACCGCAAGGCCGGAGCCATCGCGGAAAAGCAGACAGCATATGGTCCTCTGGTCGTCCAGGATCTCTTTCTTGCGGCCATGATCGCACGGGGATACGCTTAAGCCCGATTCTCTGATCTTCGAGATCAGTTCGTCCGGACCGACTTTGAATATCAAATGATCCCAGGAGGTCAGTTCCACACTCTTGTCCATCAGCTCCACCTTCTGCACCAACCCGTCGGGAAAGCCCAAAAGTTTCAAAGCCGAAATCCGGTTGACCCCGTCTAACACCATCAGCTTCCGGCCGGTCTGGCCGGAATCTAAGTTCTGCTCCCGGCCGTTGGGAATGGCGGTCACCAGTGCGGGGTTTTTCAGGTGCCCGTCCCTTTCTATCTGATGAGCCAGCCGGCGAACGCGTTTGAAGTCGCAGGCTTCGTGAAAAACCAGATCCTCTAAATGAACAAACCCCAATTCGAATGAATTCTTCTTCATGTCCTTTCCATCCTCGGCAAATCCTGAAGTCAAGAAGCAGTCTCAGTGGCAGGTTTAAGCAAATAGCATGCCACTGATCCACACCGCACGTGCGAGAGGCCGATTCCGGCCAAGACCAGTAACCTTTTGTTGTGTTGGGGATTGGACTTCTTAAGAGAAGAAGCTTCCTCTGGATTGTGAACCCAAAGGCGCTGTCGACAGGTGTAACCCGCAGCTTTCTATGCAACCGCTTTCATACTTGCTGCAAGCATCGAAAAGCGAGGCCATCCGAACGACCGGGCTTCACTTCTGGGGCAAGGCATTGGTATATAGGTAGACCTTCTCTCTGGTGGCGATGGAAAACCGGGACCCGTCTTTTGAGATCTTCACTAACGGGAACATGGCGCCCCAGCGCTGATAGGAGATTTCCGTCCGCCAGATCAACTCGCCCTGCTTGTCGAAAAGGTAGGTTAAGCCTTTGGTATGCCTTTCCGCCGCCGGTACGTTTCTTCCTTGGTCCAGTTCCAAACCGGCTATTGTCCGTTGCCCGCCGTCGGAGAGGTCCAACGAGACAAAGGACAGTCCGGGCTGCTCCAGGGTGTGCTGCCAGAGGAGTTTGCCGCTTTCCACCTCGAACAGATACAGGTCGGTCTTATCGATCAAAGCCAGATACTTGTCGTCCGGGGAGAAACATAGACTTCTCACCGGGGAGCCTGCCTGCCTCAGTTCCCTGCCGGGCTTGCCCACTTCATGCAACCTGACGTTTTTCCCCAAAGCTGTAGCCACAAAACCGCCGTCTGAGGAAACGGCAAATCGATCGCACGGTCCCAACTTTCCGATCAGTCTGCCGCTCGACTCGAAGAGCAGAAGGCCATCCTGGGCGCTGTTGATCAGAACGCGCTTGCCATCAGACGAGAATCCCACCCCTTGGGGCGATTTGATCTTTGTGGTCGAGACCGGATTCCCGTGGGAGCCGTAGAAGTCCACCTGGGACTGCGGCTCCCCTTCCCCGCCGGAGACACCAACTACGCTCCGGGCGCCCGGGGAGATGAAAAATCCCGAAACGCCGGGCTTTTGTATCTCCCACAGCTTGTTCCCGTCGCTGGAATATAGCTCGAACTTCTCCGCCGCCAGAAGACCCGGCGAGGCTTTCTTGGAGTAAGTGGTTATTCCGAAGTATTCCCCTTCGTCTGAGGCCACCAAAGCCTGATTGGGTCCCAGCTCGCCACTGGAAACTTCCTTTCCATCAGCAGACAGAACTCGAAAGCCCTGAGGCGAGGAGAGAATCAGCTTAACGCCAAGTGCGTCGCTGCGAATCTCCTCCCCCTGCGTGGGCATCTCACTCACCAGCTCCGGCTCGGCCGCCAAGCTGGTGCCGACCAAAAACAAGCAGGCTGCTGGAAATATGAATAAGCTGGGGATTCTCATGTCAACCTCCTTCAAGCAAATAGCCCGGCAGGCTTTGTAAGCCCCGCCCATCCTCTAAGGACATTATAAGTCAAACTCCGGGCCTGTCAAGCCTCAAATCTTCTTGGTTTTCCACCTCCCCTGTCTGAACCACAATGCGGAAGCGATTCCCTTGACGATGGAGGTGGAGGTTATGGCCCACCACACCCCGTTTATCCCGATGCCCCAGTGCACCGCTAAAAGATAAGCCAGCGGAATGCGCGCCGCCGAGCCGGCGATGGAGACGACCATGGGAGGCACGGTGTTGCCCGCTCCTCCGAAAGCTCCTTCGAAGACGATCTCCAACGCCATGAACGTCTGCGACAGAGCCAGTATCCTCAGGTAGCCGATCCCGATCTCGATCACCCGGGGATCGGAGATGAAAAACGATGCTATCTGTCTGGGGAAGGCCAGGAACATGGCGGACACGAAGCCTGTCACCAGAACGGATATGCCCGCGGTTTTCCATGCGGCTTCAGACGATCTCCCCGGCTTTCCCGCGCCCAAATTCTGACCCACCAGGGTGGAGGCGGCCGTGGAGAATCCTATGCAGGTGAGAAAGGAAACCGATTCCATGCGATTTCCGATTCCCAGGGCGGCGA
>CAZWAO010000242.1:0-3955 GCA_964631815.1 uncultured Ignavibacteria bacterium | reverse complement strand
TTCCGCCAAAATGCCCCAGATACGCGCCCATCCCTATGCCGAAGGTTATGAGATAGAAAAGCGGCTGCCCCAGGCTGACCACAAACGTGGGCAGAACGAATCTCTTGTATGAAATCAGGTTCCTGAAAAAGACATAGTATATTCTGTAAGAGAGATTCATCCTTGACTTCCTTTATCTATGCTGCAGATAAATCTACGTCCGCAGTTCCCAAAGCGCCGATTTCTTCCACTCTAAGCCATCTATCGGTGAAACCCCATCAGACACCCTTGGCGACTTCCTATTCTATAAGGCTTCTGCCGGTCAGTTTGAGAAACACGTCCTCCAGGGTGGCGGGTCGGTTCAAGACATTCGGCAGATTCAATTCCACTACTTTCTTCATCACCTCATGGCCGTCGCGGCAATAGAAATAAAGGGTGTCTCCCACCCGCTCGTGCGCGCAGGCAGCATCCGCCATTTGGCCGATGAGCTTTTGGTCCTCTTCTTTCGCTATCCTTATTTCGACCACTTCCCGGCCGATCTCATCCCGAACCAGCTGCCTGGGAGATCCTTCCTTCAGAATGCGTCCCTGGTGCATGACCACCAAGCGATCACACAGTTGCTCCGCCTCCTCCATGTATTGAGTCGTGAGCACCAGGGTCGTGCCCAGGCTCTTCAGAGACCTCAGTCTCTCCCAAATCAGGTGCCGAGCCTGCGGATCAAGCCCAGTGGTGGGCTCATCCGCTATGATGAGTTTGGGCTTGTTGATGAGCGCTCGTGCCACCAGAAGTCTGCGCTTCATCCCGGTGGAGAGCTGGTCTATCTTGTTGTTTCTTTTGCTCTCCAGCTCGACGAAGTCCAGGAGCTCGGCGATCCTTTTTCTGATCTCGGCTCTGGGAATATCGAAAAACCTGGCGAAGACCATCAGGTTCTCGTAGACCGTCAGGTCCGGGTCAAGATTGATCTCCTGAGGTATGACTCCGGTTATCAGCTTGATGTCTCTATTATCTATGTGCGATTTCTTCCCCAGAACGGTGACCGTGCCGGCAGTCACCGGAGACACGCAGTGAATCATCTTTATGGTAGTGGTCTTTCCGGCTCCGTTGGGCCCCAGGAAACCGAAACACTCGCCCTCCTGGATTTCGAACGATATGCCGTCGACGGCTGTGAAAGCGCCATACTTCTTGGTTAGGTCCCTGGCGACTATCATGGTGTTCATTAGCGCTCTTTCCTTTTACCTCAGAGAGACAGATTTGACGCGCTCGCTTCGGCTACGAGACTACTTGCTCCCGGATGCCGACAACCGGTCTTGGGCATATTGGTTGGCGATGTTCACGTACATTTCCATTGGCAGAAGCTCGCGGCTGACGATCTTGAGTGTATCGGGCTTCATCCGGCCGTCCGCCGCTAGCTGTCTTCCGGCCTCTCTGGCCGCATCCAAAACGTCGTGCACCGGCATGCCTTGATCCATCATCGCCTTCAGCGCGGGTCCATGGGGCCGAAGAAGTGCTCCCGCGAATTCGCGTCCCAGATTACTGCTGATGGCCTTCATATGCGCGACCAGGGGATCGAAGTTGTCCAGCTCCCAAAACCCGCAATTCGAGACCAAAACCAGCTTCCCCTCTTTGACTATCTTGCGGCCGATGTGACGACAGTGACCGTCGCGTATTTCGATTACCGGATCTCCGATCGGAATAGCCCGGTCCAACAGGTTCTTCATCGGTCCGGTCATCCCGTCCACATAGAGGGGCGTAGCGAACACCAGTACATCCGCCTCCATCAGCTTGGGGACAAGCTCTTGCATATCGTCCTTCTGAGAGCAAACTCCCGGCGTCTTGAACCAGCAGTTGTACTCTCCCAGGCAGGGGTTGATCTTCATCTTCTTGGTGTAGAAAAGCTCCACTTCCGCCCCGGCCAGTTTCATACCATCCAGAAACTGCGTAAGTATCAAAGCCGTGTTTCCCTTTTCACCGTGGGGACTGCCGTTGATGGCCAGCACTTTCATCTTCCACTCTCCTGTTGTTCGTTTTGTGCCCCTTATCCCGCTGCATTAACTGCAAGGCGATGTCTTTGTTCTGTATGGTACGAGAGAAGGTGTTCGGATGGGTGGACCGGTCTGTTCGTCAAGCCGGCCCTATAATACCGGGGACGTGCCAAATCAATCGCTTCAACTCCTTAACCCCCTGTTTCCCCCTTATCAGGGGGACAAATTCATCTCGTCCTCATGTGAATGGGGGATTAAGGAGGCGTTCGAATAATATCAGGAGCATGAAGCCGGTGACTCTTGCTATTTCACCTGATCCAGGATGAATCCTATATCCATGCCTTCCACCCCTCCTTTTACAAAATAGACATCTTCTCTTGCTATGAATTCAGTCTCTGGCATTTGAACATCCACAATAAACATCTGTCTGCCTTGCTCTATAAGGAATGCTTCTTTGATGTATTGATTTATTCTCTGATCGCGAAAGCCGTATCCGATAATGATAAGGTTACAGGATGCCCTAAGGTTTTCTTCAAAATGTCTGATAAGGGTAGGGTAATAAGTGCCTGTACCATAACGTTGCGTCTTCACCGTTGTACCGCACAGAAAATCTGGATGGTAGTTCAAAGGATAGCCAATATATTGAAGTCCGCCATCCCGTTCCGCCTCTTTGAAAACATCCGTCTTGTCCACCCTTTGTTTCAGTTTAATCATTTGGAATTGATTGTTGTCTTGGAACCAGTAATTATCTATGCTCCCATGGAGTTTATATAGCCGAAAGGGTTGTTCAAACTTGTTTGTGAATCTCGGTAACCGCACAACAAACTCCTCATCCGAAAGGTGTAGTTCTCCATAATAGGGAGACCCAAGTTCCTCAAATCCATCATCCAGCTTTCCCTGAATGCTGTCGGAGATTGCCAGATGTTCGATATATAGATCATGGTTTAGAGAATGAAAATGCACCACACATCTTTTAGCAAGTTCCTGAACCAGGTGAAGGAATGCTCTGCAATTTGGGTGATATGGTTCACTCAAATGTACTCTTAGGAACCTCATGCCTACTAAGTTTGCGACAAGTTGGTTGAAAGTTAGGTCAAACTGAAAAAGCAAATCACGTTCATCGGTTGGGTGTTCGAGCTTCTTCAAGAATCCACTTAGGAAGTCAGAAAGTTCCTTGGAGTATTCGCCGCCATAAAGAGACTGCGTGTAGTAATCATAAAAAACCTCATAGTCGAATCCTTTATTAGGCTTTAAGACATGGGTACAATAGAATTGAAGGAATTCCTGAACAAATCTCCTTTGCTCGACTCCCATCCAATGGGCGTTAGGGTACGTTTTGCCGTTCAGAAACCATGCATCTCCGCTTGCATGGATGCATATCTCGCCAGCATCTATTCTCTTGAGCCTTCGGTTCATTTTGGTCGCGGTAGGAATTCCTACAGGCTCAGAAAAGCCAGACCCGATTAAGAAAGAAATGTCCCTCATACTCTGCCACCCGGTTCTAATGAACGCTCCTTGGGAGGTGATCCACTACTTCAGCAGAACCACCTTCTGTGTTTCAGAGTAATTCTCAAAATCCAGTCGAACAAGATACGTTCCGCTGGCTATCTTGTCGGCGGTCCATTGAACCTGATGCTTTCCCGCCTGCAGGTGTCTGTCGACGAGCGTCGCCACCTCTTGTCCCAGAACATTGTACACTTTCAACTCGGCAATTCCGGCATGCGGCAGATTGAAACGGATGGTGGTCGTTGCATTGAAGGGATTTGGATAAGCGGGATGTAAGGTGAATGACGCAATCGGGCTGGCTGTTTCCTCTTCCTCTTCAACGGCGGAAGGATACTCGGTTATATATGTGCTGTATGCACCATTCCCGTGCGTCCCCACCACGACGAAGCCATCCGATTGACGTACGTCGATCATGTCGATAACTACATTTCCAATCGTGGAAGCGCCCTCCTGAACCCAAACCGTATTCATTGAATCCAGGTTGGTTG
>CAZWAO010000241.1:0-3970 GCA_964631815.1 uncultured Ignavibacteria bacterium | reverse complement strand
CCTCGGGCATAGACCGAACGAAGCTGCGCAGGCCCGCCTCCACGTGAGCCACCGGTATCTGCTGCTTGGCCGCAGCCAGGGCGCCGGCCAGTGTGGAATTGGTGTCCCCGTAGACTATGACCAAATGGGGTTTCTCAAACAGCAGGACCTCTTCGATCCGGGCGAGCATCCTGCCGGTCTGTTCCCCATGTTCGGCTGAGCCGATTCCCAGATTGTAGTCCGGCCGAGGTATGGAAAGTTGGGAGAAGAAAACGCGAGACAGCCCGTCATCGTAATGCTGCCCGGTGTGTAGAATGATCTCGGTATGGTTCTTCCTTAATTCCCTGGAAAGAGCGGATAGTTTTATAAACTGGGGCCGAGCCCCTACCACCGAGATTATCTTCATGGTTTCTCACAGGCCAGAGCGTAAGCGTGCCTCAAAAAGGTTCTCTTCAAAACGATTGACGCGCCCATCCCGTATAGTCGGACCCATCAGATCGTGAATCGACAGCCGTAGTAGCAAGCATGCCCGATCCTCTTCTCCGATTGCACCTCAAACCAAATCGTCTCTATAGACTATAAAAACGGAGCCTGGGTTTGTCGGCTCATCCGACTAGCCAACTGCCGACTTCACCGTGTCGATAACGTAATTTTGCTGCTCTGCGGTCATCTCCGGGTATATGGGAAGGGAGACCACCTCTTTGGATTTCTGCTCGGTGACCGGCAGGTCTCCCGGCTTGTACCCCAGGTGCTTGTAGCACTCCTGAAGATGCAATGGAACCGGATAGTAGACGTCGTGACCGATCTGCTTCTCCTTCAGGGCCTGGCGCAGCTGGTCCCGGTCTTTCACGGCGATGGTGTATTGATGATAGATGTGGTAGTTGAACTCCTCTTCCTTGGGAGTGATGATGTTCGAGCCGGCAAATGCCTGATTGTAAACCTGGGCATGCTCCCTTCTCTTCTGCGTCCACCCGTCCAGGTATTTGAGCTTGACCTGGAGGATGGCGGCCTGGATGGTATCCAGCCGGCTGTTGTATCCCACCATGGAATGATAGTATTTGGGCTTGGCCCCGTGC
Source organism: uncultured Ignavibacteria bacterium (assembly GCA_964631815.1). Lineage (GTDB taxonomy): Bacteria > Zixibacteria > MSB-5A5 > MSB-5A5 > SM1-73 > SM23-73-3. Next base: position 2,915 of record CAZWAO010000241.1, on the reverse strand, counting down.
ACCCGGAGCATTCTCAGAAGCTCGTCCATCTGCGGGTCGCTGATCACCACCATGCCGCCGTCTCCCGCCGCCCCCAGGTTCTTACTGGGGAAAAAGGAGAAGCAGCCGAAATGGCCGATGCTCCCGGCCTTCTTCTCTTTATATTTGGCTCCGATGGCCTGAGCCGCATCCTCCACCACCTTCAATCCGTGTTTGTCGGCAAGTTGCATTATGGGGTCCATGTCCGCGCACTGACCGTAAAGATGCACCGGCATTATGGCTTTGGTCTTGGAGTTGATCCTCTTTTCGATCAGCGCGGGATCGATGTTATAGCTGTCGGCATCGACGTCCACAAAAACCGGAACGGCTCCCAGCCGACTGATGACTCCGGCGGTGGCAAAGAAAGTGAAAGCGCTGGTTATGACCTCGTCCCCCGGCCCCACTCCGCAGGCTCTTAGGGAGAGAAGCAGCGCATCGGTTCCCGAGGCCACTCCCACGGCCGATTTTGCGCCGCAGTATTGGGCCACCTTCTCCTCGAAGGTCTTCACCTCGGGTCCCATGATGAACTTGGCATGCGACAAAACGGCCAAAACCGCCTGGTCCACTTCCGGCTTGATGGAAGCATATTGCTTGATGAGATCCAAGAATGGAACGTTCATCGAATCCTCCTGAGAGTTTCTTTCGTCGGTTTCAAGTAAAACAGCTGATGCGGCTCTCGCTATCTGATTACCCGGCATCCGGGATCGGTCACTGGTTCTCCAAGAGCTGATCCTTGGGCACGTCCCGAAACGGCTTGGCCGGCACGCCCAAGACGATCTTCTTAGAAGGGGTGTCCCTGGTTACCACGGCGCCGGCGGCCACCTGCGAATCCTCGCCGATCACCTTGCCGGGAAGAATGGTGGCATTCAGCCCGATCCTCCCGCCCTTTTTGACGGTCACCCCCTTGAAGTGCTTGAATCTCTCCGCGCTTCTGGCCATGTAGTTGTCGTTGCTGGTGGCCACGCAGGGGGCGATGAAACAATAGTCCCCCAGCTCCGAGTAAGCGGTGATATATACGTTGGTCTCCAGCTTGCAGTAGGCGCCCACCTTACAGACGTTCTCTATGGCCACGCCTCTGCCCACGATGGTGAAATCTCCCACGGAGACGTTCTCCCGGATAGTGGCCAAGTCGGCCACTAAAATCTTCTGTCCCAGGGTGGCGCCGGCGTAAATCACCGCCGAGGTGCCGATCAGACAGTTGTCTCCGATCTTGGCCGGGGGCAGCTTTTGGTCCTTGGTGGTCGCAGACCGGGGGGATTTCATGAGCTGTTTGCCTATCACCGTGTTATCGTCTATCCTCACGAAATTCCCTATCTGAGTGCCCGCATGAATGGTCACGTGGTTACCGACAACGCATCCTTTTCCGATCTTAACATCTTTTTCAATTACCGCATACCTGCCTACTGTGGTTTCCTCTCCGATCCTGGCGGACGGGTCAATGAAGTTCTCCATACTCCGACTCCTCTGAAGTTTGTGCAAGAAACGCGCGATCAACGATTCTATTCTATCTTCACCGGCGCGCCGTCCATCTTGAGTGATCTCTGAGCGGCGTCCAGCACTCGGGATACTCTCAGACCATCGTGACCGTCGCTGCGCGGCGTGGTTCGGTTTTTAACGCAATCGATGAAATGCTGACATTCGGTCTTCAGCGGCTCGGTGCTGGGAATCTGCGGTATCAACACGTCACCGAACCTCAAGCTCAAATATTCTCCATAGGTATTGTAGTCCTGTTTGGTGTCCACCCCCTTGTCGTAGATCCAGATCTTCTCCGACTGGGTATCGTCGAACACGGCCATCTTCTTGTCTCCCACCACGGTGAGCCTTCTTTCCTTGTGCGGATCCAGCCAGCTGACGTGAACGTGGGCCATGGTGCCGTCCTCAAAACGCATGCTCATGAATACCACGTCCTCTATTCCCTTGTTCTTCTGCAGGTAACACTGGCCGGTGGCGGTCACCGAGCTCGGCCCCCGTCCCAACAGGAACAACATCATGGAAATGTCGTGGGGAGCGAAACTCCACAGAGCATTCTCGATGTCCCTGACTTTGCCCAGATTCACCCGGGTGGAATACAGATAGTATATCCGGCCCAGATCACCCTTGTCCACGTACTCCTTTAGCTTGAGCGTGGCCGGATGATATTCCATGATGTGTCCCACCATCAGGATTTTCTTCTTCTTCTGAGCCAAATCCACCAGCTCCTCTCCCTGTTGGGTGTCCAGCACCAGCGGTTTTTCCACAAAAACGTCCTTGCCTGCGTGAATGGCGGCCTGGCATAGCTCGAAATGCGACGCCGGCGGCGTGGCCACCACCACTGCATCCAGATTGGGGTTGTCGATGATCTCCTGGTGATTCTGGGTGAATTTCACCTCCGGGTAACTGGAGCAGAGCTTCTCCGTCTGCCTGGCATCCTGATCACAGCAGGTGAGAAGCACGCACCCGGGAAGATTGAAGAAGGTCCTCAACAGATTCTTTCCCCAGGCCCCGCAACCTATCAAACCGATTTTTATCATTTCCGGCCTTTCCACTGAAGTCATGTTGGATGATTCAGCCCATGCGTTATACTTTTCTCTTACGTCCGAAAGGTAGCTTTCTTTTCAAGTCGTCTGCATCCTTTCTCCAGGCGCCCAGGAGAGTTTCCAACTTCTGAATGGACTCCGGGTCCCTCTCTTTCGATCTCCTGAAATACTCCAAGCCAAAGACGAAAACGGTAGAGGTGAACAGACTGAGCACCCCGGCCAGGCCCACCAGAAATCCTCTGCGAGGTTTGGCTCGTGCCTCCGGAGGCACGGCCTTGTCCAGCACCTGGATGGTGGGGGTATCTTTTGTTTCCTGAATCTTGTATTGCTCGTACTGCTGGGTGAGAAGCTCGAATACCGTCTCCTGAATCTTCACCTCCC
>CAZWAO010000240.1:0-3993 GCA_964631815.1 uncultured Ignavibacteria bacterium | reverse complement strand
AATCAAAATGGCTCTTAGGTTCTATAACACTCTGACCAGAATGAAAGAGGAGTTCCGCACGGTCCATCCCGGCGAGGTGAGGATGTATACCTGCGGACCCACCATCTATGATTTTGCCCATATAGGCAACTTCCGGGCCTACGTCTTCGGCGACATCGTACGCCGCTATCTGGAGTACAAGGGCTACCGGGTCACCTATGTGATGAACATAACCGACGTGGATGACAAGACCATCAAGGGATCACAAACGGAAGACATCCCGCTTTCCGAGTACACCCAGCGGTACCGGGATGCCTTCTTCCAGGACATAAAAGCACTCAACATCAAGCCGGCCAGCATCTATCCTGAGGCCACGGCCCACATCCCGGAAATGGAAGCTCTGGTGAAGACGCTTCTGGAGAAGGGCTTCGCTTATCAGAACGAGGGCTCCACCTATTTCAAGATAGCCTCCTACCCGGATTACGGCAAGCTCTCGCACATGGACATGTCCGGACTGAGATCGGGGGCGCGAGTGGCTGCGGACGAATACGAAAAGGAGGAGGTGGCCGATTTTGCCTTGTGGAAAGGATGGGATCAGGATGACGGCAAAGTCTTCTGGGATACTCAGGTGGGCAAGGGTCGACCCGGCTGGCATATCGAGTGCTCGGCCATGAGCATGAAATACTTAGGAAAGCATTTCGACATCCATACCGGAGGCGTGGACCTCATCTTCCCGCATCACGAGAATGAAATTGCCCAGTCCCAGGCAGCCACCGGAGAGAAATTCGTCAACTTCTGGCTGCACAACGAGCACCTGATGGTGGAAGGGCGAAAGATGGCCAAGTCGTACGGGAACTACCACACCTTGAGAGACATTCTGGAGAAGGGGTATCATCCCATCGCCATCAGGTATCTGCTTATGGCCACCCACTACCGACAGCAGTTGAACTTCACCTTCGACGGGCTGGAAGCCGCCAAGAACGGTCTTCAGAGGGTGTATGATTTCGTGGACAATCTGAAGCTGGTGCAAGCCAAAGAGGACAATCCGGAGGTGGAGGAAATCCTGCAAAAAGCCAAAAAGGATTTCGAGGAAGCGCTGGACGACGATTTGAACACCTCCGAGGCTTTGGGCGTCCTCTTTACCCTGGTGAAGGACATCAACCGGCTTATGGATGAAAAGAAGATCTCACGGTCCGACGCACTCAAGACTCTGGATTTGGTGAATGGCTTCGACTCGGTCCTCGGCATCCTGAAAAGGGAAAAGTTGACCCTGGATGATGAGGTGAAGGCTCTGATAGACAAGAGGATTCAGGCGCGAAAGGAAAAGAACTTCCAACTGGCGGATCAGATAAGAAAGGACCTGGAAGATCGGGGCATCATTCTGGAAGACACGGCCGAAGGCACCAAGTGGAAAAAGAAGATGTAAGGCCGGTAACGCTCGTCGGGTCAAATCCTTAGAAAACAAAACCCCGTCCACGTCGCACATCCGGACGGGGTTTTCAATTAGGAAGACCTGTAATCACGGGGCAGCAAACGGCTCGACCAACTTACTGCAATTTCCTGTTGACCTCCGGGCCGCAGCTGGTTATATTCGGGCGTGAGAAGATAGATTTTGCGCCTATAGCTCAACTGGATAGAGCATCTGACTTCGGATCAGAGGGTTGGGGGTTCGAGTCCCTCTAGGCGCAATCCCGCCGATGGCGGGATGGTCGGTGGTTCGGAGTTCATGGTTCGTGGAAGAGCTTCCGGAATCTGATTGTCAACTGTGAACCACAAACTATAAACTACGGACAAGCGAAGCTCGCTCGTCCCCATCGTCTAGCCCGGTCTAGGACACCGCCCTTTCACGGCGGCGACACGAGTTCGAATCTCGTTGGGGACGCTTTTTTATACCAATGAGTTGCGAGAATCCGGGAATTAGAGAAACTCGATTTGCCCAGACGGGCAAGCGTTAGTTGTGCCCGATTTGTATCCAAACAAGGCAGGAGGGGACGCAAGAGGAGGAGAATAAGCACAGGCAAGAAGCCTAACTCGATGAACTCATGAGTTTGATCTACCATACCTTGTTAACGGTAGAATAAAAAGATCACTCCGTTTGGCTCAGGTGGTTCTCAGCCATCAAACCGGTGTTCGACTCCCAGCTGCACTACCATATATAACGGCTTGTTAGATATTCTGACCAGCTCTTCCCTTATGTGTCTTGACCCAGGTAGTTGAAGAAAAGTAAATACAGCGGAGAATTTGAGTGCTGCCTGTACAGTCACCGAAAGCTATCGTGAATCAAAAGAGGGAGCATTCACCTACGAGTGTGTTTGGGAGAAGGACGCACAATGAATCGAGTTCATATGGGTGCATTGGATCTATCTGCATGCATATTAAACTAAAGCAGAGATTGGGAATCAGTTTTTGCGTGTACTTGTTCTGATCCACAATATCTGATGATATGGGAGTCAAAGGCTGGAAGTCCATCGGTTTTTCTCTTGACAAACTATTCTCCAGAACGTAAATTCGGGCTAAGTCTAAACATGGGCTTAGACTATAGAAACAAACGAGAAAACACAGAAGGCCCTGATTATGACCGCTACTAAAGAAAGCAGACTGTACTTGAATCTTTGTCGGCAGATTAGTGAGATTAGGTCCACATTCGCGAGCAGATATCAAGAGCGTCTTATTATTCCGGGGGCGGAGATAGACAAGCGACTCGAGGGAAAAAAACCTCTGTTGGAGATTCGGAGTTTGCAAGTAGATGGAAATCTACTACGCGAATTCTCTCAAGAGCTTTTCCGTGTTCTGGAAGAGAATGAAGTCTTCGGTCGGGAGGATATTCAGAAATTCCTTGACACAAAAGGGAATTTGAATCCAAGCGAGCTAGTGCGACCATTCCTTATGCGGGATTTATCGGTGTTGAAATCCCTTTCTCGGCAACATGAGATAGGAGCGGGTCTCCTTTGGTTCATAGGCCTGAACTTAAGCCAGACGATTCTTCAGCTTTATGCTAACCAGCTCAAGTCCAAAGTAGATCAAGAAAACTGGCTTAGGGGAGATTGTCCGGTCTGCGGAAGCCCTCCGGCCATGGAAAGACTGAGAAGAGAGGACGGCAAGAAGGTGCTCTGGTGTGGTCTGTGCGGAACCCAGTGGCATTACCTGCGGGTCAAGTGCCCGTTTTGCGGGACGGACGACCACAACAGTCTAAGATACTTTGTCGTGGAAGAGACCCCAACTTCGGACAAGAGTGCCTTCCGGGTGGACGTGTGCGACCGATGCAAAGGTTATATCAAAACCCTGGACGAGAGAAAGCTGCCGGAGTCGGAGAAATCCGATCTTTCCCTGGAGAATCAGGGCACTCTTTTTCTGGATGTTCTGGCCCAGAGAGATGGTTATACGAGCGCCACTTACTGGATGATGGGGCCGCCAGAAGGTCTTTTTATTTTGGGCAGATTGTGAAAATGATCACAAAATGTCAATTTGTTAAACAGAATCTCGGAGGGAGGTGAGATTTGATGAAAACATTGAGGCCAATCGCCATTGTATCGGTGATTTTGCTTCTGGTGTTCGTTTGGGCATTTGCCCAGACTCCCGGAGATGTATCGAAGGAGGAGCCGACCGCTTTTCAAGCCAGATGCTCGATCTGCCACTCCCTGGAGAAGGTCAGAGCAGGGATGGAGAAGATCATGGTGGACATGCACAACAAAGCAGGGGTAAAGATCGGCGAGGAGTCGTTAAAGCAGATCGAGGAAACGTTCACGCTGCTTCCGGTCGAGGATCCTCACCAGGGTCTCTTCCAGGAAAAGTGCGGCAAATGTCATTCGCTGGACGTGGTGGTCAAGGCTCACCAGACCACGGACGAAGCCGGGATGACCAAGATCATCGAGCGAATGGCCAAGAAGGAGAAGTCCGGGATTTCTCAGGAGGAGATCGACAAGATCCACGACTCCATGAAGATGCTCAACGAGATATATGAACCGGACGTTGAGCTCAAGGAACCGGAAAAGAAATAAAACCAGCAACCTTCAG
>CAZWAO010000239.1:0-3998 GCA_964631815.1 uncultured Ignavibacteria bacterium | reverse complement strand
TAGAAAAGACCTCAGAAGGAGAATAGCAGAGAAATTGGAACTGGTGGGGTTAGAGGATGATCGAAAGCTCCCCTTTATGAAGTATAGCACCGGCATGAAAAAGAAGTTGAATATAGCCAGAGCTTTGCTGGTTGATCCCCAGGTATACCTTTTGGACGAGCCAAACAGCGGCATAGATCCGGACAGTGCGGTCAGGATAAGAGAGTTGATCCTCGATCTGAGGAAAAAAGGTAAGACCATCCTGCTGACCACGCACAACATGGACGAAGCGGATAGACTAAGCGATGTGATCGGCATCCTGAGGCAAGGTAGATTGGTGGCAGTTGATACTCCCGGCAATCTAAGGAAGAGTCTGAAAAGGCGAGTGCTGAAAGTGGAATTCAGAGAGGAAGACTTGACTTCCTATAAGAGCAAAATGCTCGAACTGTCCGGAAGACTAAGGCGCGGCGAAGAGACATTGGATGCGACCGTGAAGGATTTTCTTCTGACTATCAATCTCAGGGATGGATCAGGAATAAACCGGATTCTGAACATAATCTCCACCAGCGGCCTGGAAGTAACCTCGACCCGGATAGAAGAGGCGAGCCTAGAAGACGTGTTCATGGAAACGACCAAGGGAAGATGAAATGTACAGAGCCTGGCTGTTTATCAAACGCGGACTTATCAACATGTTCAGTTACAAGACCGCGCTGGCTTTGGGGATCCTGGGCAGCTTGGTGGGAATAGTGCAATTCACCTTCATGGGAAGGTTTCTGTCGGAAGGCAATACGTTCTCCGCCATCGGACAGTATGGAGGGAACATAATCGCCTATCTAATCATCGGTTCGGCCTTCACCGCATTCCTGGGAGTGTCGCTGAATTCCTTCCAGGGCGCCATCAGAAGCGAGCAGCAAATGGGAACGTTGGAACATCTCTTGATGGGACCGACGAAGCTGGAACTGCTTCTGATCTACTCCGGAGCGTGGACTTTCCTCAATACCCTGCTGAACGTCTCTGTTCTCCTGGCAGTGATAGTCTTGGTTTTCGGCATTTCTTTGGAGATGAATCTCGTGGGAGCGATCGTCGTCCTCGTTCTCACGGTCCTGGGTTTATCCGGTATCGGCTTGATGAGCGCCGGGGTGATCATGGTAACCAAAGTGGGAGATCCCATCACCTGGATTTTCACCACACTGACCGGCCTTTTGAGCGGAGTTCTGTTTCCGATTCAGTACCTGCCGATCCCCTTGCGCGCAGTATCATATCTGCTGCCCACCACTTACGCTCTGGATGCTTTGCGGATGACTTTGATTCGAAACGCCTCTTTGGAACAGGTATTGCCTCAACTTGTGATTCTGGCGCTGACAGCCATGATCACGGTTCCTTTGGGTTTTTGTGTATTCCACAGGGGATTTAACAAAGCCCGGAGAACCGGCACCTTGGCGGAATACTGAATTAGGCAATTTGGTTCGTGTGAGCTGGTCCGGAAGTCGCCGAGACGTTCCTGATTGGCGAGTGGATGAGATAAAAAACAACTCTCTCCCCACTTTTGGGTACTTAGGAGATGCAGGTGGTTCCCATGTTCTGAAGCATACCCCTTGACACTTTCTCAAGAGGAGGAGGTGGCTTTGCTATTATCGTTTCTGGTGGTCGTTCTGATAGTGGGAGGAATGGTCTTGGCTCTGGTGGGCCGGAGGTACAAAACGTCCCGGGTGCTGCCAGTGGCATCAGTCAGGCCCAGACATTGGGTTCCCATCTGGCGGACGAAAGCTCACTTTCGTCCGCCCGGATACTCGCTCAACTTGGTGGGCATCTGCTCGATTTCCGCCGGTGGGCTCTTGCTTCTGGTGAAGTACTTGGTCGTCCGGTAGTCCGCGTGTGCTTGGAATCTCTCGAGCACGGAAGGCTACTACCGATCGATGATTGCCACGGTTTTCTCAACTGTCTGAAATGGTGCGCCAGATGCCTATCCGACGTGGTTGACTCGGCAGCGTGAAGTCAGAGCATCAAGAAATAACAGAGGGCGCCCGGGGCCCTCTGTTTCCAGAAAGGAAACGAAGAGAAAACGCCAAGCCACCTACTCGGTTTTGCTTGACTTCGACTGGAAATGGGAGTTACTTTCCGGCATCAGGACAGTTGGTCCATAATGGAGGGATAGGAGTGTCGTGCAGAATGATCGCGCCGGCAGCGTCCGTGCTGGCACTTGCCTTGTGCTTTACCTCCGCCTTCGCCGACGTGGCCTTCGACATCTCGCAGGTGTCATATGAAATCGACAGCAGACTGGACGAGGGCCGGTCGTCGCTTCGAGGGTCGGAGATCGTCTCCTTCGTAACTGGTGAGAAGACATACTCCGAGTTGTACTTTTACGTCTATCAGAATTCTCACCCTTCCTTTTTCTCCCTGGACAGCGTTTCCGTGAACGGACAGCGGGCCACGTTTTCTACACCGGATACGGCCCACAAAGATCTGGTGAGGATTTCGCCCGCGGATACAATACCTCCGCATTCGCAGGCACGAGTGAAGTTGGATTTCTCGTTGAGATTTGGAGGCGACCTGGATGAATACCAGGCCGCTCTTTGGGCAGGTGATTTCTTCTGTGCGGACTGCTATCCTAAGCTGGCGGAATTCGATTACGAGGGGGCCGTTTTCCCGGACACCACCACTCCGATTTATCTGGGGAATGGAAATGACACCCTGACCTGCGGGACAGAGTCTTACTTGCAGGAGACCTATCTGCGCATGGCGGACTACCGGCTTACCATAACCCTCCCGGCCAATTTCATGCTCATAGCCAGCGGCGAATGCAGAGATACGCTGGCGAACCCTGACGGAACGAGGACCTATGTTTACGAGGCAAAGAAATTCCCAGGTATTGTGTGGGTCGCCACCGCGAATCGCGAGCTGCTGGTAAGACACTTTGAGGGCCTGGAGGTTTACAGTTACTATCCACCAGGCCACAAGAGTGAAGCTGAGAAAACGATTCAGGACATCAACAACGTCGTAGACTACTATTCGGACAGACTCGGACCGTTCCCCAGAGACCAACTGAAAATCTATCTTATGAACATGCCTTCTTTCCTGGGCGGAGCGAGCGGAAACGATATTCTGCTCTTGCCGGTGGGTGGTGGGATCTGGGATAGAATCTCCAGTCCCAAGACGGTTCTGCCGCACGAGGTGGCCCATCAGTGGTGGGGGAATGCTGTCTCCTGCGGCACCGGGCCCGAAGGGTGGTTTGCCGAGGCATTAGCCTGCTATTCCGCAGAACTGTTTTGCTCCGACCACAAAGAGAACTGGCCGGGCGGAGGCCCTCTCGGAGACTTCAACGAGAGACTGGCGCTGTGGCTGTACATCGCGGCTGCCAGGGAAGACCTCGACCGGAGTCTGAGGGGTGCGGGTTGGGGGTGAGGGGGTGCTTATGGCAAAGGTCCTTTTGTCATCAAAATGCTGAGCTATACGGTTGGGGATGAGACATTCCTTCGAATCCTAAGAGAGTTCTATGACAGATACAAGTATTCGACGGCGACTTTTGACGACTTCATTCAGGTAGCACAGGAGATAAGCGGGCAAGACCTAAGCTGGTTTGTCGAACAGTGGGTTTACACCAACAAGAAGCTCGATTACGCAGTTGGGTCCTTTTCCTCCCATAGAGCACAACAGGGGGAGCAAGAGTCGTTCGTCAATCGGCTGGTGGTGCGTCGTCTGCGAGAGGCAGTCATGCCCGTAGAGGTGGAAGCCCGGTTGGGGAGCAGAGAAACGGTGACGGAACGGCTGGACGGGGAAAAAGAGTCGGATACTCTGGTCTTTAGCACGCCCGGTAGGATCAGAGCGGTATCCGTCGATCCGCGTCAGCAGCTCCTCGACATCGATCGTTACAATAACATGAGGCCCGTCGGCCTCAGGTTTGACCTGCTGAACATACTCAACTTTGCCTTCTCCAACGATGAAGACTATCATATTCTGCTGCTGCCCTCTTTGTCTCGTTCGGAGGATCACGGGTGGGAGTATGGGATCGGGCTGAGAGG
>CAZWAO010000238.1:0-4013 GCA_964631815.1 uncultured Ignavibacteria bacterium | reverse complement strand
GGGAAGTTCCTTGATCCTTTCGGGAACGTGGGTATCGGACAGCACGAAGATCATTAGCCGTGGCGGGTCGGGCTTACCGCAGCTTTTTCTTATGTCGATCGGCCCGGAGCTTTTTTTTCCTCTTGTGGGTTTTTATCTTGTGCCTTTTCTTCTTCCTTCCACAGGGCATACTACCACCGTTGCTTGGCGTTGTCCGCAGGTTAAGCTTCAGTTGAGCGGAAGCTTGGTTATCAGATCTTTGAATTCATTGGAGGGCTTGAATACCGGAACCTTTCGATCCGGCACCGGAACCTCTGCGCCGGTTCTCGGGTTGCGCGCCTTGCGGGCTTTTCTCTGTTTGATCTTGAAAGTGCCGAATCCTCTGATTTCGATGTTCTTGCCGTTCTCCAGCGCCTCCTTGATGGCCTCCAATAATTTGTCCACCACCACCGCCACGTCGGTTCGGGTAAGGCCGGTCTTCTGAACCACCGCCTCCACCAGATCCGCTTTGGTCATTTAACACCTCCTTTGTTTGATTTCGAAAAACAGAGAATCCTGTTTTGAATCCGTCTTTGCTCCGGCCCGAACCCTTCGGCTATCCGCAGTGACTGCAGTTTCTGCTGTGGCAGGAACCACAGCTTGACCCTTTAGAGGAAGACACAAAACTCTCCCCGCACGAGAATCCAAAAACCGAGAACTTCCTCCCCACTTCGGCTGTCCCACATTGGGGACAATTGGGACTTTCCTCTTTTGCGGTCCGGTGCAGGATTTCGAACTCGGAACCACATTGTTTGCAGATGTATTCGTAGATCGGCATCCGATTGTCGGCCGGAATCCGGCCGGAGGCATCACTTAAAGATGTATTCCAACCTGGGCGTGGCATTTTCGCTTTGGCCCAGTCCCAGCAGGTCATTCATTCTCCCGCTTAGAAGATCAAACCAGGAGGTTTTCCTTTCCCGCTCCTTCACCGTCCGGGGGTATTCCTCCATTCCCACCATCTCGCCTGCTATTTTTATGGCATCATACAGGTTGCCCATTTCGTCCACCAAACCAAGCTCCTGGGCTTGTTGGCCGGTGTACACACTCCCGTCGGCGATCTTCAACACCTGCTCCCTCTCCAGCCCCCTCCCCTCCATCACCGCCCCCACGAACTGTTCGTAGGTGTCGTCCACCACCGACTGTAGGGACTCTCTCTCCCTTTCGGTCATGGCGCGATCGATGGACCCCATGTCCTTGACCTCTCCCTTTTTCACCACCTCATATCTGATTCCTATCTTCTTCATCAACTGTTCGGCGATGGGGAACTGGAAGATCACCCCAATGCTTCCGGTGAGGGTGGCGGGATCGGCCACGACGGTGTCTGCGGCGCAGGAGATGTAGTATCCGCCCGAGGCCGCTACGCTGCCCATGGAGACCACCACTTTCTTTCCCGCGTCCCGGAGTTTGTTCATCTCCTCGTATATCTCCTGGGAGGCCGCCGCTCCTCCGCCCGGACTGTCCACGTGCACCACCACCGCCGGAATCGACGAGTCTTCTGCGTATTTTCTAAGCTGCCGGGTCACCTCCGAAGAGTTGCTTATTACCCCGTGCACGTCGACGATAGCCACTCTCTCCCCCAGACCGGTGAAAAGTCCCGATCCATCCTGGGACATCCCCACGAAAGCAAGCAGGGTCAGAACCGAGATGACTAAAAAACTGACTGCGATTATGACGGCGATCACCACGTCGCTTCTTTTTGCCACCTTCTTCCTCCAGCCGACTGATGTGGAGCGAATCCAACAACAGGATACGCAACAACGAGTTAAATCATTGCTTTTAGTTTGTGGTGAATATTCTTATCTCGTCTCCTATCTGAAGGTGTGACGGCGAAATCTGATCGTTCCACTGAATGATCTTCTCCATCAACACCCCAAAAGCCCGGGCAATCTTCCAAAGGCTGTCGCCTCTTCTCACCACGTAAGTTATCCACTTTCCGCCGCCCTGATGCCGTTCTGCGTTGCCGTTGCCGGAAGGGATTTTGAGCTTCTGACCGGGGTGAATATAGTGCAGGTCCTTCAGGCCGTTCAGCCTTTTAATATCCCCGGCGCTGCTGCCGAATCTGAGAGCCAGATCGGAGATGGTATCGCCTTTTTTGACCACGTAAGTTTCCACGTCCACCTGGGACGAGGAGGGAATCAGCAGGCGCTGCCCCACCCGTAAGATATCTTTGCTGTCCAAGTTGTTGGCCGCAAGGATATCCGACACCGCAACGCCGTACTTGCCGGCAAGATAGGAAAGATTCTCTCCCTCTTTCACCACGTGTTCCGTGAACAACCCGCCGGATGCCGGAGTCTTGGCGCCCGACAGCTTCAATCTTTGTCCCACGTAAATTCGGCTGGAATTCTTCAGGCCGTTCAGCCGTCTGATCTCGCTTACCGTGGTGCCGAAGCTGACTGCCAGCCCGGATAGGGTGTCTCCCTTCTTCACAACGTAAGTGTCAGACCGGCCGGACGGGGAGCTTGCCTTCTTGGCCGAATTGGACTTGGCTACGGCGACCGAGGTCTGGGAACCTGTGTTGGCGGGAATGATCAGCCTCTGCCCTATGCTCAGACGATGTTTGTTGGTCAAATTGTTCATCTCCATGATGGCCGAGATGGGCACCTGATACTTGTGGGAGAGATAGGACAGGGTCTGCCCGCGGGTGACTTTGTGTTCCACGAACAGCCCGCTGGTTTTGGCATCGTAGCCTTCGAACTCTGCGCCGAACAGCTCTTTGGTTCCCAACGGAATCCTTAAGGGATAACCGGGATAGTTGGGAGGGGTGATTCCCCGATGAAGCTCCGGGTTCAGCTCGTGCAGCACCGACACCGGCAGTCCCAACGCAGCCGCCACCTTCTTTAAGTCCATAGGTTGATTCACCCGGACCACCTCGAATTGCAGGGGATCGTCGTACTCCACGTCGAAGCCGTACTTCTCCGGTTCCCGCGATATTATGGTGGCCGCCATATAGAGCGGCACGTAGTTGGAGGTTTGCTTGTTCAGGGTCAATCTCCAGAAGTCCGAGGTGTGACATTTCTTAATGGCCCTGTCCACCCTTCCCTCACCGCCGTTGTATGCCGCCAGAGCCAGGGGCCAGGATTGAAATCGATCGTAAAGGAAGCTTAAGTAGTCGCAGGCAGCGTAAGTGGACTTTACGAAATCTTTCCTCTCATCATACCACCAGTTCCCCGCGAGCCCGTACTTTCTGCCGGTGGGCGCGATGAACTGCCAGGGTCCCATCGCCCGCGCCCAGGAATAGGCTTTGGGATTGAATCCGCTCTCCACCAGGCACAGCCACACCAAATCCTCGGGCAGGTTCTTCTCCCGCAAAATGCTTTGCATCAGGCCCTTGTATTTGCCCGACCTTTTCAGATAGGTCTCGAATGCCTCCCGGGCCACGGTCTGGAAGTAGATGATGGAGTTCTCCACTCTCTCGTTCCACTCGATGGGCATGTCGTAGACAACCTCACCGGTCTCCACCTCCTGCTTCTCCACATCCACGCCTTTCTGAAGAGCCTTGAAGTTGTCCACGTCCTCGAATCTCTGCAAAAAGGCGGATATGGAGCTCTCGCTGGAGAGGATTCCCAGGCCCAGCAAGGTGACCTTGTAATCTTCCGCAATTTCATTCAAAAGCTTTTCAAATTTCGATTCTCTGACCGAGTCGCCCTCCTCGATGTCCAGATTGGCCAAAAGCTCCAGGGCCTCCTCGAAGTGGTCCTGGGCTTGAAGCCATCTTCCCTCCTGGTTGGCCGCCACCCCCAAAGCGTAGAAAAGCTCAACCTCTTCAAACTCGTCTCTGGGATTGATCTCGGCAGGTGATGCGGCTTCCGCTTCCGAGCTCTTGCCGGCCAATCCCCCTTCATACGGGGTATTGACCACCCTGGGTCGAACCACCTCGCGGGAACAGCCGCTCAGCATCAGGATGCCGAGCAGAAGAAAAGCCGCGAGCTTCAGCTTCGTGCTGGTCTTTCTCATCCTCACCTCCGGAATAGGCTCACTGACTGCGGCCGTGCCCC
>CAZWAO010000237.1:0-4064 GCA_964631815.1 uncultured Ignavibacteria bacterium | reverse complement strand
GTCCGGCCACAAAAAAACCACCTTTTCGGGTGGCATAGCAGGCTACACTCATTTGGTATGCACCATCCGGTGCATACCGCAGGATCATTTGTCGCTGGGCACTTTGATCTTATGCTGCTTGATCTTGAAGCGCAGGGAGGATTCCGGGATGCCCAGAGCCGTGGCCGAGGATTTCTTGACCCAGCTGTTCTCGATCAACGCCTTGAGGATGAACTGCTTCTCCCAAGCCGCCACCCTCTCGTATAACGACATCTCGGAGGCGCCCGGCTCCTCCTGGATTCCCAGTTTCTCGCTTAGTATGTCCGCCGCCACCACCGACTCGCCGTCCTTGATGGCCACCAGCCTCTTCATCTCGTTTTCCAGCTCCCGGACGTTCCCCGGCCAGTCGTAGTTGGCCAGAAGCTCGACGATGGCCGCAGAAGGAGTGGGAATCTGGTCCTTCAACTTGGCGGCGTGAATCCTGATAAAGTGATCCACCAAAAGCGGAATGTCTTCCTTGCGATCTCTCAAAGGAGGCAGTTTTGCGTGGATGGTGTTCAGCCGGAAGAACAGGTCTTTTCGGAAAAGCTCTTTCTCGATCCGTTCTCTGATGTTCCGGCTGGTGGCGGAAATAACCCGAATGTCCACTTTCCTGGGCTTGGTGTCGCCCAGCCGCGTCAGCTCCTTCTCCTCCAGCACCCGCAGCAGCTTGACCTGAGTGGCGGGATTAATCTCGGCCACCTCGTCTAAATACAGAGTTCCCCCGTCCGCCTCTTCTATCAAACCCTTCTTGTCCTGGGAGGCGCCGGTGTATGCACCCTTCTTGTGGCCGAACAGCTCGTTTTCTAAAAGCGTCTCCGGAAACGCGGCGCAGTTGACCACCACGAAATTCTTCTCCTTGCGATTGCTGTTGTAATGAATGGCTTTGGCCAGCTGGTCTTTTCCGGTCCCGGTTTCTCCCTCCAGAAGTATGGACAGGTTGGTGTCCTTCACCTGGGAGAGCTTCCACATGACCTCCGACATCTGGCTGTTTTGGGTGATGATGTTGGAGAACGCGCTGCCTTCCTTCAATTGCTGTTTGAGTCTTAGATTCTCCTCTTCCAGCTTGCGGTTCTCGGTCTCCGCCAGCTTCAGTCCCAGCATGTCGGCAAAGGCCACGCTCAAGTTCAGCTCGTCCCGGCGAAACGGCTTGGGGACCGAGCCGTTTTTCTTGCGGTCCAGGTACAACACCCCCTTGACCTCTTCCCCGGTTCTCAAGGGAACCACCAGCAGGCTGGAAACTCCCGGCATATTGCAGAGGAACCGCTGGGAGTCGCCCGAGGAGGAGTAGAGGGGTTTGCCCAGAGAGGTGAGTTCCCCGTCCATCCGCTGCGAGGCCAGCTTGATCAGCTCGCTTTCCTCCGGCGAGAGGTTGAAGCCGAACACCGGCGGTGGTGTTTCCGGCTCGCCGTTTTTGAGCAGGATGAAGCCCCGGTCCGCTTTCAGCTTCTTTGCCAGAAGCGTCAGGTTCCGCCCGATCTCATCCTCATCCGGGGAACCTCCCGGCTGATCTTGAGAGGAAGCCGTCTGGGTTTCCTTGGATTCGATCTCCGATAAGAATCGACGGAACACGTTGTAGCGGTTGTCCGGCGAGGTGCTCTTGTCTGCTATCATCGCCTCCAGCTCCGATCTGAACTGCGACACCTGATTGAGGATCTCATCGGAGTCCGAAGATTCACCTACCGCCTTTCGCAAAAGCGGTTCCGCCTCGTTTAGGGCATCCACGCTGTTGTCGTAATCGGAAGTCTGGAAGTGAACCTGCGCCTGCCCCATTCTGGTCAAACCGAAGAAGTAGTTGGCCCCCGGCGAATCTGCGGCGAACAGCTCTCTGAAGAGCTGCACCGCTTTGTTGAGATATTCCTTCCTGCTGCGGGAATCGAAAACCTCCTCCAGTCCGGCGGCCAGATAGGTGCGGGCCAGCTCGAACCTGCTGCCGATCTTGTCTAAGCAGGAGATGCTAGATCTATAACTCTCCTCCGCCAGCTTGCGATTGTTCTTCTGGGCATAAATCTGCCCTAATATTCTGTATGCCAACCCCTCCTCCACCTTCTCGCTCAGTCGGCGGCAGACCTCCCAGAATTTCTCGCAGGTGCTCTCCGCTAAGTTGAGCTTGCCGGTGGCAAGCTGAAGCTGCGCCAGAATGCGGTAGCACTGGCAGAGCAGGCTGCTTTGGGGGGCGATCTTCTCGCCCATATGGATGGCCTGGGAGACCTCCCGGTTGCATCCCTCGTAGTCCTTCTGCTCTAAAGCCAGCTCCGCAACGTACTCGTGATAGATAGCCAGCTCCCGCTCCAGCCCCTTCTCCCGGATGATGGCCAGGGCGGACTGGTAGAACCTTTCCGCCTCCTGAAATCTCCTCTGCTGCGATGCGGCGTAACCTAAGGAGAGCAAGTTGGCGCACCTGCTCACCTCGTTTTTTGTGCGTTCGCCCTGCCTCAGACTCTCGTAAAGGCATTTCTGCGCTTTTTCCCAATCTCCCATCAACAGGTGAATACGTCCCAGGTTGCCCAGGATTCGCCCCACCAGCGAATGGCCTTCCTTGAACTCCCGCGCCTGTTCGGTGGCCCGGTTCAGGCAATCGATGGAGCGCTCGAACTCCGCCCGGATGAAATACACCTGGGCCAGCTTGTTGTAAGCTCTGGTGAGCCCCTCGTCGTCTCCTGCCCGGCGGAAAGAGGAAGCTGCATCTTGGGCTTGGATCTCGGCCTTGGACAAATCGCCCAGATCCACTAAGATGTAACAAAGAAGAAGTTGGACCTCTCCCAGTCTGCGGTTTTTGGAAGTTTGTCTTAAAGCCTGGTAAGCCTGTTCCGCCTTATTCCAGGCTTCCTGGTAGTTGTCTTCATGATAGACGATCAGGGCTTCCAGATAAGAAAACTCCCCCGCATAAGCTAAAGAGGTGTCATTCCCTTTCTTCAGCTTTGCCAGCTCCGCCCGAGCAGCTTTCAAGTCTTTCTTAGCCGCCAGGGACGAAACAAGATCCACTTTTTTGTCCCAGCTCTCCATTTCGAGCCTTTACCGGATGATCTTGTTTACCTGAACAGCATAAGAACGTAACCACGACTCCCCTCCGCACGCCGTGAGACTTCCTTCTCTTGGGATGAGGACAGATTTGCGGTCGACGGCTGGTGGATTACCACCCAGAGATTCAATCCTCCCAACTGCAGCATGAACACCTGGTCCACGTCGGGCAAATCGCCGCCCCCGCTTCCCTCCGGATTCTGGTGTTCCAGGTCATCCCAGGGATGCTCCCAGGTCGGATCGTTGGGATCGTTCAGCGTATCCGCCAGACCCGGACTGAAAGCCACCAAGAAACAAAGAATGACCCAGAAGAGAAGGAAATGGTGCAAGAGCAGTAGTCTGCGGCGGCCGAATGCTTTGGTATTAAGCCACCTCATGCTCCTATCGCCTCCTCGAGTCTGAAAGTTGTTTTTCTGGTTATCGCGCGGAAAAATTCTCCTCCGCCGGTTTTACATTGATATCGGAACAGGATGAGCACTGCCGACTTGGGACAACAGACCCGCCTGTTCTCTCACTATCAATATACTGCCTGTCCTATTTTTTGTCAAGATGTTTTTCGCAATTTTCTGCGCTGCCTGCCAAGCGCGGAGATTGTCTGCTGCTGTGATATTTCCGATGTCCAGCGAGAGCAAAGGAGGCAATGAGCTTTTTCGTTGACTCCCAATAAATTATACGCATCCGGCGAGAGATGTATTGAGAAGGAAAAACAGGCTGATGCCTACGCAAGAAATTGCGTTGCAGGTCTGGCCATTCAAACCGGTCTACAACACGCACCCAAGCTTCAGGTGGGAGAAATGAGCGTAAAATAGGTCAGATCACAGGACCGGCTGTCCCACGTGGGTAGACGTAGCCAAATCAACACCACAGCCCGCCGTGTACGTCCAACACGCTTCCGGTGATGTATCCGGCCTCATCAGATGCCAAAAAGGCCACAGCATTGCCAACGTCTTCCGGTTTCCCCAGCCTTCCCAGCGGAACGCTCTTGGGGCTGTCCTTCTTCATCTCCTCGGTGGAAGACTCTGTCT